>CAZRMD010000030.1:0-21860 GCA_964601135.1 uncultured Actinomycetes bacterium | reverse complement strand
CGGCATCCGGTTCTGCCTTAGGGCAGCGAGGGTTTGGGCACCCCGCTTACGGCAGGTAACACCAGGAACCACATAATGCCACCGATGATCACGACGAAGGTGAGCATGGCAAAAAAGACCCGGCCCGTCATTTGAGAATCCCTCCTACCGGATACAACACGGAAAAGACCGGACACCTGCTTCGTTAAAGCGGGAGCGTTAGCCCTTCTCAGCGGGCTTGTAACGTAACTTCGACGAGCGGGCTGTACTGCACCATCGTGTCGACGTCATGCCGGTTCCAGTGGCGGGCCACGCCCTCGAGCACTTTGCGGCGCTCGGCTGGATCGGTGACCTCGCGAGCCCTTGCCGGCAGGTCGGCGCGCACACCCCGCTTGAGATGGACCGTGAAGTCTGGATTCGCGTCCAGGTTCGCGAGCCAGCTCCGACGCTCGCGCCTCGGCTGACCACTGATATAGAGGTGACCGTCGATGTTGTGGATCACGATCTCAATCCGGCGCGGATGCTTGCTCTTGCGGCCAGTGGTGGTGATGTCGATCACGGATTGGGGACGACTCAGCGCCTGGCGAACCAGATCGTCGATCGGTTGAGCTGAAGCCATGACGCTGTTATAGGCGATGCTGTCACGACTTGCGTTTCCGCATCTGAAAGTGGGCGCCGATCAGGCCTTGGTCGCGCCGTCGTAGTCCGGGAAATAGCGCTTGATCACCGAGAGATCGAACTCTTCGAGAATCGACGCCTTCGGCTCGCGCTCAAGAAGAAATTCGAAGCTGTCTTTCACCAGCGTCTCTGCCGAGCGGCCGCGACTCCAGCGGTCGAAGTCGCGCTTTGTGACCAGCACCGCATGACGCGTCGATGACCGACCATCCGAGACGGTCACCGCGCAGCGATAGCCGTCGCCTTCCGGGGTGCAATGCACCTCGACCGCCATCGTCCTTAAACTCCTTTTATGGCCCTCAAGTTCGGCGTCTTTGTGCCCCAAGGCTGGCACATGGACCTCGTCCAGATCAAGGATCCGATCGAAAAGTACGAGGCGATGACGCGAGCCGCCCAGGCCGCGGACAAGGGGCCGTGGGACTCGATCTGGGTTTATGACCACTTTCACACCGTCCCGCGGCCCGAGCTGGAAGCGACGTTCGAATGCTGGACGATCACCTCGACGCTGGTGCGCGACACGAAGCGCGTCAGGGTCGGACAGATGGTCGGCTGCAACGGCTATCGCAACCCCGCGCTGTACGCGAAGATCGCCTCGACCGTGGACGTCGCCAGCCACGGGCGCCTGAATGCTGGGCTCGGCGCCGGCTGGTACGAGCACGAGTGGCGCGCGTATGGCTATGGGTTTCCCGAGCTCAAGGTCCGGATGGCGATGTTCAAAGAGGCCTGCGAGATCATCCACCGCATGTGGAGCGAGGACTACCCCACGTTCAAGGGCCAGTACTACACGATCGATCGGCCGATCAACGAGCCGAAGGGCGTTCAGAAACCGCATCCGCCGTTCTGGATCGGCGGTTCCGGAGAAAAGGTCACCCTCAAGCTGGTGGCGCAGTTCGGGGACGCCTGCAACATCGAGGCGGACCCCGAGGTCATCAAGCACAAGCTGTCCGTGCTACGCCAGCACTGCGAGGATGTCGGTCGCCCCTATGACGACATCATCAAGTCCTGTACGGTCGGCGCCTTTGTCATCGACAAGGGGGCCGATCCCAACCGGGCGACCGGCCGGCTACGCGGGACCAAATCGCTCGAAGAATTTGCCCCCGAAGGCGGCCTGGTCGCGGATGCCGATCGGATCGCGGAGCGGATTCAGCGCCTGATCGACGCCGGCATTGACTACGTCCTCGTCTACATTCCTGGGATCCCCTACGACCTGGAGCCGCTGCATCGATTCGAAAGCGACGTCATGCCAAAGGTTGCGCCGTCAAAGACCGTACACTCGAGAGTGTGAGGACGAGCGAGCCCACCGTCTACATCGACTTCCTCTGCCCCTGGGCGTACCGAGGCGCGATGTGGCTGGCCGACGTGGCGAAGGCGGGCCGGATCCGGCCGGAGTTTCGCTTTTTCTCACTCAGCCAGAACCACGAAGCGCGGGAGGGCGCCGGCCAGCCGCCGGTATGGGAGCGGAATCCAACGGCCAAGGGGATTCCCGCCTTTCTGGCGGCAACCGCGGCCCGGGCGCAGGGTGCCGAGGCGGGCGACCGCTTCCGCCTGGCACTGCAGCGGGCTCGCCACGAGGACCATCGAGCCGTTGACGACCACGCGACCCACCGCCTGGCTGCGGAACGCGCCGGTCTCGACCTGGCTCGCTGGGAAGAGGATCTGAAGCGCACAGACTTTTCGACGCTCGCTCGCGAGCACGCCGAGGCAGTTCGGCGCGGGGTTTTCGGGGTCCCGACGCTCGTGTGGCCGGAGGGCCGCAGCTACTACCTGAAGATCACCGAGCTCATCCCCATGGAAAGGGCCGTCGCGCTCTACGACGCCATCGAGACCGTCCACCGCTTCGGCGAAGTCATCGAGATCAAGACGCCGGAGTCCGAGGGGACGCTGGCAGCCTAGAGCTCGAACATGACGTCGTCGACGTAGCAGTAGAACCAGTCCTCGCCCGGCTGGAAGGACTTGATGACGGGATGGCCGGTCGCCCTCGCATGCTTGGTGGCGTGCTTGTTCTTCGATGAATCGCAGCAGCCGACGTGTCCGCAGCTTTCGCACAGCCGCAGATGGACCCAGGTGTCCCCTATCTTCAGGCACTCTTCGCAACCCTTCGACTTCGGCTTCGGGTTCCTGATCTGGTCGAGGTGGGTACAGACCTGCGTCTTTGCCATTTAGTGGAGGCCTCCTTTCGTCCGGGGCGATTCCCCTGGAACTAGCCTACCCCTCGGCCGCGGCGTTCGAACAATCCCTACTTACGGAGCACGCTCGGTTACGGTCACGCGAAGGTCTTTGACCTCGCCAGCCCTGATGGCGCGCAGCGTGTGCGTGCTGCCGACCTCCAGTCGCCGCACCGCATTGAAGAGGTCATCCAGCTGGCGAACGGGACCGCCGTCGATGCTCACAATGGTGTCCCCTTGCAGGAATCCGGCGTTTGCCGCCGGTCCGCCCGGCTCGACCGTGACCACGAGCAGGCCCGTCGCCTGGCCGAGCTGCGTGGCAAGGGCATCGGCCAGCCGCACGGGCTGGGTGCCGACACCGAGGTAGGCACGTCGAATCCGCCCATGGGTGCGAAGGCTTTCGACAACACGTTCCACCGTCTCGATCGGAAGCGCGCGGCTGAGGCCACGCCCGAAGTTCCAGCTGTTGATCCCGATCAGCCGGCCCTCGGCATCGAGGAGTGGGCCACCCGAAAACCCAGGCAAGAGTTCGGCGGTCGTTTCGATCAGGCGTTCGACCTGGCTGCCTCGCCAGCTGCGGTAGGCGCCGGACATTCCGCTGACGATGCCGAGCGTGACCTGGAGCTGTCCCGGCCGGCCGACAGCAAGGACCAGCTGACCCGGGCGCACATCGGCACTCTTAGCCCGGGCAGCGGCCGGCGTGGACAGCCCTTCGACCTTGAGGACTGCCAGATCCGTACCTGGATCGCGGCCGACGACGGAGGCCGCCATCGAACTGTCGCCGGCGAGCACCTTGATCTCGTCCTCGTGTTCCAGCGTGTGCGCCGCCGTGAGCACGACATTGTCTCCCCAGGCGACGCCGGTCGCTGCTCGCCCGCGACGGGCATCGACCGTCACGACGCTTGGACCGCACCGTTCGATCAGGGCAGCGATCTCGCGCGAAACATCCGACAGGATTGCCACGCCGCAAACCTATCGCGTTCGGCGTTTCATGTCCTCAGGCAGACGGCGAGGAGGAATCCTGCCTGTTCGGCTAGGTGTAACCGTTTCCACGGAGGTGGCGTTTTAGCGGCAGATTTATCCACGATTCATCAATGGAGGACGACATTATGCGCATGCGAAGGGGAACGCTTGTCACTCGAGGCGGCTTGCTCGGAATCGGCGCGCTGATCGCGATCGTCGCCGCGGCGGTCACGGCCGTGGCCGTACGAGCCGGCGCCGGCGGTGCCGCGCCAACAGCGGCGGTCGGGGCCGGCAGCGTCGCCGGGCCGCGCGACACGGTCACCGTGGTCGGCGAAGGGACGCAGAATGCGACGCCGGACAACGCCTTGATCAGTCTCGGCGTATCGGTCAAGCGCGGCAGCACCGGCGACGCCATGAACACCGCCAACAGCGAGATGACGGCGCTGCTGAACGCGATCAAGGGGCAGGGCGTGCAGGACATCGATATCCAGACGACGGGATTGGGAATCAACCAGGAGTCGAATGGCTACGCCGTCACCGGTTATCGCGCCTACAACCAGGTCAACGTCAAGATCCACCATATCGCCAACGTTGGCACGGTCATCGCGGCGGCGCAGCATGCGGTGGGTGATGACATCCAGCTCAACGGTATCTCCTTACAGCTGAGCGATAACACGACGCAACTGAAGGGCGCGCGCCAGACGGCGATGACTGCCGCAGCTGCGCGCGCTAAGGAGTGGGCTGGCCTCGCAGGCCGCCACCTGGGCAAGGTACTTTCCGTCTCCGAGATCGTCTCGAATGGTTCGGCGGCGACCCCCTGCTATGGCGGCGGCTGCGGCGGAGGCGGTGGTGGACCCGTGCAGGCGGGCCAGATCAACGTGACCGTGGATGTCGCCGTTGTCTACGAGCTAACCGACTGAGTCGGCGACCGTCAGGCAACATGAGCCCCGACTTCCTCGTGGCAGTCGGGGCATTCTTCGTCTGACGCCGGCGCCGGCGTCGCGGCCTTGGCTTCCATCGGGTAACCCGCCGCCCGCCAGGCGGCCAGGCCACCTCGCAACGCCCAGGCCTGCCGCCCCTGCTGCCAGATGAATTGCGCCACACGGGCGCTGGTGCCTTCGTCGGGTCAGGTGCAGTAGGCGACGATCTCCCGATCAGGGGGCAACCCCCCGAGGTGCTGCAGGATGTGGTCGACCGGCCGGGCGGACTCCAATCCCCGAACAATCGGCTCGGGCGCGATCCGGATCGCACCCTTGATTCGATGACTCACCGCCGGATAAACCAGGGAGCTGGTGACATCCAGAGGTATGGCCTCGCCGCTCTCGAATTTGGCCTTCGCCGCCGCCGGATCGAGGCGGGGAGCGAGCATCATCGGCGTGGTTCCGGTGCCGCCTCCGGGAGCAACCAGGGCAGCGCTTCAGCCATTGGACGGACCAGCGTCACGTACTGGTCGTGGCTGATGTTGTCGCGAGTCAGCAATCCGAGGGCCGCGCCCAGCAGCGCGCGTTCGCCCTTGTGCCCGACCTCGCCGTGTTCCGCCTTCCAGGACTCGAGCGAACCGCGGCCTTCGGTGAGGTCGAGGATTCGTTTGCGGGCGTCGTCCCACAACTCGCTGCGATCGCTTTGCTCCAAGGCCCGCAGGCCGGCGCGCTCGGCGTCGTGAAAACGCTGCATCAGCGCTGGATCTTCGTGCCGGTCCCAACCCCAGGCGACGCGCTCGATGCCGGCCGGCGAGAGGACGCGAGCATCGGTCAGGAGGCGGTCGAGCCCCTCCTCCCCCTTTCGGTAACCGTAGCCCTCTCGATCGACAGCCATCCCTAAACCAATATCCAGCCTAGACCGATTGCCCGAGCCACGGCTTCGGCGCGCGAGCGCGCGGTGAGCTTGCCAAGGATCGCCGCGGCATGAAATTTCACGGTATGCTCGCTGATCTCCAGCCGCCGGGCGATCTGCCGATTCGTCAAACCGCGCGCCATCAGCTGGAGCACCTCGAGCTCCCGATGTGTCAGCGATTCAACCGGCGTGTGATCGGCGGCGTCGATAGGCTCCTCGCGCGGAAGCAGCATCGCCAGGTCGGTGCGCGAAATTGTCGCCAGGCCGCGCGCGGCTGCGATCATGGCTGCCGAAAGGGTCTGGACGTCGATGCCCGATGGCAGCAAGGCCGACGCACCAAAACTCAGCGCCTGGGGCAAGCCGGCCTGGTCGCTGGCGAGGGCGATGATCGGCAAACCGGGCTGAGCCGTGGCAAGGCGCGCAATGCCGTCGAGATCTTCCGGCTCGCCGTCGCCGGCGTCGAAAACCACGACGTCCGGAAGCAGCTGCCCGGCCATTGATCCAGCCTCCTGAATCGTCGCTGACGCGACGGGCTTGACCCCATTCATGCCTTCGAGCAGTGACGCCAGGCCGGCTCGGGCCAGAGGATTTGGTGAGACGACGAGGATCCGAAGATCCGGCATGCTCATGGTTGTACCCAAGGATAGGCCGGCGCATCGTCGACCAACCAATCTCGAGTAAGAAAGAGCCAGAAGGCCAGGCCGGCATATGGGCCGTAGCGGGCGAAGCGCCGGACGATCGTTCGGTCGCTCACCGGTCGCTTGCGGCCAAGCAGCCGGGCGTAGGTCGGTCTGGTCCAGGAATCGAGGATGAGGCGGTCGTAGCGGCCGAGCATCAACATGATGTGCGCGGCGGCATAGGGCCCGACGCCGGGCAGAGCTCGCAGGCGTCGCGCGACCTCGTCGTCGGCAACCTGGGCACGTGAGCTCGTGGCAAGACTCTCCAGCTCGACGGTCCCTCGGGCCACATCGGTAGCGAGCTTCTTCAGGTAGGGACCGCGGTATCCGGCGCCCGCAACCTTCTTATAGAAGTTGTCAGGCGCTGCGGCCATCGCGTCGGGTGTCGGAAAAGCCCGCCCGTAAGGACCGCTGCTGGGCGCGCCCGGCGCCTCCTCTCCGAGGTGCTCGACCAGCGCATTCACCATGCGGGTCGTGCCGCCCCATGAGGTATTCGTGGTACAGATGGTCTTCACCACGTCTTCGAAGACGGTGGGGCTGCGCACCATGCGGCCGGCTCCCTGCACCACCCAGGACAGATCTGGATCATCAGCGGCGACGGCGTACAAGGCGGTTAGATCGACGTCGAGGCTAAGGACGTGGCGAACTTGGGCCATGATCGCAGCCGCAAGATCCGGTGTCATCGAGTCATGGCCAACCGACACCAGGCCATGGCCCGGCCGTACCTGCGACACGGTCAAGGTCCGGGCGCGGAAGCCAGGCAAGGGCACGGTGATCTCGAAGCTCCAGGCCTTCTCGTCGAGCCGCATCGGCGGCAACGCCGCGATGCCATGGGACAGGAATACCCGCCGCAGGTCGATCAGCTCTCCCGCCGGGCCGACCAGCGGGAACTCAGCCCTCCATGGTCCTGCCCGCCGCTCCCCCCTCGCGGAAAGCGAGGGTGCCGCTATCGCTTGATCCAGGGTCGCCCCGTTACTCATACGAGTGGCCGAGATCTGGGAACTCGCCGGCGGCGACCTCCGCGCTGAATCGCGTTACGGCTTCGGCAATTGTCTGGTCGAGGTGAGCGTATTGCTTGAGGAATTTCGGAAGCCTGGCCAGCCTGGTGGTCCCGAAACCCAGCAGGTCGGTGACGACAAGGACCTGACCATCGCAAAATGGTCCGGCGCCGATACCTATCGTGGGAATCTCAAGGGATCGGGTGATGGTCTTTGCCACCTCCCAGGGAACTGCCTCCAGTACCAGGCTGCAGGCCCCGCCTTCTGCCAGGTCATGCGCTGCATTCTCGAGCTCCCGAGCGGCCTCAGCCGTGCGGCCCTGAACGCGCGCTGTGCCGACGAGGTTGATGGACTGCGGCGTGTAACCCAGATGACCCATTACCGGGATCCCACAGGCAACCAGCCGCTGCGTCAGTTCGGCGTGTGGGCCCTCGAGCTTGACGACGTTGACGCCACCCTCCTTTACCAATCTCCCAGCGTTGCGGATGCCGGCTTCGATGGACGTGTGGTAGCTGGCAAAAGGAAGGTCACCGACCAGGAGGGCACGCTTCACGGCCCGGCGAACGGCGCGAACGTGATGCAGCATGTCGTCCATCGTCACGGGCACGGTGCTCTCGTAGCCGAGGATCACCTGGCCTAACGTGTCGCCGACGAAGATCACCGGGATGCCAGCTGCATCCAGGATTGCCGCCGTCGGATAGTCGTACGCGGTCAGCATCACGAAGCGTTCCTGCCTGGCCTTGAAGGCGGCGAGGTCGAGGATCGTTACGGCCATTGACAACCTCCAGGAATGGTCTCGGGGTAATGACCTCCGAGCCTCCCTGAACTGTATCTAAGCGCCACCTCGGAACCGGCCGTTCAGATAATCGAGCGCAGCCAGGTATCCGTCGAAGCCCAATCCGCAAATGACGGCTTTGGCCGCCGCCCCCGTGACCATCCGATGTCGCTCGGACTCGCGGGCGAAGACGTTGGAGATATGGACTTCCACGACCGGTTTGCCCGAGCCACGCAGCGCGTCAGCGAGCGCCAGGCTGTAGTGCGAAAGCGCGCCAGGATTGATGATGATGGCGTCGCTGCCGGCGCCCTCCTTTTCGATCGCATCGATCAGCTGACCCTCGTGATTCGATTGCAGACAGCGCAGCTCGATACCGAGGTCGCGCGCGCGAGCTCCAAGCATCCCCTCCAGGTCGGCAAGTGTCCTGGCGCCGTAGACCTCGGGTTCACGCCGTCCCAGAGTGCCAAGGTTGGGGCCGTTCAGGACCAGCACTCTCAAATGCCGAGCACCTCCGACAACGCGGTCGAGACGACGGATGCGTCGACCGCCTGGCCGTACTCCACCTGACCGAGATAGCGCAAGAGCACCCAGCGCGGCTCGCCCGAGTGCGACTTTTTGTCATGGCGCAGCGCCTCCATCAGCTCGGCGCGACGTACGACAGGCCGATCGGCGAGCAGGCCGGCCGATTGCAGGAGCTGATGCTGAACCCAGGCGACCTCGCGCGAACATCGTCCGGTTCGCTCGCTGATCTTCGCCGCAACCTCCATCCCCCAGGCCACGGCCTCGCCATGCCGGAGGCGGCCGAAGCCGGTCGCGCGCTCGAGCGCATGGCCCACGGTGTGGCCGTAGTTCAGCATCGCGCGATCGCCAATCTCGCCTGGGTCGCGAGCGACGACCACCGCCTTGATCCTGATGGCTCGGCCAACGGCCTCTCCCACGACAGATGGCTCGCGGTGCAGCACCGCGGGCATGTTCGTCCAGAGCCAGCGGACGAATGATCGATCGGCGATCAGCGCGGCCTTGATGACTTCAGCCAGCGACGCCCGGTAGTCATCGGCCGCCAGCGTGGCGAGATAATCGAGGTCGCAGAAGATCGCGGAAGGTTGATGCACCGCCCCAGCCAGGTTCTTGCCCGCAGGCAAGTTGATGCCGGTTTTTCCACCGATGCTGCTATCGACCATCGCCAGCAACGTCGTCGGGACCTGGATATAGCGGATGCCACGCATCCAGGTGGCGGCGGCAAAGCCCGCCACGTCGCCGACCGTTCCTCCTCCGAGCGCAATCAGGACGCCCTGGCGGTCGACACCGGCCGAGGCAAGCGCCTGGTAGATCTCGGCGAGGACGGCGAGTTCCTTCGCGGCTTCACCACTAGGAACACAGTGGAGCTTGGTCGAAATGCCGGCGACCGACAGCGCCTCGATCAACGGCTCTGCGTGCCGTTCGGCGACCTGCGCATCGCTGACGACCACGACGGGTCCAGAGACATTCATCCGGCCCACGGTCGAGGCCACCAAACTCTGCAGCTGTGAGCCGATCCTGACTTCATGGGCCGCGTTCGGGACGTCGATCGGAATTCGGTGCAGCCCACCCGCTGGAAGCCGCTCCTCGATCGCCGCCGCCACGGCGGCCGGGTCCTGTCCATCCGTCTTCAGCACAAGGTCAGCCTCGAAGTAACGCGACATGCGGCTGGGCAAGAGCGCCGCGATCGCTGTGGGCGCATCAGGCTGCAGCAGTGGACGTCCTCTCGAGCCGTTGAGCCGCCGCTCGAGCTCAGCGGGCTCAGCCATCAGCGCTACCACGCAGTTGCCAGTGCGGATATCACGCCAGTTGTCCTCAGGCAGCGGCGCTCCGCCACCGGCGGCGATGATCGCATGGTCGCGCTGCAATGCACGGCGCAGGGTTTTTGCCTCGCGCTCGCGGAAACCGGGCTCACCTTCATCGGCGAAGATCTGCCGGATCGAGCGTCCAGTGTTCGCGGCAATGTCCTCGTCGACATCGATGAAGGTCCGTTGCATCCGACGCGCGAGATATTGTCCGACGGTGGACTTGCCACTGCCCATGAATCCGACCAGGACGACGTTGTTCACGCGCGGACCTGCTCGAGGTAACTCGCCACGTTTCGCTGCAGCTCGGCCATCGAGTCGCTTCCGAACTTCTCGAGAAAAGCGCCGGCCAGAACGAGCGCAACTATCGCCTCGCCGATGACGCCGGCCGCCGGCACCACACAGATGTCGCTGCGTTCGTAGTGGGCATGCGCCGGCTCATGACTCTTCATGTCGACCGTCGTCAGTGGCTTGAGCAGCGTCGAGATTGGCTTCATGAAGCCATGCACGACGACGGGTTCGCCATTCGTGACACCGCCGGTCAAGCCGCCAGCCCGGTTGGTCTCGTGGCGCAGCTTGCCGTCGTCGTAGATCGGTACGTCATGCACGAGCGATCCCGGCAGTGCCGCGGCCCCCACACCATCGCCGAGGGCGACGGCCTTGCAGGCCGGAATGCTGACAATCGCCTGCGCCAGCAAGCCATCGAGTCGCGTGTCCCACTGGCGGTAGCTGCCGAGCCCCGGAGGCACGCCATCGGCGATGACGGTGAACGTGCCGCCCAGCGTGTCGCCGCGCTCGCGCGCCGCGTCGATCGCGGCCACCATCGCATCACCGGCCTCGGAGTCTGGAGAGCGGACGGGAGAGGATTCGACTGAAGCCCAATCGATCGATGCGGGAACGCGGGCCGTGATCGTCCCGATCGAGTGCGTGTAACTCCGAACGCGAATGCCGAAGGCCTTGAGCAGCAACTTGCCCACGCCACCGGCGGCGACCCGGGCGGCGGTCTCGCGGGCGCTGGCCCGCTCGAGCACGTCGCGAGCATCCTCCGCGCCGTACTTGAGCATGCCGGCCAGGTCGGCATGACCGGGGCGGACGCGCGTGATCGGCTTGCGCTTGACCTCGGCCTCGTCGACGGCCATCACGTGCTTCCAGTTCTCCCAGTCGCGATTGGCGATCTCGAGCGTGATCGGCGAGCCCAAAGTCCGGCCGCCGCGAACGCCCGACACGATGTGCGCCACGTCGTGCTCGATGGCCATCCGCCCACCCCGGCCGTGACCACCCTGGCGGCGACGGAGGTCGGCGACGAGGTCTTCCTCGCGAACTGTCAACCCCGCGGGAATGCCATCGATGATCACGGTGAGCCGCTGACCATGCGACTCGCCCGCGGTCAGGAATCGGAGCGTCATGCCGGCACCGCGGCGGCCGCCTGGTCGAGCGCCGCACGCATCGCAGCCAGCGACGGCTTCTGACCAGTCCAGATCTCGAACGAACGGGCACCCTGGTGAAGCAGCATCGCCCGCCCCTCGACGGACCAGCGGCTGCGAAGATCGAACAGGCGCTGATCGGGCCGGAGTCTCGACGCGGCGGATAAATCCGCGGGGGTTGCATTGACAACAATCGACGCGTTCGAAATGGTCTCGTCACTCTGGCTCAGGTCGACCGCTCCTCCCGACACGATGCCCAGGTTGGTGCACACACGTTTCGCTTGCTCGAGGTTTCGGGCGATCACCCACACCGCAGCCGCGATTGGCTGGAGGGCAGCCGCCACCGCGCGCGCCGCTCCGCCCGCACCGAGGACGGCGACAGATTTTCCAGCTACCACGTAGCCACATTCGTCGAGGGCGTTTCGAAATCCGTCCGCGTCAGTGTTCCATCCCTTCAGCCGATTGTCCTCCCGGCTGATCGTGTTGACCGCGCCAATCCGCGCTGCCAGCGGGCCGAGCTCGTCCAGCAGCGCGGTCACGGACTCTTTGTGGGGAATGGTGACGTTGGCGCCGAGAATTCGGCGGTCGGCGCGCAGGTTGGCAACGGCCGTTTGGAGACTCTCTCGATTTACCTCATGAAGCACGTACCGGCAATCGATGCCGGCCGTGGCGAAGGCCGCGTTTTGCATAGCAACCGACAGGCTCCGCGACACCGGATCACCGAGGAGCCAGACTTCAGACGGCATCGGTGACCTCGCGGAGGTGCAGGAAGAACTCGGGGTAGGAGACCGCCACCGCATCGGCATCTTCGATCGTGGTTGGACCGGACGCCGTCAGCCCAGCGACGGCGAGGGCCATCGCGATTCGGTGGTCTCCCCTCGAGTCGACGGTTGCTCCCTGCAATGTTGCTGGGCCGTGGAGCGTGATCCCGTCGTGTCGTTCTTCGACGGTGGCGCCCATTTTCTGTAGACCCTCGGCCATCGCGGCGATCCGATCACTCTCCTTTACGCGCAGTTCGGCCGCGCCGCTGATGGTCGTGACGCCCTTCGCCTGGGTTGCGAGGACGAGCACCGCAGGGATCTCGTCGATCGCGGCGGCCACCTCGGCGGCGCGAAGTTCGACCGCACGGAGTGGACGGCCCACAACTCGCACCGAGCCGCTGGATTCGATCTCCGTCGAGGTGACGTCGACCTGAACCTCGGCTCCCATCCTCTCCAGGATTCGGAGAAATCCGATTCGGGTCGGGTTGAGACCGACGTCGCGGATGGTGATCGACCAGTCTGGATGGAGCGCCGCAGCCGCCAGCCAGAATGCTGCGGATGAGAAGTCGCCAGGGATCGTCAGGTCGATGCCCCGTAGCGGCCGGTGCGACGGTCTCAGATCGATCGTTCCACCCTCCTTACCGTGGACGTCGATGCGCAGGTCCGCACCCATCGCGCTGAGCAGCCGCTCGGTGTGGTCGCGCGTTCGCACCCGCTCGACGATGGTCGTCGGACCGCGCGCGGCAAGACCAGCCAGGAGCAGCGTGCTCTTGACCTGGGCGCTCGGCGTCTGCAGCTCGTGATGGCGTCCTTGCAAGGATGTTCCGGTCACCGTCAGCGGCGCCCGACCATCTTGCGACTCGATACGGGCGCCCATCCGTCGCAGCGGTTCGATGACGCGCGCCATCGGCCGGCGGCGCAAGGACTGATCGCCGTCGAGCGTTGCGGAAATATGGCTGCCGGCCAGAAGCCCCAGCAGCAGGCGCATGGTCGTTCCGGAATTGGCGCAATCGAGCGGACCATGCGGATTTGAAAACCCTCTCCCCTGCCCTCCCGACAAGGGGGGAGTGACCCTGAACCCCCTCCCCGACCCTGCCGACAAGGGGAAAGGAGACGAACTGCCAATAGGCTGTGCCGGCGTGATCTTGACGCCGATACTGCGAAGGCACGCGATGGTCGCGCGGACGTCTTCACTCTCAGGGATTCCGGTGATCGTCGAGTCGTTCTCGGCGAGTGACCCGAGGATCAAAGCCCGGTGCGCGATCGACTTGTCGCCCGGAACGCGCAACTCGCCCGCGACGAGCGAGGCCGGTCGCACGACCTCGAGGGTTTGGAGCTCAGACCGCAACATGCCTGCCTGCCTCGAAGAGCGCGAGGACGTGGTCCTGCCGTTCGATATGGTCACGGAACTCTCGGAGGATGGCGCTGAAGTGATCGATCGCCTCGATCAAGGGCTCGCGGTTTTCCCGCGAAATGCTCTCGTACATCCTGGCGTCGCCGTGGGCGAGGCGAGCCAGCCCGCGGTACCCGGGCCCCGCGAGATCGGGATCGGCATTGCGCCGTACGACTTCGGCGAAGGCGGAACTCACGGTAAACGCCAAATGGCTCAGATAGGCGATCTGGCGGTCGTGCTCTTCGGGGGAAAGGAAAAACGGGCGCGCACCGATCGCTCGCACGAGCTCAAACCAGGCCTCGAACGGTCGAAGGTTCTGCGCCTCCAGGGGCGTGAAGATCCACGGTTCATCCCGAAAGATGTCGGGATCGGCAGCTTCAAGTCCGCTCTGGGCCTTGCCGGCGACCGGATGGCCTCCAAGAAACAGGCCCGGCTCCGGAATCCGCCGGACCCACTGCCGTACAGGCCGCTTGACGCTCGCCACATCGGTGATCACCGTGCCCGACGTCACCAGGTCGGCGAGCTGGTCGAGGGCCGAGGGAATCTTGTCGATGGGCGTGGCCACGACGACAACATCGGATCCGTCGAGGACCGAGATGTCGCTAGAGGCTCGCGAAGCAGCGCGTCGTCGCTGCGCTTCCACTGCGGCGTCGGGCGAGGTGGTAAGACCCATGACCTCGATCGACGGATTCAGGCGGCGCAGGGCCATGCCGAGCGAGCCGCCGATCAGGCCGAGTCCAACGATGCCGATGCGCATCAGGCTGGCACTCCGGCCGACGACCTCAGCACCACCGCCAACGCCTCGACCTGCTCGACCAGCTGCTTGAACGCGTCCGGCGTGATCGATTGCGCGCCGTCGGAGAGAGCGAGCTCGGGTTGCGCGTGCACTTCGATCATCAAGCCGTGAGCCCCGGCCGCAATCCCCGCGAGCGCCATGGCGGCGACAAGCGAGCGACGCCCGGTTCCGTGGCTTGGATCGACGATCACCGGCAGGTGGCTCAGCTCTTTGAGAAGGGGTACCGCATTGAGGTCGAGCGTATTACGGGTGTACGTCTCGAACGTTCGGATCCCTCGCTCGCACAGGATCACCTGGTAGTTCCCCTGGCTGAGGATGTACTCCGCCGACAGCAACCACTCCTCGATGGTGGCCGACATGCCGCGTTTGAGCAGGATCGGTTTTCGCAGGCGTCCCACCTCCGAGAGCAGCGGGAAGTTCTGCATGTTGCGAGCGCCAATTTGCAGGACGTCGGCGATCCCGGCGAGGATTTCGATGTCGCCCGGCGCCAGTACCTCACAGACCAGCGGCAAGCCGGTCTGGCGCCGCGCCTCGCGCAGGATGGCAACGCCGTCGCCGCGCAATCCCTGGAAGCTGTATGGCGAGGTCCGGGGCTTGAAGACGCCGCCCCGCAGGGCGTGGGCGCCTGCCGCCGTCACCTCGCGGCAGGTTTCCAGGAACAACTCCTCCCCATCGACCGAGCAGGGTCCGGCCACGATCCAAACGCGTTCGCCGCCGACGACGTGGTCACCGATCGGGATGCGGGTGTCGCGCGCCCGGAACTCGCGGTTGGAGAGCTTATAGGGCTTTGTGATCGGTATCACCTCCGCCACGCCCGGCGCCTCGATGAAGAGATGGCGCAGGGAGAAGGGATTGGTGCCGAGAACGCCGATCACGGTTCGCTCGTCGCCATCACTGAGATGGGTGCGCATGCCATGCGCCTCGACCTGCGAGACGACCGCCTTGACTTGATCGGCGGTGGCGTCATGACGCATCACGATGATCATGCTGTGGCCCTCAACGTCTCGGCGCCCCGCAGATAGACAAAGCGGATCGCCGATGTCGGGACCTCGGTATTGACGAGCACCAGGACCCGGATGCAGCGCGGCAGGCTGCGTGGGTTCGAGCGTGGCACCGCCATCTCGTGCGCGCAGAGCAACGGCACGTCGCCCCAGCCAAGCTGCCGAGCCGCCGCCGCCGGGAATTCGGCGGTTAGGTCAGGGGTGGTCGTAAACCAGGCCGCAGCAATGTCGTCGGGCTTGACCCGGTTCGCCCGCACGATCTCGGCCAGCAGCTCGATCGTCGCGTCGACGATCGCTGCTTCGCTATTTGCCTCTGCGGTTGTTGCGCCGCGGATCCCTCGAACCGCCATTCCTCAAAACCTCCTGGGTGCGCCAAGTTATAGGTGTCTTGTTGGAGGAGGGCCGGTGTTCGGGTGGCGGGAGGTGAGCGGCGCTAGCTCGCCCCGAGCCGGACCCGAGCCGGCCCGAGGTACGCGTGCCAGTACGCAAATCGAATGCGCCGCAACACTGTGAGCGGCATCGTACAACGAGCGTCCGGCCTTGGCAAGCGCCAAGTGTAACCTGACCTCGTATTCGTCTTGGTGCGAGTCATTCCACGGGGGGCCGCTAGCCTGCTCGCGATCGGCGCCGGCCTCTTGCTGGCGGCGTGTGGGGCGACCGGGAACAATGGCGGAACCGCGGCCTCAGCGAGCGGCAACCCGGCCCTGATTCACACCGCATCGATCAAGGTCGGCGACAAGACCCAGACCGTCCTGAAGAACCAAAAGGGCCTGACGCTGTACTACTTCATGCCGGATAGCGCCACGGCCATCAAATGCACCGCCGGGTGCGCAACCAACTGGCCACCGCTGCTAGCCACCTCCGGCACGCCAACGAGCAGTCCGAGGCTGCCCGGGCAGCTCACCGTGGTCAATGGGCCGAACGGCAACCAGGTCGCCTACAACGGCCATCCCCTCTATACCTATGCAAAGGACGGCGATTCCGGGGATGCCTATGGCCAGGGAATCGGCGGCAAATGGTTCGTCGCCACCCCGGACCTGGCGAGCGCCCAGGCCGCGAGCAGCCCGGGCTATTCGAGCTACTAGCTCGCCGCGTCGGCCGGCAGCATCTGCATCGGGTCGATCGGGCTGTTATCGATACGCACCTCGAAGTGGGTGTGCGGCCCGGTCGAATTGCCGGTCGAACCCAGCAGCCCGATCAGCTGACCGCGCTTGACGGTGTCGCCCTCTTTGACACCGATCGTCAGGAGGTGGCCGTATAGCGTCTTCAGCCCGGCATCGTGCTGGATGACGATGTAGTTTCCATAGCCGACGAGGGCGCCCGAGGCGTCGGTCATGGGCCGAGCCAGGGCGATAACACCGTCGGCGGCCGCAAAAACCGGCGTACCCAGCGGGTCGGCGAGATCGATGCCGGTGTGAAAGTGCGGAAAGCCGGCGTACGCCGATTCAATGCCGAGGGACGTGGGTCCGAAGCCCTGGGTGATCGTGGCCTTCGGAATCGGGATCAGAAGTTTCCCTGTAGTGGCGAGCACCGGATCCTCGGCGATCAGCTGGGCCGTCTGCGAGAAATTGTCGACGCTGAAGACCGCCTGCTCGATCTGGTTCAACACGCTGTCGGTTTTTTCTTTCAGCAGCTTCGCGCGCTTGGCCGCCATGGCCGGCGAGTCGGTCTGCATCGCGTCGAGGGCGGTCAGGCCTTCGTCGATGGTGCCCTGGAGCTGCGTCTGCAGGTCCTGCTCCGTGCCGATTTCCTTCGCCAGCATGGTCCGCGCCAGCACCAGCCGATCCAGGACCGATTTCTTCGAGCTGCGGCTGCGCTGCAGGGTCGCCTGGGCGTGGGCGAGGGCGACGTCGTCGGCCTGGACGGTCCGCACCATGTCGCGCTCTCGATCGATCAGCACGTCACCGTACCCGATGGTTTCCAGCAGACCACCAAAGCCGCCCGCCCGGATGAGGTTCACGAAGAAGTTGTCCTGGTGCTTATAGAGGCGGCGAACCACTGCGGCCAGCTGGGCTCTGTCCCGCTGCAGCCGGGCTGAAACCTCCGCGTGCTGCGCGCTCACCGCGGTGATCCGGGTATCGAGGTGATCGACTTCCTTCTCGCTGTCCAGGATTTGTTGACCTAACGCCATCAGCCCCAGCTGTGACTGATTGAGGGATTTCTCCAGCATCAGAGCGTGGGCTTCGGAGACCGTCAGGTCGGCAATCAGCTGCGACTGCGGCTCCTTGTTCAGCAGACGATCGGTGGGCTTGGCGCTTGGTGCGGCGCTGGGCGCCGGTGCCGCGGTTGGCGTTGAGCCGACACCTGATGTGGGGGAACCGCTCGGAGCTGGACTTGGACTCGGAGACGCCAGCGCTGAGGCGGCCGTCGATGCGGAATCCGCGAATACCGCCGCCGGCGTAAGAATCAGACCCACGATCGCGCCAAGGACCAATGCCGCTGAGACGACCGTCCGTCGTGTTTTTGGGCGGCTGGCCACGGACGGTGGGCTATTAACGGCCCTACCCAAATCTTTACAAGTGTTAAGGCTTGGGCAGCTGCCCCTTAACCTGGTCGACCCCAAACGCCTGCCTCCGCGGGCCCCTTGCTGCCCCGTTTCGTATTCGCCTGCTACACGCCCCGCCTCCCCTCCTGGGCAGGACTCGTGGTGCTGACTCTGCCCTATTTTCACATTTTTGTCATCCCTTGCCCGCTTTCACCTTTTTGGGTAGTGCGTACGGGCACTTGCGCCGACCAAAGCTGTGCTATCCTGCCTGAAAACCAACTCGAGCTATCACGGGGGAAGTGATCTGGCACAGAGCCGGTTTTTAACCCACACGCTTGTTCTGTTAGCGGCGGCCCTGATTCCGGTACTGACGGCCTTCGACCGACTCCACACCGACGCCGCTTACGGCGCGGACCCAGCCCCTTCGGTTTCTCTGCGAACCACGCACGTCGACGACGTGGTCCTCAGTCAGGGCGGCTTCATCATGAAGATGAGCACGTCGAGCGTCGATACGCCGGTGCGCCGGGATGTTACGTACTACACGATGAAGCCCGGGGACACCCTGCAGGATGTCGCCGGTCGTTTCGGCCTGACGCTCGACACCTTGCGCTGGGCCAACAACATCAGCGACCTGACGAGCGTGGTTGTGGGCGAACGGGTCGTCGTGCCTCCGGTCAACGGCATCCTGG
The DNA here is from genome assembly GCA_964601135.1 of uncultured Actinomycetes bacterium. Taxonomy (GTDB): domain Bacteria; phylum Chloroflexota; class Dormibacteria; order CF-121; family CF-121; genus CF-13. The sequence continues at coordinate 3,423 of CAZRMD010000030.1, read as the reverse complement.
TCAAGGTGCAGTCCGACACTCAATTGAGCGGGCTGGCCATTCAGTATCACGTCAACCTCCAGGACATCATCGACTTCAACCTGATCCGGGATCCCGATCACCTCAAGCCCGGCACGATGCTGATGCTGCCCGATGGCGTCGGGCCGGCGCTCGATACGGGGATCGGGAAGAAGACGATCAAGACGGTGACCTGGAACCGGTTCGGCCGGCAGGTCACGAATTACACCGTCACCTATAGCGCCTCGCCGGTTTATGGGTCGGGCGGGAAATTCCCCTACGGCTACTGCACCTGGTGGGTGGCGCACAAGCGCTATATCCCATGGTCAGGCGACGCGTGGCAGTGGTGGTTCCAGGCGCAGCAGTACGGCTTCGCCGAGGGCCAGCTGCCAATGGTCGGCGCCATCATGGTGCAGGGCATCAGCTGGTCGTCCCCAGTCGGGCACGTGGCCTACGTCGAATCCGTGAATGCCGACGGATCGTTCACGGTCTCGGAGATGAACTACGGCGGCTGGGGCCGGGTCGACTACCGGACCATCAAGTCGACCGCCGGACTCGATCTCCTGGGCTTCATCTACTAGACTCCCGGCCTGCCCGATAACGCCTGACCGAGAATAGGCTCGTGGCCACCCCCGATCAGTATCTCGATGAGTCGCGCGAGCAGGGTCTCAAGGAGCTCGACGCCTTCCTTCGTATCCCGAGCGTCTCCGCCGATCCGGAGCGCGCCGATGACGTCCGTCGGGCCGCGGGCCACCTGGCCGAACAGCTGGAGCGGGTCGGACTGGAGAACGCCACGATCATCGATACGGCGGGCCATCCGGTCGTCTATGCGGACTGGCTGAGGGCGCCCGGCAAGCCCACGGTCCTCGTCTACGGACACTACGACGTGCAACCGGTCGACCCGCTCGAGCTGTGGACATCGCCGCCTTTTGAGCCGATCCAGCAGGATGGCCTGCTGCTCGCCCGCGGTTCATCCGATGACAAGGGTCAGCTCGCGATGCACTGGCAGGCCATCGAGGCCTGGCTCAAGACGACCGGCGAGCTGCCCGTAAATCTCAAATTCATCGCCGAGGGCGAGGAAGAGATCACGAGCGTCCACTTCGAGGATTTCGTTAGAGAAAACCTGGATCGGCTCCGCGCCGATTATTGCGTCGTCAGCGACACCGCGATGGTCGGCAAAGGATTTCCCGCGATCACCTACTCGCTGCGTGGCCTCGTCTATTTCGAGCTCCGCGTCACGGCCGCGAACATCGACATGCACTCCGGCCTCATGGGTGGCGTCGCTCCAAATCCGGTTCAGGCACTGGCCGATCTGCTGGTTCACCTCAAGGATTCAGCCGGGCACGTCCTGGTGCCGGGTTTCTACGACGGCGTTCGGCCGCTGAACGATGAGGAGCGTCGTCAGTTCGGCAGGGTTCCTTTCGATGAGGCGGAGCTGAAGCAGACATACGGGTTGGAAGCACTCGCCGGCGAGGCCGGCTTCACGCCCACCGAGCGCAACTGGGCCCGCCCGACGCTCGATGTGAATGGCATTTGGGGCGGATACCAGGGGCCAGGCTCGAAGACCATCATCCCCGCCTGGGCGGCGGCCAAGATCAGCTGCCGGCTGGTGCCAGACCAGGATCCAAAGACGGTCGCGCAGGCGATTCGCGATTACATCGACGAGATCCGGCCGAAGAGCGTCCGGGTCGCCGTCAGCCTGCTGGCCGACGAGCCACCCTGGATCACGCCCATCGACCACCCCCTGATTCAGGCCGGAAGCCGCGCGCTTGCACGCGTCTACGGCAAAGAGCCGGGGCTGGTCGGATCAGGCGGATCGATCGGCGCCGTCGACATCATGGCCCGGCATCTCCATACACCGTGCTTGCTGGCGGGTTTCGTCCTGCCCGATTCCTTCGCCCATGCGCCCAATGAGCGGCTCGACCTGGAGAGCTTTTACCTGGGTCGCAAAGCCGCCGCCCAGCTCTGGGACGAAATCGGCCGAATTCGCGCGTAGAGCCTCTCCCGCCGCCGGGAACATTCCCGCAACCCCACGTGACGTGCTGTTGGCTCAGCCGGCGCCAACCGGTTGGAAGTGCCCAACGAGCTCGCGGGCGTAGTACCGGTCCCAGGGCTCGTCACGCTTCGCCGCGTTGAACTCGTGATCGAGCTTGACGAGCATATAGATGAGCTCGCTGCGAACGGGCGTGTTCTGAAGGAGATTGGGCAGTTCAGTCAGCCGGATCAGCCAATCCGCATACCAGGACGCCCAGTCCGGGTCGACGCCGTCGCGATATCGATAGACCGTGTGATGTGTTTCGCTCGCCTCGCGGAGGAGCGCTGCGACGCGATCAGTGTCCGGAGAGCTGATGCTCGCTACCTGGGCGTGATGGGCGGCGCGATGCCCGTTGTAGGGGTTGGCGGGATACTCGGCGGACCGGCAGCGACCGCCAACTCCCGGCTGGCTTGAAAGCCTCTGAACAGATAGAAGAGCGCGAGCGCGTGGAACACCACGCTCAGCCAGTCGGTCAGCCAGGCCAGCAACAGTGCATCGAGGGCATAGACGATCATGCCGACCAGGAACGCCCAGCTCGTGCCTCTTCGAGCGAGCAGGCCCAGGCCAACGAAGCCAGCAATCACGACGGCATCGAAGACCCCGGCCGCAATGGTTCCCGCGCTGCCCGTAATGTCGTTGGCACCGATGAAATTGGCGACGTCGGTGATGCCGGTGCCGATGACGAACCGCCGATCGGAATTCATGAAGAACAGGACCGTATTGACCAGGGTCAGGGCGGCGATGAAGAAGAACCAGGTCGCTCCCCCACGCATCATGGCGGCGCGGCGCGCCCGGAGCGCGGCTTGCGGGGGCGGACCAGACGGCGCCGGTGCGGCGGGGGTCGGCGCGCCGGTCGGAGGCGGCTGATTCATCCCCATGGCCCCAGATTCTATGCGGAGTCGAACCCGGGCGTCATCGGCTCAGCGCCAAGCGGCTGGGTCGTCCGGCCTGGTTACTCGGCTACGAAGCGATAACCAATCCCAGGGACAGAGTGGATATAGTGCGGCTTTTCGGAGTCGCGCTCGATCTTCTTGCGAAGCCGGTAGACATGGGCATCCACCGTGCGCGTCTCGATCTCGACCTCGTAGCCCCACACCTTGCGCAGCAGCTCGCCGCGGCTGACGACCTGGCCGGCCTGTGAGGCCAGCAGCGACAGCAGGTTGAACTCGGTCAGGGTCAGGGCGACCTCTTTACCATCGCGCCAGACCTGGCGGCTGTTCATGTCGATGATGAGGCCTGGGAACTCGAAGCGCGTCTTGGGCTGTTGCTGCGTGACGGCCTGCTCGCTCCGGCGCAGATGGGCACCAACCCGGGCCAGGAGTTCCCGTACCTCGAAAGGCTTGGTGATGTAGTCGTCGGCCCCCACCTCGAGCCCGACCACGACATCGATC
>CAZRMD010000029.1:6293-22485 GCA_964601135.1 uncultured Actinomycetes bacterium | reverse complement strand
GGTTTGAGCGATCAGATCTGCGCATGACTTGCTGACGTCGTACGGATGGCGCCCCCGTGGCGCCGCCGTCCCGCCGGTGCGGGCGGCCCTGGCGATGGCCCTGGAGGGCTACCGGGCGGCCCGCTCGCGCCGGAGCCCTACAAGGGCAAAGGCATCATGTACCGCGGCGAGCGCATCCGGCGCAAGGCCGGAAAGACCGGCAAGACCGGCGCGGGGGCGGCCAAGTAATGAACAGGACCACTGACCGCCGCGCGGCGCGGATCCGCCGCCATATCCGGCTGCGGACGAATCTCGAAGGTGGAGCAAAGCGCCCCCGGCTCGCGATTTTCCGAAGCCTGCACCACGTCTATGCGCAAATCATCGACGACGCGTCCGGCCGCACGCTGGTCGCCGCCTCGACCACGGACGCGGATCTTCGCAAGACCCTGAAGTCGCCGTCCAACGCGCAGGGTGCCGCCGCCGTCGGCAAGTCGATCGCCGAGCGCGCCCGCACGGCCGGGATTGAAACCGTCGTCTTCGACCGGGGCGGATTTCCCTACCACGGCCGAATCAAGGCCCTGGCCGAGGCCGCTCGGAACGCCGGGTTGAAGTTCTAGGTGAGAAAAGCATGAGTTATCAGTACGGGAGAGATCGAGGATCGGAATTCACCGAAAAGGTGGTTCATTTGAACCGCGTCGCCAAAGTCGTCAAGGGCGGCCGCCGCTTCTCGTTCAGCGCGCTGGTCGTCGTCGGCGATCAGAACGGACGCGTCGGTGCCGGCCTGGGCAAGGCGGGCGAAGTGCCGGAGGCGATCAGGAAAGCGGTCGAGTCGGCCAAGAAGCACCTGGTCACGGTCCCCATGGTTGGGACGACGATCCCTCACGAGGTGCGCCTGAAAGTCGGGGCGGCAAAAGTTCTGCTGAAGCCGGCCGCCCCCGGCACCGGGATTCGCTCCGGCGGTGCCATGCGTGCCGTCGTCGAGCTCTCCGGAGTCAAAGACATGATCACGAAGTCGCTGGGTACGAACAATCCGGTGAATACCGTGCGGGCGACGATCGCCGCGCTGCAGGCGCTGAAGACGGCGGACGCGGTCGCCGAGGCGCGGGGCAAGCCGGCCGACGAGCTGGAGCGGCTCAGCCGGCGAGGACCCAAACCTGCCGCGGCCGCGGCGCCAGCCGAACCCGACGGATCCGCCGCACCGGTCGAGGAGCCGGTCAGCTGACGATGGCGACGCTGAAGATCACCTACGTTCGCTCCGTCATCGGGCAGAAGCCCGACCAGGAGCGCACGGTCAGGGCGCTGGGCTTCCGACGCCTGAACCAGACGATCGAGCGCGCGGACAGCCCTCAAATTCGGGGCATGGTCCACAAAGTCCGGCATCTCGTTAAAGTCGAGGAGCAGGCCTCATGAAGCTGCACGAGCTTCAGCCATCGCCAGGCTCGCATCACCCGCGCAAGCGGGTGGGACGCGGACCCGGTTCGGGGCACGGCAAAACGGCGACGCGTGGGCAGAAGGGACAGGGCGCGCGCACCTCGGTGAACCTGCCGAAGACCTTCGAGGGCGGGCAGACGCGGCTCACCATGCGCACGCCGAAGCTGCGCGGGTTCAATAACAAATGGAAGAAGCGGTTCGCGCTGCTGAACCTGACACGGCTGAATCGCTTCGAGGCCGGCGCTGAGGTTCGTCCGGAATCGCTGCTCGAGGCGGGCATCATCAAAGACGTTAAGGCGGGCATCAAGGTCCTGGGCACCGGGGATCTGACTCGGAAGCTGACGATCCACGCCCATCGTTTCTCGGCTGAGGCGCGCCGGAAGATCGAGGCGGCCGGCGGGACCGTCGCTGTGATCGAGGTGCCGCCGCCGATCCGGCCGAAGACCAAGCGCGCCAAGAACCAGCCCAAGCCCGCGCGGGCGCCAGAGCCCGAAAAGGCTGAGTCTGAGGCGAAGCAACCGAAACCGAAGAAAGAAAAGGCGCCAAAGGTGCAGGGCGGCGGCGATCAGGCCAAGTCACCCTCCCCCTCCGGGGGAGGGCAGGGTGGGGGCCGTGAGGCGAAGCCACCGGAGGCAAGAGTCCAGAAACCGGGTAAGAAGAGTTAGGGCATGGGCATGCTAGAGGCGATCGGGAACGCGCTACGGATTCCCGAACTGCGCCGCAAGATCTTATTCACCCTCGGGCTTTTCGTGATCTTCCGGGTTTTCGCCCATATCGCGGTGCCGGGAGCCGACAAGGCCGCGCTGGACAGGCTCTTCAACACGAATGCCTTCCTGGGTCTGCTCGACCTGTTCTCCGGAGGCGGACTGTCGACCTTCTCGATCATCGCCATGGGGGTCAACCCGTACATCAACGCCTCGATCATCATGCAGCTGATGACGGTGGTCTCCACGCGCATCAAAGAATTGAGCAAAGAAGGCGAGTTCGGGCGGCGGAAGATCACGCGCTGGACCCGCTGGTTGACGGTCGCCCTTGGCCTGCTGCAAGCCTGGGGCCTGACCCTGGTCTTCAGTCGGCAGGGCGTGCTGACCAACGTCCAGTGGTTTGGCATCCTCGAGATCATGGTCACCCTGACCGCCGGGACCGTGATGCTGATGTGGTTCGGCGAGCTGATCACCGAGTATGGGATCGGCAACGGTATCTCGCTGGTCATCTTCGCCGGCATCGTGGGCAGGATCCCGACGACGATCTATAACCTGCTCACCGGCGGCGGTGCCTCGCAGAACCTGGCCCCGCTCCTGCTGTTTGGCGCGCTCGCGATCGTCGTCACCGCGTTCATCATCGAGGTCCAGCAGGCCCAGCGGAAGATTCCCATCCAGTCGGCCCAGCGCGTGGTCGGCCGCAAGGTCTACCAGGGGCGCAGCTCGCATCTGCCGCTGCGGGTCAACCAGGCCGGCGTCATCCCGATCATCTTCGCGATCTCGATCATGTTCTTCCCGGTGATCATTGGGAACTTCCTTGCCACTGCGGCGAGTCCGTGGGGTGACATTTCGCGCTGGCTGCGCAGCAACTGGGTGCCGGCCGGTCCCAACATCCCGACCGACATTCTTTATAACTTCGTGTACTTCATCCTGATCTTCGGATTCACCTACTTCTACACGGCCGTCACGTTCGATCCTGTCGACACGGCGGACTATCTCAAGAAACACGCAGCCTTCATCCCGGGGATCCGGCCGGGTGTGGCGACGGCGCAATATCTTGATCGCACGATGACGCGGATCACGTTCGCGGGCGCGCTCTTCCTGGGCGGGGTCACGGTGCTGATCCCGCTGGTCGCGACGGCGCTCACCCGAATACCAACGCAGAACATGTACCTGGGAGGCACGGCGATCCTGATCGTCGTGGGCGTTGCCCTGGACACGATGAAACAGATCGAGACGCAGCTCATCATGCGTCAGTACAAGGGGTTCATAAAGTAGCGACATTCAGTCGCGCACCCAAGCCATGAATTTGATTGTTTTCGGTGCGCCCGGCGCCGGTAAAGGCACCCAGAGCGCCTATCTGATCGAGAACTACGGCATTCCGCAGATCGCCACGGGAGACATCCTGCGGGCGCAACGTCGCGCCGGAAGTGCGCTCGGCGAGCAGGTCAAGAGTTACATGGACCGGGGCGAGCTGGTTCCCGACGAGCTGATGATCGAGATCGTCAAAGACCGACTCCAGCAGCCGGACGCCACGAACGGCTTCATCCTGGACGGGTTTCCGCGCACGGTGGCGCAGGCGAAGGCCCTGGACGCGATGCTCGACCAGCTCGGCCGGAGGATCGATGCCGTCATCTATCTGCGGGTCAGCCGGCAGGTGCTCATCGATCGCCTGAGCCACCGCTACAGCTGCCGCACCTGTGACGCGGTCTACAACTTCACGCCCCAACAGGCGAAGAATCTGCCCCGCTGTACGCTCGACGGCGGCGAGCTCTATCAGCGCACCGACGACCAACCCGAGATCGTGGCCCGCCGCATCGATGTCTTCCTGCAGCACACGGCGCCGCTGATCGATTACTACAAGGCCCAGCAGAAGCTGGAGAACGTCGACGGCCAGATGCCGATCGAGGAAGTCCGCGCCGACATTACCCGTCGTCTAGCCGCACTGAAGAAGGGCGCGGGCTCGCGATGATCATTTACAAGTCGCAGGCCGAGATCGACCTGATGCGCGAAGCGGGCGGCATCCTCGCCGACACGCTGGCGCGGCTGCAGGCCATGGCCAAGCCGGGGATCACGCTGCTCGAGCTCGATCGCGAGGCGGATCGATTTATTCGCGACCATGACTGCATTCCGGGGTTCGTGGGCTACCAGGGATACCGCAACGCGATCTGCACCTCGGTCAACGACCAGGTCGTCCACGGCATCCCGACGAATCGCAAGCTCCGCGAAGGAGACCTGCTAAGCCTCGACGCCGGCCTCATCCATCGCGGTTTTTGGGCGGATGCCGGGCTGAGCGTCGGGATCGGCCAGGTCTCGCCCGAGGCGCAGCGCTTGATGGACGTGACCCGGCAGGCGCTGGACATCGGCATCGACAAGGCCCGCGTTGGCAACCGGATCGGCGACATCAGCGCCGCTGTTCAGCAGCATGTCGAGGGGGCCGGCTTTTCGGTCGTCCGCCAGTTCGTCGGTCACGGGATCGGCCGGGACATGCACGAGGATCCGCAGGTCCCCAACTTCGGCATCGCCGGCCGTGGACCACTCTTAAAGCCGGGCATGGTCCTGGCGATCGAGCCCATGGTGAACGCCGGTGGGCCGGAGGTGGCCCTGCTGGGCGACGGCTGGACGGTCGTGACCGTCGACCGTTCACTGTCTGCCTACTTCGAGCACTCGGTGGCGATCACGCCGGACGGCCCGGAGATCCTGACCACCAGGACTGGCGCTCGGGGGTCGATTCCGTCCCCACTCCAGGGGGCCAGGGGCGCTGATTAGCTTCGGCAATCCTGTGGTAAGCTATTCGTTCGTGCGCCGGAATTCCGGCGATACCCTCATGGGCATTTGCCCGTGAGTCAGGTTGTCGTCGGACGGGTGGTGGAGCCGATGCCCAACGCGCTCTACCGCGTCGAGCTCGATACCGGCCACAGGATCGTTGCTCACGTGGCGCCGGCCGCGCGGCTTCGGTTTCTCCGGGTGATCCCGGGTGACCGCGTCCGTGTCGAGGTGTCACCGCTCGATCCGGGGCGCGGTCGAATTACGAAGAAAGAAAGAAGGCTAAGTGAGACATGAAAGTGCGTTCGTCGGTAAAGAAAATCTGCCCGAAGTGCAAGGTCATCAAGCGAGGCGGCCAGGTCCGCGTCATCTGCGTGACACCCAAGCACAATCAACGGCAGGGCTAGGAGGCTAGATGGCTCGAATCGCCGGCGTCGACATCCCTCGCGAGAAGCGCGTCGAAATCGCGCTGACCTACATCTTCGGCGTTGGTCCGGCGACATCACGTCGGGTACTGACGATCGCCAACATCGATCCCAATCTTCGGGTCAAAAACCTGAACGACGAGCAAGTGGGGCGACTGCGAGACGTCATCGACAAAGAGGCCAAAGTCGAAGGCGAGCTGCGCCGCGAGATCGCGCTCAACATCAAGCGCCTGCAGGAAATCGGAACCTACCGCGGGCTCCGGCATCGCCGCGGCTTGCCGGTGCGCGGCCAGCGGACGCGGACGAACGCCCGTACTCGTCGCGGCCCGCGGAAGACCGTCGGCGTGCGCAAGAAGGCTGAGGCAAAGAAATAATCCATGCCGAAAAAGAAAGTCGTCCGCACCAGGCGCCGCGAAAAGAAGAACGTCACCGTTGGGCAGGCGCATATTCAATCCACGTTCAATAACACGGTCGTGTCACTGACTGATGCGCAGGGCAACGTGCTCGCCTGGGGCAGCGCCGGCAGCCAGGGTTTCAAGGGCTCGCGCAAGAGCACGCCCTTCGCTGCCCAGACGACGGCCGAGGCCACCGCGCGCAAGGCCATGGAGCATGGATTGAAACAAATCGAGATCTTCGTCAAGGGCCCAGGTGCCGGGCGCGAAGCCGCCATCCGGTCCTTGCAAGCGGCCGGGCTCGAAGTCACGGCCATCACGGACGTTACCCCGATCCCACATAACGGGACCAGGCCCCCGAAGAGGCGGCGCGTCTAGTGGCGAGATACGAAGGCGCGGTCTGCCGCCACTGTCGCAGCGAAGGCGTCAAGCTGTTCTTGAAGGGCGAGAAGTGCTTCACGAAATGCACCCTGGACCGGCGTCCGCAGCCGCCCGGCATGCACACGCAGGTGCGGCGGCGCAAAGTGTCTGACTACCGGTTGCAGCTGCGTGCCAAGCAACGCGCCCGACGGATTTACTTCCTGCTCGAGGGCCAGTTCCGGCTCTATGTCGACCGCGCCTCGAAGATGGCCGGCGTCACGGGCATGAATCTGTTGCGCCTGCTCGAGACCCGGCTGGACAACGTCATTTATCGCGTCGGCTTTGCCGCCTCACGCCGTGACGGCCGCCAGCTGGTGTCCCACCGGCACGTGACGGTCAACGGCCGAGTGGTGAACGTGCCGTCATATGCCGTCCGGGTGGGCGACATCATCGCCATTAATAAATCCAGTAAAGAAATCGACCGCATCAAGAACGCCATCGACGCCGGCGAACAGCGGCCGGTCGTCCCCTGGCTGCAGGCCGATCGCGACAACATGACGGTGAAAGTCATCGCGCAACCCGGACGCGAGGACGTCGACCAGACTATCCAGGAGCAACTGATCGTCGAGTTTTATTCGAGATAACTTCATACCAAGGAGCACCATGATCGATACCGTCCAAACGCCAACCGTCAAAAGCATCGAGAACTCGAGCACCTATGGAAAGTTCGAGATCGAGCCGCTCGAGCCCGGCTTCGGCACCACGTTGGGCAACGCCCTGCGGCGAGTGCTGCTGAGCACGTTGAAAGGCGCCGCGGTGACGTCCGTGTCCATTGAAGGCGTCGCGCACGAGTTTTCTTCGATTCCGTACGTGAAAGAAGACGTCACGGAGATCATCCTGAACTTGAAGGGCCTGAACCTGAAGTCCTACTCGGAGGATCCGGTGCGACTGACCCTGGACGTCACCGGACCGCGGGAGGTGAGAGCGTCGGATATCCAGGCGCCGAGCGACGTCGAGATCGTGAACGGCGATTTATATATTTGCACGCTTGATTCCAACAAGGGGCGGCTCCGCATGGAGCTGACCGTCGAGCAGGGCAAGGGCTATGTTCCTGCCGAGCGCAACAAGAAAGAAGGCCAGCCAATCGGCGTGATTCCGATCGACGCGATCTTCAGTCCGGTCGTGAAGGCGAACTTCCTGATCGAGAAGACGCGCGTCGGCCAGGAGACCGACTGGGACAAGCTGATCCTGGAAGTCTGGACGGACGGCACGATCCAGCCTGACCAGGCGATCAGCGAGGCGGCCAAGCAGTTCACCTCGCATCTGGGCCTGTTCACCAGGTTTACGGAGCGGATCAAGGACGCCGACCTGGTTCCCCAGAAGGGCAACGATCTGGCTTCGCGCCTGGCGGACGTGCCGATCGAAGACCTGGACCTGTCCGTGCGCGCGCTGAACTGCCTCAAAGCCAACGAAATCACGAAAGTCGGGCAGCTGGTATCGCTTCGCGAAGAGGATCTCCTGAGCCTGCGCAACTTTGGGCGCAAATCGCTGGACGAAATCAAAGAGAAACTCGTGCAGCGTGGCTTCCTGACACAGGACGAACTCACGAAGGTCCTGGTTTAGCCAATCGATGCGGCACCAGAAGGCAGGGCGGAAATTCGGCCGGACCATGGAGCATCGCAAAGCGATGAGCCGGAACCTGGTCACTGCCCTGCTGGACCATGGCCGCATCGAGACCACGGAAGCTAAAGGCAAAGAGCTCCGTCGCTGGGTGGAGCGCGTCATCACGACGGCCAAGCGCGACAACGTCGCCGCCCGTCGCGCCGTGGCTGCCGTCGTGGAGAATCACGACGTCACTGAGCGGCTGTTCACGAAGCTCATGCCGCGAATCGCGGAGCGGCCCGGCGGATACACGCGGGTCCTGAAAATCGGTCCCCGTCAGGGCGACGGCGCCGAGATGGTCCTGGTGGAGCTTGTGGACCGATGAACGTCAAGCTGGTTCTCGAGTACGAGGGCACGCGGTATCACGGCTGGCAGGCGCAGTCGTCTGGCGCGCCGACCGTCGAAGCGGCGTTGCTCGCGGCCATCGTGTCGCTGACAGGCGAGTCGCCCGCGCTGACCGCGGCCGGCCGCACGGATGCCGGGGTCCACGCGCTCGGGCAGGTCGTGAATTTTCGACTCGAGCGGGCGTTTCCCGTCGACGAACTGCCGGGCGCATTGAACGCACGCTTGCCCCAGGATATCGCTGTCCGCCGGGCCGGAATCGTGGATGACTCGTTCAATGCGCGCTATTCGGCGCGCGCTCGGCGCTATGCCTATCGCATCCGCCAGGCGCTGCCGCGCGGCGCCTACGAGCGCCAGTACGCCTGGGGCCTGCGTGAGAGACTGGACATTCGCGCGATGCAGGCCGCGGGCGACAAGCTGGAAGGCACGCATGATTTTCGGGCGTTTGGCCGGAGCCCCAGGCCGGGTGGCCATACGGTGCGCCGCGTGCAGGACGTGACTGTCAGCGCACTCGGCGAGTGGGTGACGATCGCGATCGCCGCGGATGCCTTTCTTTATGGCATGGTCCGCCGCATCGCCGGTGCGCTGGTGGAGATCGGCCGCCGCAAGCGCGGGCTCGAATGGATCGACGAGTTACTCATGGGGTCTACGAAGGGACTGCGACTCGCGCCGCCACAGGGGTTGGTCCAGGTCGCCGTGGAGTACTAAGCCATGCCTCAACCAGGAAAGACCTACAGCGCCAAGCCCGCGGAGATTACCGCCAGCTGGTACATCGTGGACGCCACCGGCCAGACGTTGGGCCGCCTCGCGGCTAACGTGGCAAAGATTCTTCGCGGCAAGCACAAGCCCATGTACACGCCGCATTTGAATACGGGCGATCATGTCATCGTCGTCAACGTCAAGGGCATCCGGGTTACCGGCAAGAAGCCTGTTGACAAGATCTACACGTCGTTTACTGGTTATCCGGGTGGTCTGCGCAAGCGGGCGTACGGTGACATGGTTCAGCGCCATCCGACGTATCCGTTCAGGCACGCGGTCGCCGGGATGTTGCAGCACGGCACGCTCGGCAAGGAGCAGTTGCGCCGACTCAAGATCTACTCGGGCGACGCGCACCCGCACGAGGCGCAAAAGCCTGTGAGTATCAAGTTCAACGCTCGAGGGGAGATGGAAGTCATTGGCCGATAACGCGACGTACTACTATGCAACCGGTCGCCGCAAGAATGCCGTAGCTCGCGTGCGAATCATGGTTGGCGACGGGACCATCGTGGTCAACAACAAGGCGCCGCTCGAGTACTTTGGCCGGCGCATGCTCGAGATGGTCGTCGTCGAGCCACTGAAACTCACCGAGACTCAGAAGCGCTTCAACGTCAGCGCGAAGGTCGACGGCGGCGGCATGTCGGGCCAGGCGGGCGCCGTCCAGCACGGCATCGCGCGGGCGCTGGTCGCCGCGGACGATGCAATGCGGCCGGTGCTCAAGAAGCACGGGATGCTGACCCGGGATCCGCGTATGAAAGAGCGCAAGAAGTACGGCTTGAAGCGCGCTCGCAAAGCGCCGCAGTACACCAAGCGCTAGCTGACACCAGAAGGGAAACGTCGGCTTCGGGAGGCCTACGGTTCCCTGTACGACGAGCTCGAGAGGCTACTGTTCCAAGTCGATCCCATCGGAAATTTTGCGGAGAATGCCGACGAATACGCGCCGGAGGTCGCTCGTATTCTCCCGAAGCTGGCCGGATGCAAATCAAGCGGAGACACTGTTGACGTGGTCTACGGCGTCTTCGTCGTCATGTTTGGGGATGTGATTGCCGGGCCCAAGTCGCGATATCAACCAATCGCTGAAGAAATCTGGCGACGTTGGGTCGCGAGCCCCTTATCAGGCTGATCGAGCGTGCGGCATGACTTTCAACGGGGGAGGTTTCGCGACCCATCGCCCGTCTTTGCGCTCTAGTGTCCAGCCTTCCTCGTGCACCATCCGGTGATGCGGCCCGCAGACCAGAGCAAGGTTATCGAGCTTCGTTGGCCCGCCGTCGCTCCAGAACTTCAGGTGATGTCCGGCGCACCAGGGTGCCGGACGGTCGCATCCAGGGAACACGCAGTGACCGTCGCGCGCGACTAACGAGCGGCGCGTCGAAGGCGGGACAGTGCGAGCCGCGTGCGTGATTTCGTTTTCGAGCTCACCAAGTCCATTGATCCGAGTGATCGCGGAATCACACGCAAGCCGCCGAACCGTCTCGGCGGGAATCGTTCCGCCCCATTCCAGCTGTCCAGCCGGCGCACCGGCGATGCCTGCGAGTGTGTCGACCGTCGTTTTGATGATCAGCAGAGGCCGCGGGCCTGTGCCGTTCGTCGCGGTGCCACTTGGATGACTCGCCCCGGCGCGTGTGCTCAGCGCTTGGACGAGCGCGTCGTGCGCCCGTTGCCCGCCTGACCGATCGTCGCCCTTGCGAGGCTTCATGTAGGGCTCGATCGCCGTGCGCACGATTGCCGCTGCCTCTGGAACCAACTGACCTTCGATCCGGGCAAGGCCATTGACCGGCTCACCGATCGAGAGGTAGCGCCGCTCGTGTGCGCGGTTGGCTTCGGTTAGTGCCGCGTCGGCATCAACTCGATGTTCGAAATCCTTGGCAACCGTGACGAATGCTCCAGGATCCATCGACTGCGCGGCCTCGAGCAACTTGCCTTCGGCCCTGCGGACGGCCGCCGCTCCCACGTGCTCGGCGGCTTTGGCCATCGCCACCGCGTGCTGGTATCCGATCTCGCCGCGGGCCAGGGCCTCCTCGGTCTTTGGCAGGCTTCCCAACTGCCGGGCGGTCTCGACGCGCTCCGCGGCCGCTGCACCGGTCAGCTTGCCATTGACCCGCATCCACGGCACCATGCCGAGGGAGCCATCAGCCTTGTAGCCGCCGGCCTTCTCGAAGCGGCGGATCGCCTCCGCGGAACAGGCCTCCAGGCCGTCGCTCGCTGTCCGGCAGTCGATGATGACCTGGCCGAGTTCCTCGGCCGGCTGTTTTGCGAGCCAGTCCGGCATCTCCCGAAGCGCCGATCTGATTTTCTCGAGCGGCGTCTCGCTGGTCCTGCACATCGTCGCAACCATGGTCCACCATGGTTGCGACAGCTGCCTGTCGCAGCTCCATCGAAGTTCATCGATCCGTCGCAGGCGCGGCCTCGATAGCCGAGAATGGACCCGAATGTGCGGCCGGATTGGTTTCTCCATCCCCCGGGACGAGCTGCTGGCCAGCTATGACTGGCTTAGATACCTGCCGCCACAGCAGGCGCGCTACAACATCGCGCCGACGGATCCAGTCCTGACCGTCGGTCCCGAGAGAGCCGACGTCGTCCGCTGGGGCATCGACGGAGCCAAGGGCGGATTATTCAACCTGCGGTCGGAGAGCGCTCTGAGCAAGCCGTTCTATCACCGACTACTGATCGCCCGGCGAGTGATTATCCCGGCGAGCCACTTCTACGAATGGCGAAAGGTCGGCAGCCAGCGTCTTCCCGTCGCCGTCTATCGGGTTGACGGCAAGCTGCTCAATCTCGCCGGATTGCTGGGATCCTGGCAGGGAGTGCCGGCAACCACGATTCTCACCACGACGCCCAATGCGGAGATCGCGGCGCTCCACGACCGGATGCCGGTCGCGTTGAACGACGACGATGCCGCTACGTGGGTACTGGAAGACCTGTCATTGGAGCAGATCGCACGATTCTTGAAGGCGGCTCCGGATGGCTGGCTGAGGCTGGCGCCCGTTTCGCCGCTGGTGAACGACGTGCACAACCAGGGTCCCGAGCTACTCGACCCGGACGCCCTACCGCCCGACTTCCAGCTCGAGCTGATCCCGCCCGGTTAGCCGCCGGCCAGGCCGGGCGGCGCCCACCTCGACGCGGGGACGGCTAGCTCGGCGGGGCCCCGCGCCGTCTCGACATCCACCACCAGACGGCGGCGACGATGACGATCAGCACGACCACGGCGGCGATGATCTTGTTGGTTGTAATCGCCGTGCTGATCAGGGGCGCGATCAGGGCGACGAGCGCACTTAGACTCATCCGTCGAGTCTAGGCGTCTGGCCACCCACCGCGCCGGGAGGCACCCCCTCCGCGGCCCTTCCCACAAGGGGGAGGGAGATCTTTCGCTATGACGTAACGGATTTCCAAGCTTGGGGGATACTACTGATGGCCTCATGGACGTCATCCTCCGCGACATCCTCGTATTCATCCAGAGCGGCAGCGTCTGGCGGCACGTCCTCGATCTTATTGACATCGGCATTGTCGCCTTCTTCCTGTATCGCATGTTCTTGCTCATCCGGGGCACCCAGGCCGTCCAGCTTATGTACGGTGTCCTGCTGCTGGCCCTGATCGGGCTCATTGCCAACCTGCTCGATCTCCACCTGCTTTCCTGGATCTTCCGCAATGCCGCGCCGGCCATCCTGATCGGCATCATCGTGCTCTTCCAGCCCGAGATCCGGCGCGCGCTCGACCAGTTCGGCCGGATCGGCTTCATCGGCCGCCCGCTGGTGCACTACAACCTGCAAATTTTCAACCGCATGATCGACGAGGTGATCCGCGCGACCACCAAGCTGACGCAGCGCTTCACCGGCGCCCTGATCGTCTTCGAGAAGGAGACCGGGCTGGAGAACTATGCCAACACCGGGATCCGGATCAACGGTGAGCTGACGGCCGAGTTTCTCGAAGCGATCTTCTTCCCGAATTCACCCCTGCATGACGGGGCGGTGATCGTTCGGGGCAACCAGATCCTGGCCGCCGGCTGCGTCCTGCCGCTGGCCGATGAAGGCACGGTCCGGGAGCGCATGGGCACCCGCCATCGGGCTGGACTGGGGCTCTCGATGCAGACGGACGCGGTCGTCCTCATCCTGAGCGAGGAGCTCGGCCAGATCGCCGTCGCGCACGAGGGGAAACTGCTTCGCAATCTGGATCCCGACCGCCTCCGCCAGGTCCTCACATCGCTCCTGCAGCCTCGCTCGGAGGTACACCGCCCGCCGCTTCCCGTCTGGCGGCGCTACCCCCGGGAGCGGGTCGACCGGGTCGAGCGGGTAAGATAGCGCCCTTGTTTGGCAACTTGCGGCTCAAACTGCTCGCGATCTTTTTCGCGGCCGCGCTCTGGAGCGTGGTCGCCTATACCTCCAATCCGACCACCAGCCATGGGTACAGGCTCAACATCGACGTCCAGGGATTACCGACCAACCTGGTCATCGTCGGCAGCTTGCCGCAGGTGCCCGTCACGGTTGTCGCCACGGCGGATAACTTTCGGAATTTCGACCAGGGCGGCGGCTCGCGGTCGCTCCACGCCGTCGGCAACTTCAGCAGCGTCAAGGTCGGCCCGAACCAGGTGCCGATTCGCATCGACAGTGCCGATCCGGCCGTGCAGGTGGATGCGCCGAGAACCATTCCGGTCACCATCGACGAGCTCGGCAGCGCCAACCTGCCCGTCTCGATCGAGCGAGCCCACGCCCTGCCGTCCGGGTACCACGAGCAAGCCAATGCGACGACGGTCACGCCCAGTAGCGTCCGGGTGGACGGTCCCAAGAGCCTGCTCCCCAACGCCGAAGCCATCGTTGTCATCGAGCTCGACAGTGTGACGGCGACCTCGAGCCAGACGCCGCCCGTCGTGGTCCGAGACTCGAGGACGAAGAAGCAGATTTCAGGCATGAAGGTGACGCCGCCCCAGGTGACGGTCAAGCTCGTCATCCAGGCCGACGCGGTCACGATGGAAAAGCCGGTCGGGTTCACGCTAACCGGACAGCCGGCAGCCGGTTACCGGATCACCAGGGTGACGATCGAGCCGCTGGCCGTCCAGGCGACCGGGTTGCAGAACACCCTGGCAACGGTGAACCTTCTGTTCACCGATCCGGTCGACGTCAGCAACCAGAAGTCTGACGTGGTGAAGACTGTGGCCATCCGTCCACCGAGCGGCGTCGAGACCAACCAGAAGACGGCGACGGTCCACGTCTACATCTCTCAGATTCCCGGAGTCTCGCCTTCTCCCAGCCCGTAACCTTGCGCCGCCCATCCCGTTTAACCAAAACTACGAACTGAGTTCGCTCGTTTAAACGCGTCCTGCTTGGGAACATAGGAGGCCGGCATGTGCGGGATCATCGGTTACTTGGGTGAGCGCTCGGCCGCGCCCATCGTCATGGACAGCCTCAAGCGCCTGGAGTACCGCGGCTACGATTCGGCCGGGGTCGCCATCTTCAACGAGGCGGATGGCCAGACGTCCGTCGTCAAGAGCGCCGCCAAGGTCGATACCCTGGTCGACCGGCTGACCGAAGAAATGCCACAGGGCCGTCTGGGCATCGGTCACACCCGCTGGGCGACCCATGGCCGCCCCACCATGATCAACGCCCATCCCCACACCGACTGCCACAAGCAGATCATGGTGATCCACAACGGCATCATCGAGAACTTCGCCGAGCTGCGCCGCGACCTTCAGGCGAAAGGCCATGTGTTTATCTCCGAAACGGATACCGAGGTCGTGCCGCACCTGATCGAGCAGTACAACAAGGGCGACCTCGTCGCAGCGGTTCGCCAGGCGCTGGCGAAGCTCCGCGGGGCGTACGCGATGGCGATCTTCTCGCAGAGCGATCCTGATCTCCTGATCGGCGCCCGGCTCAACGCGCCGCTCGTCGTCGGCGTGGGCGAGAAAGAGTGGTTCGTCGCCTCGGACATCACGGCGCTCATCCCGTACACGAAGAAAGTCCTGTTGCTCGGCGAAGGGGAGATGGTCTCGATCACGCGGCTCGGCCCTGAAGTCAGCACGATTGGCGGAGCCGCCGTCAAGCCCAAGGTCATCGAGGTCAAGTGGGACATCAGCCAGGCCCAGAAGGGCGGCTATCCCCACTTCATGGCCAAGGAGATCAACGAGGCGCCCGAGGCGGTGGCGAATGCCCTGCGCGGCCGGCTGAGCGAGGACGGCGAGGTCACCTTCGAAGAGTTCGGCATGACCGACCGCCAGCTGCTCAAGATCAGGGACATCAAGATGGTGGCCGCGGGAACCTCCTACTATGCGGCGCTCATCGGCAAGTACATCATCGAAGATCTCTCACGCATCCCGGTGGAAGTCGAGCCGGCTTCAGAATTTCGCTATCGGCAGCCGATCATCGACCAGGACACCCTCGTCATCGGTGTCTCGCAATCCGGGGAAACGGCCGACACGCTGGCCGCTATCCGGGAGGCGCACGAGCAGAAATCCAAAGTCGTGTCGATTACGAACGTCGTGGGCAGCTCGATGGCGCTGGAGAGCGACGGCGTGATCTATCTCCACGCGGGTCCGGAAATCGGCGTCGCGTCATCGAAGACCTTCATCGCCCACCTGACCTGCATGTATCTCCTGGGAATTCGGCTGGCGGCGGTCCGCCACCGCATCCCGGCCGAGCGGCTCAAGGAGCTGACGGCCGAGCTGAAGACGCTTCCCGAAGCGGTCCAGTCCGTTCTCGACCGTGCCGAGGCCCTGCAAGAGCTGGCCCGGAAATACTCCGGCTACCGCAACTTCATGTATATCGGCCGTGGCATCAATTACCCGATCGCGCTCGAAGGCGCACTCAAGCTGAAAGAGATCTCGTACCTGCATGCCGAGGGCTACGCCGCCGGCGAGCTGAAGCATGGGCCGATCGCGCTGCTCGACAAAGACTTCCCGGTGTTCGCCATCGCCACGCAGGGGGCGACCCTGGAAAAGGTGGTCAGCAACATCCAGGAAGTGATGGCCCGCGACGCACCTGTGCTGGCCCTGGTGACCGACGGGGATCCCACGCTCGACGACATTCCCGCCGATCGGTTCGCGGTGCCGGCAGTGTCAGAGTTCCTGTCGCCAATCCCCAACGTGGTCGCGCTGCAGCTCTTCGCCTACTTCGTCGCCAACGAGCGTGGCTGCAACGTCGACCAGCCGCGCAACCTGGCAAAAAGCGTCACCGTAGAGTAGTCGCGTGACCCCTCGGGTCGGCGTGGACGTGGCGGCGATCCCGCGCATCGCCGACGCCCACCGCCGCTTCGGTGACCGGTTCCTGCACAAGTTCTTGAGCGATCGAGAGATCGCGTACTGCGGCGGCAGCCCCGAGCGCTGGGCCGGCCGCTGGGCCGCCAAGGAAGCGATCGGCAAGGCCATGCCGACGGGCGTCACCCGCCCCAGCAT
>CAZRMD010000029.1:0-6283 GCA_964601135.1 uncultured Actinomycetes bacterium | reverse complement strand
CGCGACGTCGAGATCCTTCCGAGCGACGACGGCCGGCCGCACGTCCGCGTCGCTCCTGCCACGACACTCGCCAATCGGGAGATCGATGTCAGCATCGCCCACGACGGTCACTTCGCCGTGGCGGTTGCCGTGATTCCAGAGTTAGTCGCCCCTGCAGACGCCTCAGACGCTCCTTTCGCACCTACCTCTCAAACGCTCGCATGGCACTCCAGCGCCGCTCGCGTGGGGCGAGGCCCCGCGGCGCTACTCGCGTGGGCCGGCGGGCCCGGCCTCCCCGCAAGGGGGAGGGAGAGGCCACGGCTGCCTGATGGCTTCCGCCTGCCGGACCGGCCTCGCGATGGGCACAAGGGGACGTTCGGAACTGTTGTTCTGCTGGCGGGCTCGCAGGGTTTTACGGGCGCGGCGTACCTGGCCGCCATGGGGGCAGCCCGCTCCGGTGCTGGGCTCGTCCGCCTGCTGGTCGCGCAGTCGATCTATCCGATCGTGGCCGAAAAATGCGCGGAGGTCATCGTTGGTCCCGTTCCCGAGATCTCGGCGGGCGTCGTGGGGCATGCCTCGTTGAGCGGCGTCCTGCGCGGGTTCGCCGGCGCGGACGCGGGCGTCATCGGCCCCGGCATTGGTCGCGACGCGTCGACCCGGCGCCTGATCGAAGATCTCGTGCCTCGCGTAGCAGCGCCGCTCGTCCTCGATGCCGACGCCCTGAACCTGCTTTCCGAGCACCGCTCGATCCTGCCCCGGCTCTCGCCGCAAATCGTGCTGACGCCGCACCCGGCTGAGTTCGGTCGCCTGGCCGGAATGGAGACCAGCGCGGTTCAGCAAGACCGTCGCGGACTGGCGTCGCGGTTTGCCAAGGTGTGGAACAAGGTCGTGGTGCTGAAAGGCGCGGGCACTGTGATCGCAGCGCCGGACGGCCGGATCACGCTCAACCCCGTATCGACGCCCGCGCTGGCTTCCGGCGGGACTGGCGATGTGCTGGCGGGTCTGATTGGCGGCCTGATGGCGCAGCGGCTGCCACCCTTCGAGGCGGCGGTGACTGGCGTGCATCTGCACGGTCAGGCCGGCCTCGACCTCGAAGCCTCGCTCGGGCAAGCCGGTGTGCTGGCCTCTGACCTCCTGCCCCAGATTCCGCGTGTGATGGAGCGTCTGCGCTGACGCAGTCCGGGACGAAATGGGCCGACGTGGACACGTCGGCGATAGCCCATAACACCGGCCTGGTCAAGCAGCTGGTCGGGCCCACGACCGCGGTCATGGCTGTGGTGAAGGCGGGCGGTTACGGGCACGGCGCCGTCGAGGCCGCGCGAGCCGCGCTCGCGGGCGGCGCAACCTGGCTTGCCGTCTCGTCGGTGCCGGAGGGTGTCGAGCTTCGCAAGGCGGGGATCACGGCTCCGATCCTGAACCTGGGATACACGCCGCCTGCAGCTCTGTCGGCCGCGATCGGGGCCAAACTCTCCTTGGCCCTCTATGACCGCGTCGGGCTCCAGCTGATGAAAACCGCGAGCACAGAAATCCCTGTGCACGTCAAAATCGACACCGGCATGCATCGGCTCGGCGCGCAACCGGATGAGGCCGTCCGGCTCGCCCGGGAGGTGCACGCCGATTCGAATCTGCGGCTCGAGGGATTCTGGACGCACTTCGCCGTCGCCGACAGCGATCTGGATTTCACCCGGCAGCAGCTCAAAACGTTTCTCGATGCGCGATCGGCGCTGGTTCGCTCCGGCGTATCGGGCTTCCTGTCGCATGCCGCAAACTCCGCCGGGCTGCTCCGCCTTCCAGAGGCAAGGCTTGACCTGGTGCGTGCCGGGCTGATTATTTACGGCGTTCGGCCGGTCCCTGGCTCGACCGATCTGCCGTCGCTGCGGCCGGCGTTGAGCTGGCAGACGGTCGTGACGAACGTGCTCACGCTTTCGAAAGGCGAGACCGTCGGCTACGGGAGGCGATTCGTCGCCCGCGAATCGTCAAGAGTTGCGACCATCGCCGTCGGTTATGACGACGGCCTGCACCGGAGTGCGTCAGAGCGGGGCAGCGCGCTGGTCCGCGGTCGAAAGGTGCCATTCGCCGGGACGATCAGCATGGACCAGGCTGCTCTCGATGCCACGACTGTGCCCGACGTCGCCGTCGGTGACGTTGTCACCCTGATCGGCACTGACGGCGACGCGACCCAGACGGCCGATGACCTCGCCCAGGCATACGGCAGCATCTCATGGGAGGTCCTGTGCGCGATCTCGAATCGAGTTCCGCGCCGGTACGGCATATAATTGATGCAGCCCTAGGGGAGCGGAATGCTGAGAGTGCCGGCGTCGGCTGGCAGACCCTAGAACCTGATCAGGCAATACCTGCGTAGGGAAAGGGCTCGAGCATTCCGCCAACCGAAGGACGCTGCTATGACACGGCTCGAAGAACGACGCGCGAAGCTGTGGCGCATGCGCCTCTACCTGGTTACCGGCGATCGGGGTGGCGAGGAGGAGACGGTGCGGATCGTCCAGGCCGCCCTGCAAGGCGGTGTCAGCGTCGTGCAGTTGCGCAAGAAGGCAATGCCGCTCGGCGAGCAGTACGACATCGCCCTGGCACTCCGGCGGTTGACGCACATCCACCAGGCGCTGCTGATCATCAATGACCATGCCGATCTCGCGATCGCGGCCGATGCGGATGGTGTCCATCTCGGTCAGGACGACCTGCCGCCCGAGGTTGTGCGCGCCCTGCCCGGCTTCAACGGTCGCCTGATCGGACGGTCGACGCACAGCCTGGCCCAGGCGCAAGCGGCCATGGCCGAGGGCGCCGACTACTTTGCCATTGGTCCGGTCTTTGCGACCCCCACGAAGGCGGGCCGGGCTGCCGTCGGAACGACCCTGGTTTCGGAAGTCGCGGCCATTGCCGACCGGCCTTTCGTGGCCGTCGGCGGCATCGATCTCCAGAATGCCCCGCCGGTCCTTGACGCAGGGGCCCGGGGCATCGCCGTCGTGCGCGCCATTTACGACGCGCCCGACCCGGCCGAGGCCGCTCGGCGCATGCACGAGCTGATGACCACGCGGCTGGAGGTCGGTCGGCGGTGAGCCAGGTGACGGTAACGCTCAACGGCAAGCCGCGTCAGGTGCCTGAGGGCCTGAACCTGCGCGAATTGTTGGAGCGTCTCGATGTGCAGCCCTCGCGCGTCGTCGTCGAGCACAACCGGGAAATCCGGCGCAAAGAAGATTTCGAAAGCACCCGGGTGCGCGCGGGTGACGAGCTGGAACTCGTGTACTTCGTGGGTGGTGGCGCGGAAACGGACGCCTTTGTCATTGGCGGCCGAACACTGCGCTCGCGGCTGATCCACGGCACCGGGAAGTTCGAGTCCAATCAGGTGCTGGCACGCTGCCTGGACGCGGCGCAACCCGACATGATCACGGTCGCCATTCGCCGCCTCAATCTCGAGGGAGGGCGTTCGGAGCTTGAGGGCATCGATCTGCGCCGCTACACCTTGCTGCCGAACACGGCGGGTGCGACCAGCGCCGAAGGCGCCATCCGGCTGGCTCGCCTGGCGCGCGCGGCCGGTATGTCGGACTTCATCAAGGTCGAGGTCGTGGGCGATGAGGACACCCTCCTGCCCGATCCGCAAGCCACCCTCGAGGCGACGCGCCAGCTGGTCCGCGAAGGGTTCATCGTGATGCCCTACACGAGTGACGATGTCGTGCAGGCCATCCGGTTATTCGAGGCGGGCGCCGCCGCCGTGATGCCGGGCGCCGCGCCGATCGGGACGACCCTCGGACTGCAGAATCTGTTGAACCTCGAATTGATCGTCAGCAAAGTCGGCGTTCCCGTGATCGTCGATGCCGGGCTCGGCGTCCCATCGGAAGCTGCCCGCTGTCTCGAAATCGGCGCGGCCGGCGTGCTCGTCAATACGGCCATCGCGCGCGCGAAGAATCCACCGGAGATGGCGCGCGCCTTCGCCGAAGCGGTCGTGGCCGGCCGGCGCGCCTTCAATGCGGGTCGGGCCCACATCGGCCTCAAAGCGGTCGCCAGCAGCCCGGTCGAGGGCGTTCCCGTTTAAGGCGCGTCACGCGCGACCGCCGCGAATCATTGCTGAGGTCGGTGAGCGCGGCTTGCTACGTTCCCTTCGACCATACTTTGCCCAGCCCCGGGGAGATTTGCTGCTCGGGGCAGCGGACGATGATGCGGCGCTCTGGTGCGGCGATGCTTTCGTCGTGGCGACGACGGATACGATGGTCGAGGACATCGACTTCCGGCTGGCCTGGCCCGGCTTTGACTTCCTCCTGCTTGGGCGGCGCCTGATCAGCATCAACCTCAGCGACCTCGCGGCGATGGGTGCCGAGCCTCGGTTTGCGCTGATTTCGCTTGCGTTGCGCGGCACGATGGATCTTGTCGATGCCCGGCGCCTCTATCGCGGAATCGCCGAGCAGGCGGCCAAGTTCAGATGCTCGATCGCGGGCGGTGACCTCAGCGGCACGCAGGGTCCCTTCACGCTGACCGCGACCCTCATCGGCCGGGTGGCGGCGGCGAACCGCGTGCTTCGACGCTCAGGCGCCCGACCGGGCTGGCAGATCGCTGTCACCGGGTCGATCGGGGCGGCGGCGGCTGGGCTGCGCCTGCTGGAATCCGGTCAGCAGCCGCAGACGCGCCCGGAGCGCGCGTGGGTCAACGCGCTGCTCGATCCCGTCCCGCAGGTGGAGGCCGGCCGGACGCTGGTCGAGGCGGGCGTGCGCGTGGGCGGCGACATCAGCGATGGGTTGTATCGGGAAATTGAGCGACTGATCGAGCATGACCGGCTCGGCGCGACGATCGACATCGAGAGACTTCCGCTTGCGGCTGGCCTTCGTCCGCAGGACTGGCAGCTGGCCGTGCGAGACTCGGAGGATTTCCAGCTCATTTGCGCTGGCCCACCAGCCCGCATCGCTGCCGCGCGGCGAGTGCTCGAGCGCATCGGCGCTAGGCTGACAGTCGTTGGAACCATCGGGCGGCAGCCCGGGATTCGATTCCGACGCGGCACTCGGATCGAAAAGCTCGAAAACGCCGGGTATGAACACTTTCGTTGAGACCGGGTCTGTTGAACAGACCCGAGCGTTGGGTCACCGCCTCGCTGAGGTCGTGCAAGCAGGCGATGTCATCGCCCTCGAGGGTGACCTCGGAACTGGGAAGACCGAGCTCGTGAAGGGTCTTGCAGACGGGCTCGGCGTCAGTGGCTCCGTGCACAGCCCGACCTTTGTACTGCATCACCGTTACCAAGGCCGCCTGCCGATCGAGCACTACGATCTCTATCGGCTCGAAGGCCTGGCGTGGGTTGACACCGGACTGGACGAACCTGCCCCGGATGCCGTCACCGTCATCGAATGGCCGGAACGAGCGGCCGTCCTGGAGACGTGGGCGACCACGCTCATCCGCCTGAGCAGCCGGGGGGAGAATCGGCGCCGCTTCACGCTGGTACGCGGTCCCGACCGAGTTCGCGCGCTGTTTGAGCATGCGCCTCGCGATTGATACGTCCGGCGTCGATCAGGCGCTGGTTGCGCTCGACGGCCGCCGGTTGCTGGCGGCCGACGACTGGGTGCGAAGCCGGGACGACCCTCCGGTGCTCGCCCGCCTCGACGCCCTGATGCGGCGCGCTGGCGGGCGCCGGGACGATCTCGACGGTGTCGCCGCGACCCGGGGACCAGGCTCCTTCACGGGCCTCCGTGTGGGCCTTTCCCTGGCCGCGGGGCTGGCGTACGCGCGCCACATTCCACTGCACTTGATCGACAGCCTCCCGGTCGTCGCCCGGCGCGCCACCGGCGAGCCGGCGCTCGTCGCCCTTCGCGATGCCGGAAGGGGAGAGGTCTATGCCTGGCGGCAGGGAGAAGCCGCCCGCCGGATTCCCGCGGCTGAGCTTGCTGACTGGCTCTCTCCGGCCCGCCGCGTCATGGTTGAGCCGGCCGGCATGCTGGCTCGCTGGCTGCCGGCTCGTGCCGATCTGGAGATTCCGGTCCGCGAAAGGCGGCCATTGAGCGCGGCGTTGCTCGATTGCGCCATCTGGACGTTCGAATCGCAAAAACCGCTGCGATATGATGAGGTGCAGGCGCTCTACGTTCAGCCAGCGGCCGCGGAGGAGCGCGCAAGGAAGGCCCCATGATGCAGCTCAAGTCCCGAGTCCTTATCGATGGCATGCGCGAGGATGACATCCCCGAGGTGCAGGCGATCGAGCGCGAGATCTTCCCCACCCCCTGGCCGCGCAACGCCTACTATCGCGAACTGCATCACAATCGGTCTGCCTACTATCTGGTGCTCCGCCGCGACGACCAGATCGTTGGCTATGCCGGGT
>CAZRMD010000028.1:2376-22842 GCA_964601135.1 uncultured Actinomycetes bacterium | reverse complement strand
TGAAGACCCAGAGGACCTCGTCGAGCGACGCATGCAGACCCGAGAGGATGCTCGGCGTGGCTACGTAGACGATCGTGGTGTCGAGCATGATCATGAAGAACCCCAGCACGGTGACCAGCAGGACCGGCCAGGGGTTACGACCTTGTGCCATCGCGGTTCCTCCTCGATTCAATTACTGATTACTCAATAACTCCGCCGACCAAAAAAATATTCATCAGGCAAAACCCAGAGTGTCGTGGGCCCACTTGTCGGGCGACTTCTCGGGAACCAGCCCAATCGTCGCCACGACATTCATCAGCATTCCTTTGGCGAAAAAGAGCGTCAGCTCCTCGCGCGAGGCCCCGCTCAGCTCGGCGGTCAGTCGCATCAGCCGCTCCCAGCGCTGCTTGACCTTCCGGCCAACGTCCTCCTGGGAGCACGCCGCGTAGGCCTGCATCTGAAAGAGCACCAGCTCGCGTCTGGCCAGCAATCGGACGTACGCGTGTCCCATTGCATGCAGCCGGGCGCCGACGGCCGAAGTCGCGTAATGCTGCCGCTGGTCGGCCGTTGCCGAATCCTCGACCGCCCCCTTGAAGGCCGCTTCGACGCGGTCGAAGCACTGGTCGATGGCGGCCAGGAACAGGTCTTTCTTATTTGGGAACAGCCGGAAGATGTAGGGCTGCGAAATTCCGATGCGTCGGGCGATCATCTCCGTCGAGGTGCCATGGAGCCCATGGATCGCAAACTCGGCGACGGCGGCCTGGAGCACCTCGTCGCGGCGTTCCTCGGCGGTGTGCCGGGCATCGCCCCGCTTTCGAGCGCCGATCGTGGCCTTCATGTTAGTGATTATTCACTAACAAACGGTGCTTGTCAAGCCGGCAGGGTCGCTTCCCTCCCAGGGGCCCGGCGGCCTAGAGTCAGGGTATGACCGAACCGCGCGACATCATCGTGATCGGCGGCTCCGCCGGGGCGGTCGAGGCGCTGACCACCCTGGTCTCGCGCTTACCAGCCGAACTCGATGCGGCGATCTTTGTCGTCGTGCTTGCTGCCGGCGATCCTGAGCCGCCACGGTCACATGCGCGCCAAGGTTGCGGCTGATGGCGAGGCCATCGAATGCGATCGGATCTACCTGGCCGCCCGCGACTCCCACCTGCTGGTCGAGCCGGGGCGCGTGAAGCTCAGCCATGGACCCAAAGAGAGTGGACACCGGCCGGCGATCGATCCACTCTTCCGGAGCGCCGCACGTGCGTACGGGGAGCGGGTCATCGGGGTGATCCTCTCGGGGATGCTCGACGACGGCAGCTCCGGCCTACGGATGATCCGGCGGCACCAGGGCAGCACCATGGTGCAGGATCCAGGCGAAGCCCTGTTTCCACAAATGCCACAAAACGCGATCGACGCGGCGAGTCCCCAGCATGTGGCGCCGATCGCCGAAATCGCTGACCTGATTGCAACTCATGCCGGGAGACCGGCGAAAGGAGGTGAAATCGACAAGGCGATGAGTCCTGCCGTCAATTCCAACGGACATCCGGCAGTCGGCGCGGACGACGCTCCTGGAACGCCAACGGGCATTGCCTGTCCGGAATGCCACGGCGTCCTCTGGGCAGCCGATGACGACGACTCTCCAGAGTTCGCCTGCCGGGTTGGGCATGCCTACTCCTCAGAGAGCCTGGTCGAGGCTCACGCCCAGAGTGTGGAGGCGGCACTGTGGGCCGCGGTGCGTTCCCTCCAGGAACAGGCGTCGCTCGTCAGGCATCTCGCGAGGCAAGCACACCGCCGGGGGGACACGCTCAGTGCGGCCCGGCTGGAAGAGCGGGGTAGGACCGCTGACGAGCACGCCGCCACCATCGAGGCGTCGCTGGTGACCAGAAGCGCGAAGCCGGCCTGACGACCGCCTAGGAAGGCCGCTCTTCCTCCACCGCCTCCATCAGGACGATGACACCGGGGGCACTGTTGGCCGACGGCATCGCCGAGCATTGCAGGCGGCAGGTGAAATGACGGCCGCGCCGGTTGGTTGCGGGGACGCGAATTTCCTGACGGCCGTCCGGCCCTAAGAGGCACTGCCTGATCGGCTCAGCCAGCTCCGGCATCGGCAGGCCGATATCCAGGGTCAGCAGCGGCTGACCCACCGCTTCGTCGGACCGGATGCCCCACATGTCTTCGGCCCGGCGATTCCAGAGCTGGACCCGCAGGTCCTTGTCCAGGACGGCGACGCCAAACTCGAAGTTGGCCAGGACCTGCTGCATGAAGGTGTTGAGGTGATCCAGCTGGATGCTGCGTTGCTGCAGCTCGGTGTTGATCGCCTCGAGCTCCGTGTTGGTCGATTCGAGCTCCTCGTTCATGGTCTCGAGCTCTTCGTTGCTCGATTGCAGCTCCTCGTTCGTCGTCTCCAGCTCCTCGACGGTCGACTGGAGCTCCTCGTTCGTGGTTTCCAGCTCCTCGTTGGTCGCCTGCAGCTCCTCGGACGCGGTCTCGAGCTCGTGCTTCGACCGTTCCAGCTCCCGCGTCAATCGGTTGTAGGCGGTGACGTCGTTGAACGAGATGCTGGCGCCGAGCACTGTCTTGTCGCGATCGAACAGCGGCACCACCTCGACGTCGAAAAACTGGACTTCAGACTCGGAAACACGGCGCTCGACGTCGCGAACCGCCTCCGGGCGCCGGTTGCGGTAGGCGTGATCGATTCGGGATCGAAGCTCCAACGGCCGGTACGAGATCTCGAGGTCCTGTAGTGGCCGGCCCAAGTCGGCGGAGATGATCCCGAAGAGCGCGCGGGCCCGGGCGTTCGCCGACACCAGGTACCCGCCGGCATCGACGACGAGTTGGGCTAGCGGGATCGCGTCGGCGACCTCACGAATCAGGGTCTGACGGGGAAGGTGGTTTGTCATATTGACATTTCCAGCCTCGGACAACAGGAGCAAACGCTCTCGCTGGCCCGCCTTGGGTACCTTCGAGAATACGCGCTGTTTGAGATCCACGGGAACGAATAGGGAATCGCGGCTGAGCAGCATCTCCGCCTTACCCAGGAACAGGTAGCCCTCGTCGCCCAAGGTGTAGTGCAGCCGCGCCAGGATCCGCCCCTGGGTATCCGCATCGAAGTACATCAGGGTGTTTCGGCAGATCAGCAAGTCGATGCGGGAAATGGGCGCATCTTGCACCAGGTCATGCCGTCCGAAAATGATCGAGCGTCGGAGATCGGTTCGGAACTGGACGTGCATGCCGACGTGCTCGAAATATTTCTCGCGAAGCGCCGTCGGAACCTCCTCGAGCTGGCTCGGGTCGGCCCGTCCCAGCCGTGCCTGGGCGAGTGCCTCTTCATCGACATCGGTGGCATAGATCTTGGCACGGTCGCGATACTCGATCGCGTCCATGGCCTCGCAGAGCAGCATGGCAATGCTGTACGCTTCCTGACCCGAAGCCGCACCCGCGCACCACACTCGTATCGGTTCGTAACGTTCCTTGCTGGCAATGATCCTGGGAAGGATCTCGTGCTGCACGAATTCCCAGGCCGGGGCGTCACGGAAGTAGGACGTGACGTTGATGAGGATGGTGTTGAAGAGGCCGGTGAATTCCTCTGGATGCACCTGCATGTAGTCGAGATAGGCCGCGTAGTCTTTGATTCCCAGCTGGGTCATCCGCTTCGTGACTCGGCGCTGCAGTGAGGTGCGCTTGTAACCGGTGAAGTCGAAGCCACGGGCTTCGAGGAGATATTGCAGCAGGCGTTCAAAGTCTGGATTGCGGGCGTCGTCGCTCACTCCACCATCCCCTTCATCACCAGGGTGACTAAAGCCGAAGCAATCTCATCCAGGGGTAGCACGAAGTCCGCGCTGCCCGAGTTGATCGCTGCCGCCGGCATCCCCGAAAATTCCGCGGACCGTTGATCCTGCACGATCACGGTGCCGCCCATCTTCTTGATCGCGCGGGTGCCCATCGAACCGTCGCTGCCGGTGCCGGTGAGGACCACCGCGATGGCGCGGTCCTTGTAACAGGCCGCGACCGATTCGAAGAGGAGATCCGCGCTGGGCCGGACA
The DNA here is from genome assembly GCA_964601135.1 of uncultured Actinomycetes bacterium. Lineage (GTDB taxonomy): Bacteria > Chloroflexota > Dormibacteria > CF-121 > CF-121 > CF-13. Next base: position 18,835 of record CAZRMD010000028.1, on the reverse strand, counting down.
AAGTGCACGAGCTCGGATTGGGAGAGGGATAGGGTTCCGTCCGGGTTCACGAGAAGGTGGCGGTCGGGCGGCGCAATGTAGACGCTTCCCGGCACGATCCGATCGCCTTCCCGCGCCTGCACCACCTCGAGCCCGGTCCGGCGGCGGAGGATGTCGGCCATCAGGCTTCGATGCCGAGGGTCCAGGTGCTGGACCACGACGATCGATGCCCGGAAATCCGCGGGGAGATCGGTCAGCACCTGGCCCAGCGCCGCAATGCCGCCGGCCGAAGCCGCCATGGCGACGACGTCGAATGCAGCCCCAGCGAAGGGCCGTGCGATCGACGGTTCGCCTTCGTCGTCAGGTTCCAGGTTCTTTGGCGCCTGCTGCACCAATCCTCTCCCTCCTCGGCCCATCCTACCGCCTATTTGCTGACTCTTTCCCAGTCAATGTTTCTGGGCGTACTATCAGGTCCATGGGGCGCGCGCTCCTCGTTGGTCCGGAGACCGAGCTCTATCTCATCCCTGGAGAGCTGCCCACCACCGACGATCCCGAAGACGCGCGGCAATGGGTCACGATCTATCGAGAGCTCGTCACGTTCTCCGAGCGGACCCTGAACCGAATCCGCCAGGAAGCCGGGAGAGCTCACGCCACGACGGGGGGATCGATCGATGCGGATCAACGGTGGATGGAGACGCATCTCCGCCGGCTGCAATCGCGCCTCGAGTTCTGGGAACAGCGGTTCTGGGAGCTGGCCGGACTGGATCTCGACATTCGTCGAAGGGTGTTGAGCCACGGCGGTCAGCGGCTTCGATTGACGCGCCGAGAAATGGAACTCCTCGCATTCCTGGCGCAGCGGCCCGGCCAGTTCTATTCGGCGGGACAGCTCGTCAACCTCGCCTGGAGCGCGCCGGAGCTTTCCGCCGAGCAGCTCCGAACCTACGTCGTCCGGTTGCGACGTCACCTTGCGACGACCAGAGTGCCGGCCCGGCTCGTGAGCGAACCTCGCCGCGGATATGGGTTGGTGTTTACCGCATGAGCAACCCGGCTCGAAAGCTGGTTGACAACGTGGTGCCGCTTCGGCGCCGAGGTCGCACCCCGGCCGAGGAACGGGCGGCCCGAACTGCGGGCCAGGTCCGCCGGCAGCTTTCTTTGCTCCAGGGTTACGCCGACCTCATGGAGGGGCTTTCACCCGAGCAAAACGCGCAGATCCTGCGCGTCATGGCGGAGAAGATTCGCGAGGTGACCATTGCCCTCCATCCATTCCTGGAGCAGGCTAGTGGCGGAATGGCCGCCATCGAGGACTACTGGCACGCGCGGATGCGGACGCGCCAGCTGCTTGCCGACTATCGGCAGCTGCTGGTGAGTCTTCACCACACGATCAACGAGGTGCGCCGCGGCGTCACGTCGCCAGTAGCCTGATCCGTTAGCCTGGCGGTCGACCGCCCCGCGCTGCCACACTTGGCAAGGTCATGGCTATGGCTGACGCTCCTTCGCTGGTGGAGTTACGCGTCCTCGATGGGCCCAACCTCTATTTCACCCGACCGGCGATCAAGCTGACCGTCGCCCCGGGTCGATGGCTGGCCCTCCCGGCGGCCCGGGTCGACAAGCTGACGGCGCGCGCCGGCTTCGCGCCGGTTTCTAATGCCGGCGCGCCGGGTAGCGAGGAGCGTCGCCGATACGTGGCTCGTTTTGCCGTTCACCTGCTCCGCTCCCTCGCAGCGGCGACAGGCACGCACCTGGCGCTGCGCGGCCGGCCCGGGCCGGAATTCGGTGAGATCGTGATCGCCTTTCCGTGGCGGCGCCGGGGGGCTGCGGAATCGTTTGGCCGTGAGGTCGTCTCCCTTCTCGGACGCACACTCGACGGACGCCGCTCGCTCGAGGGAGCGCTCACCGAGGCGGCGGACCGCATCGCTCGGGTCGAGCCCGGCCCAGCCCCCGAGGTCCTGCATCCGGCCATCCCGGTGGTTTGTGTGACGGGAACCAATGGCAAGACGACGACCGTCCGGCTGATCGCCCATCTGGCACGGATCGCCGGCCATCACGTCGCCTATACGACGACGGATGGCGTCTATCGCGACGATGATCTCGTCGAGTCCGGCGACTACTCGGGGTTCGGTGGCGCTGCCAAAGCGCTGGCGCAGCCGGATGTGAGCCTCGCCGTTCTGGAGACGGCTCGGGGAAGCATCCTGCTACGCGGCATCGGCACCGACCACAACGATGTCGCCGTGGTGACCAACATCACGGCGGACCACCTCGATCAGTACGGCATTCGGACGCTCGATCAGCTGGCCGAGGTCAAGGCCACGATCACGCGGATCACTCGGCCCGACGGTTGGGATGTGCTCAATGCCGATGATCCACGGGTCCTCGCCATGCGGCGCCACGCATCCGGGCAGCCGTGGCTGTTTTCTCTGGATCCGGATCACCCAGCGATTCGCAACACGCTGAGTGAGGGTGGCCGAGCGATCACCGTCCTGGACGCGGACGTCGTCACGATGTCGTCGCGGCGTCACGTGCGCCGCCTCCTGCCGGTCGACGAAATTCCCGTCACCCTGGCCGGAATTTCCAGCCACCACATCAGCAATGCCATGGCTGCGGCGGCCGCGGCACTCGGTGCCGGCATCGCGGAGGAGGCTGTCATCGAGGGCCTGCGGTCGTTCAGGCTCGACCCCGATCGGAATCCCGGCCGGGCGAATGTTTTCGAGATCGACGGGCGGGTCGTGGTGGTGGACTACGCGCATAACGAGGACGGGATGCTCGGCCTGGTTGAGATCTGCCAGGCACTGCGGCCGAAGGGCGCCCGGATCTTCTTGACCTTTGCGGCTGCCGGCGACCGCACCGATCGCATCCTTCATCAGCTCGGCTACCGCGCGGCCCGCGGCGCCGATCGCGTCGCGATCGCCGAGCTGCGGCGCTATCTTCGTGGCCGCGATCCTCAAGACCTCGTGGTACGCCTCCAGGCCGGCGTCAGCGACGCCGGCAAGCCGGAAGCTCCGGTCTTTGCGACTGAGGTCGAGGCGCTCGATTGGATGCTGCACGAATCGAGGGCACCCGACGTCGTTGCCATCACCGCCCTCTCGCAGCGGCCGGAGATTTTCGGCTACTTGGCGGAGCGGGGTGGTAGCAGCGCCGGCCCAGACCGCATCAAGATGCTGGTCAAGCGTGCTCGAGGAAGCTGAGCTGCCAGCCTAGACCGGCGTGACAGGGATGGCCCGACGAGCCTCGAGCGCTTGCCAGGCATCTGCCGGCTTGTCCACGCAGAGCAGCACCACGTCCCCGGGCCTCGCCTGGTCGATTGCGGCGGCGATGGCTGGGCCTTCGTCGATGACGATCTCGGCACGCTGGATTCGACTCTCCGGTGCGTGCTGGATCCCGTCCATCACGTTCTTGGCGATCTCGCCTCGCTGACGGCCGCGTTTGTTGGCGTCTTCACGAACGATGACGACGTCGAAGAGCCGGGCCGCAACCCGACCAAGCTCGCGCATGTCCTCGTCGCGCCGATCGCCCGGCGAGGCGATCACGGCGATCCGCCGGCCAGGCTGTGGTCCGTTGACGCCTGGGGCCGTCAACCGCTCGACGAAATCCCCGGCCAGGGCCAGACCGTGTGGATTGTGCGCATAATCGACGATGACCTTTACGCCGTGTAGCTCCAGCATGTTGAGGCGGCCGGGCGCCTCGTCGAAGGACGGATGAAAACTGCGCAGGCCCTGGCGGATATCGTGGACGTGGGCGCCGGCGGCGTGCGCGGCCGCGGCGGCAGCGAGCGCATTCTGGACGTTGGCCCGTGCCCGGCCTTCGAATGTGGCGGGCAACAGATGGACCCACGCGACCTGGGTGCTCCGACGACCCTCGCGCAGCACCATCATCTCGCCACCCCCAGGCTGGCGCTGGATGACGAAGGCTTTCCGCCCCCGCGCTAGCCAGCGCTCGACCAGCTCGTTGTCATCGCGCATTGAAAACAGGATCACGGAGCCGCTGCAATGCGACCGCATCTCCGCCACCAGCTCGTCGTCCGCGTTGAGGACCGCGGTCCCGCTCCGCGGGACGGCCTCGACGATCACCCGCTTGATGGCGGCCAGCTGCCTGAGGGAGTGCACCTCTTTGAGCCCGAGATGATCGCCCGTGACGTTGAGCACCACGGCGACGTCGTTGGCGCCGTAGCCCAGTCCTTCGCGCAAGATGCCGCCGCGCGCGACTTCGAAGACGGCAAAGTCAACCCGTGGGTTCTGCAGCACCATGCGCGCCGACCGAGGACCGCTCGCGTCCGCCTGCTTCACCAGCCGACCGTCGATGTAGATGCCGTCGGTGCTCGTCATGCCGACCTTGTAACCGAGCCCTTTCATCAAGTGGGCGATCATGCGCGCCGTCGTCGTCTTGCCGTTCGAGCCGGTGACGGCGATGATCGGGATTCGGGACGGCGTCCCATGCGGGAAGAGCATGTCGATCACGGCTTTGGCCACGTACTGCGGATCGCCCTCGGTCGGATGAGTGTGCATGCGAAAGCCTGGCGCGGCATTGACTTCGACGATCGCGCCACCGGTTTCGCGGACCGGCTGGCAGATGTCGGGCGTCAGGAAATCGATACCTGCCACGTCGAGGCCGACGACCCGGGCCGCCTCTTCGGCGATCTCGATGTTGTCATGATCCGCCTCGCCAGTACGGTCGATGGAGATGCCGCCGGTCGACATGTTGGCCGTGGCCGCCAGCTTGACGATCGTCCCGGTCGGGGGCACCTCATCGAGATTCAAGCCCTGCTGCCGGACGAGCTCCTCGGCGGCATCATCGAGTTTGATGCGTGTCAGGACCTTCTCGTGTCCGAGGCCGCGCCGCGGGTCGCGGTTGACGATCTCTACCAGTTCACGGACCGTGTGCTCGCCGTCGCCGGTCACGTGGGCGGGCACCCGCTGCGCGACCGCGACCATGTGGCCATCGACCACGAGCACCCGATAGTCATTCCCGTGGATAAAGCTCTCCACGACCACGCTGCCCGTGCGAGTCTGGGCCAGGGCACGCTGGAAGCCGCGGCGGACGTCCTCCTCGGTGCGCAGGTCCAGGCTGACGCCACGCCCGTGATTCCCGTCGAGCGGCTTGGTGACGACCGGAAAACCGATCCGCCCGGCCACCATCACGGCCTCGTCGGCGGACCGCACGATATCGCTCCGCGGAACGGGAAGACCGGCGGAGGCGAGCAACGTCGTGGTCAATTTCTTGTCGCCGGCGATGTCGACGCCGAGCGCCGACGTGCGTGAGGTCATCGTGGCGCGGATGCGCTGTTGATATTTCCCCTGGCCGAGCTGGACGAAGGATTGGTCATTCAAACGGATGTAGGGGATGTCCCGCCGGGCCGCCTCGTCCAGGATCGCCTGGGTGGACGGACCGAAGGCGGTGCGGTCGGCAAGCAGCACCAGGCTCTCGAGCTCGCCGACGAAGTCGAAGGTGGGATTGGCTTCGACCAGGTGATTGATCAGTCGAACCGCGAGCTTTCCGGCGGCCAGACCGACGCGTTCCTCGCTGTAGCCGTAGATGACGTTGTACTGGCCGGGCGTTCCGGCTCGTCGGGTCTTTCCCCGCGTGGTCGAGCCGCCGGCCTCGCGCTGCAGCTCCAGCGCCACGTGCTCGGCAACATGGCCCATCCAGGTCCCCTCGCGAAGCCGCTCGATGAATCCACCGGGCCGATTCAGCGAGCAGCCATGATCGCGCAGCCCGGGGAGCAGGTCGATCAGCGCATCGGTAAAGGCTGGCAGCGTGTTCGATGGCCAGTGCTCGAGCGAGCCCAGGTCGACGAGCAGCCGGATGGCCGGTTCATACGACCAGTAGTTGGGGCCGCGCAGCACCTGGCTGTCCAGGATCTTGAGATCGGGCTTTGCGGGCGGCTTGTTGGCGATAGGCTCGTGTTTCGCATCCTCGCCGCGCTCGACTCGGGTCATTCTGACGCCTGGCGATCCTCCTGGCGATGAAGGCGGCGCTCGAGGGCCCGATCGTCGCGAGCATCGGCTGCCGCCTGGCGCACCAGTTTCGCAACCCGGCCTTGCGCCAGCTGGGCGACTCTCGGACTCACCGTCATATCCCGCGGCAGCACTCGCCGGGCGCGGAGGTCGAAGCGATATCCGGACGGAAGGGAGTGCAGCCGGGCATTCGAGACCATCATGGGCTTGTGGCCGGTCGCCTGGTAGGCATCGGTGACGACGTCGGTTCCATCCACGATCGTCACTGATCCGCGTCCGATCACCTCGAGAACGTCGTTGGCGTCGACGATGGCCGCCGTGTCTTCATCGAGGCCGAGCCCAATCAGCGAGGGAGACTGCGCGACGACAGCGAGCAATCGTCCAAGGCGAGTGCGCTGCTCGAAATGCTGATCGACGACGACATTGACGAGTAATCCCAGTCCGACCGACACATGAGCCATGCGATGCTTGGGGGTGGCGCCCGAGCTGCCGAAGGCCATCATATGGGTGGCGACGGCGCTGGCCCCGGCAGAGGTGCCGGCGACGATGGCTCCGCGACCGTGGGCTTCGAGGATCGCGGCTCCGAGCGCGGTTCCCCCGATCACCGAGGACAGGCGGAGCTGGTTCCCGCCGGTCATGAAGATTCCGGTCGCGCCCTTCAGCGACTCGACCGTCCTGGGATCACTGGCTTCCTCCCGCGTTTCCGGGCGCAGGCCGGTAACGTTCGCGACGCCCAGGCGGTTGAAGATGTGCCGGTAAAGATCGGTGGCGGCATCGCCGAGCGATGAGGCCGTGCTGATGACCGCGATACGCGCGTTGTCGCCGCCAGCCAGCTGCACGAAACGCGAGAGGACGATGCGTTCGCCAAGTTTGTCCTCGGCTCCGCCGATGACCATCACCGATCCCACCGGCCCGCCATCGGTGGTGGGGGCGAGTCGCAGAGGTGCGGAGGCGTCAGGCATGTGACGTCAGTCTACCGGCGCTTCGAATTCAAAGGATCGGTATTCCCCACGTCATCATCAGAGGGAATCCGAGCACGCCTGGTTGCAATTCTTGCGGCTCCTTATATGATGGGTGTCATATCTTCCAACTGCAACTGAGGCAGGGAAAGGGGATGCGAAGCTCGGCGGTTGGATCGGCGATTGGCGTCAGCGGCGTTGATGCGAGCGTCGCCGAGTACAGCCGAATACAATTTGAGCGAGAGACTATAATGGCACATTATGGCATTGGTATAAGGTCGTATTAGCTATGATCCAGCCTGGGTCGAGCTCCGAGACTGAATACGCTCATTCCAACCACGCAGCGTCGCGGAGCGGTTCGGAGTTGTTGCTCTCCGTCCTTGAGGCGCTTCCGGTAGGCGTCGCCCTCTTCGAGATCAAGGCCAAGGACTTCACCTTCCGGGCGGGCAATCGCGCGTTCTGCCAAGTGTTGGGCCTGGACCGCCAGCCTCGAAGCGGCCAGGATCTGGCCGAGGTTTTTTCGGGCCCCGACACTGCCGCCATTCGGGGGCTGCTTTCCAGCGTCGTGCTCACCCATGAGCCGAAGAGCCATTTCACGGCCGACGATCTCAAGGACGGAAACGCTCGCATCTGGAACATCGACGCTTATCCCGTGCTGAGCTCGGGACGCCTCAGCCACATCATGCTGCTTACTGACCTCAGTCAGGGAAGGTTCGACCTCAGGCAGCGCCAGCAGGTGGAGACGGAGCGGCTCCGACAGAAAGCCGACCACCTGGCCCAGCTTGAAAACGCGAAGTCCGAATTCCTGCGGCTCGCTTCGCATGAACTGCGCGGACCGGCGGCGATGCTCGGTGGATACCTGTCGATGATGGAGGAAGAGGCCCTGGGTCCGATTCCAGAGCGGATGCGCCCCGTGTTGCCGCTCCTGAAAGCCAAAGCTGGGCAAATCAACATGCTCGCCAACGAAATGGTCGAAGCGGCTCGGCTCGAGGATCGTCGTCTCCAGCTGAAGTGCAAGCGCGTCGACCTGCGCGAAGCGTTGCGCCGCAGCATCAAGACCGTTGCCGCCGGCCTCACGGACAAGCATCGGCTGCACTTCGATGACCGGGTTCATGGTCCGGTCATGGTGCAGGCAGATGTGATGCGCCTGGACATCATCATCTCCAATCTGATCGACAATGCCATCAAGTACTCGCCCGACGGCGGAGATATCACCGTGCAGCTATCGATTGCCGGAGACCTGGCGTTGGTCAGTGTCAGAGATGTTGGGATTGGCATCGCCGCCTCGGACCTGGACCGATTGTTCATCCGGTTCAGCCGCATTGCACCCCGGCCGGACGTTCCCGGCACCGGACTCGGCCTTTATCTCGCTCGCGAGCTCGCCCGGCTGCATGGCGGTGACATCGTCGCCGTCTCCAAGGAGGGTGAAGGTAGCGAGTTCACCCTGAGTCTGCCGCGTGAGCCCGTCAAGCGGTAACAGAAGTCTGCCGGCGATAACCGAGGGCGTCCCCGCCAGCGAGCTGATCCCCGAGGAATTGAGCATGCCCGCGCTTCGCGAAGCCTCGGCTGGCTGCCAGGCCTGCGACCTCTACAAGACCGGTACGCAGACCGTTTTCGGCGAAGGTGCGGTACACGCCAAGGTGATGTTCGTGGGCGAGCAGCCCGGCGATCGTGAGGACATCGAGGGTAAGCCATTTGTGGGTCCCGCCGGCCGGCTCCTCGACGAGGCGCTGAAAGAGGCCGGCATCGACCGCACGCGGGTGTATATCACCAATGCGGTCAAGCACTTCAAGTGGAAGCCGCAGGGGAAGCGTCGATTGCATCAGAAGCCAAATGCCGCCGAGATCAGCGCCTGCCGACCGTGGCTCGATGCCGAAATCGCCTTGATCAAGCCCGCTGTTCTGGTCCTCCTGGGCGCGACCGCCGCGCAGGGACTGCTGGGCCGCGATTTCCGAGTCAGCCAGCAGCGGGGACAATTCATCCAACGTCCGGGGCTTCCCCTCATGATGGCCACGGTTCACCCGTCGTCGATCCTGCGCGCGCCCGACGACGAGAGCCGCGAGATGGAACGCGAGGCCTTTGCGCGCGACCTCAAACGTCTGGCCCAACGGATCAAGAGCTGAGCGTCAGGCTAGTCGGTAACGGGGCCGAACCAGCAGCGCAAACCGGGTAAACTGGCTAGCGCCTCATGCGGGGAGGTGGCAGAGTGGTCGAATGCGAGCGCCTGCTAAGCGCTTGAGCGGGTGTTTCCGCTCCCCGGGTTCGAATCCCGGCCTTCCCGCCAAGCCCTACTGTTGCGAAGGCACCTTGGCCGGCGTACCATGGCCAAAGATTTCGGGGGACACGCTGAAGAGGAGGTACGTCATGGCTACGCTGGCGCCGGAGACGGTTGGAACGGCAATCGACGACTTCGATGCGATCAAGGCCGTCGTGCAGCTTTACATCGACGGGTCGGCGACCGGTGATGCGATCAAGATGGAGCAAGCCTTCCACCCGGATGCCCGGATGTTCGGGGCCCTAGGCTCGCAACGGGTTGATGTCCCTATACAGGAACTGTTCAAGATGGCGGCGGCAATGCCGATGGGCGCGAACTATCGCGCCAGAGTCACGGCGGTCAACCAGGTCGGCGATGCAGCAAATGTGACAGTGGTCGAGGACGGCTGCTGGGGCGACGTGTGCTTTGTCGACTTCTTCTCGCTGGCGCGCATCAACGGGTCCTGGATGATCGTGAGCAAGACATTTGCGCACACCGGAGGCACACCGCCGGGCGCCTGAGATCAGGACGTCGTCATTCGTTTCGCTGAGCCAGTTGGCTCGAGCGCATGCATGAGCTCTTTCAACGTCCTTGCATCCTTGACGGCGTGTCCCTCCATGTCGTTGTTGAAGTAGACAAAGACATCGACCCCGCTGGACACCCAGGCGCGCACACGCTCGGCCCAAGGCTCGAGCGCTCGCTGGCCGTAGCCGATGCCGTGCTCGGGCAGATGCATCCTTATATATGTGAAGTCGCTCGTGATCTCGAACAGCTTCGGCATCTTCGGATGATCGGGGATGCAGAGCGCGATGTGGTGCGTTCGTAGCAGTTCACAGACTCGGGGAACGAGCCAGGAATCGTGCCGGAACTCGAGCGTGAATCGGAAGCCTCGCGGCAGCATCATCAGGAAGCGCTCCAGCCGATCCAGATCGAGATGGAAATTGGCCTGGAGCTGGAAGAGGATCGGACCCAGCTTGTCGCCGAGGCCCATCGCCGGCTCGATCACCAGGTCGATCGATTTCTGTTCGACCGCGAGCCGCTTGATATGCGTCACATAGCGACTGCCCTTGACCGCGAACAGAAAACCTGGTGGTGCCTGCTCTCGCCACGCGACGAAACGCTCGCGGGGCGGTTGGCGATAGAAGGAGTTGTTCAGCTCGACCGTGTCGAAGTGCTGCGCATAGAAGGTGAAGTGCTCGCGAGCCGGTAGCTTTTCCGGATAGAAGCGCGTTCGCCAGTGGGGATAGGACCAACCCGAGCAGCCAATTCGGACCTGTCCCGCCATCTGAGCTTGACTGTACGTGTCACGAGCGGTCTCGGGCTTCAGGGAGGATGGAGGCCGGCGGAGGGATCAGGAGTTCAGTCGAGGATCGAGGTCGTCGCCGCGTTCAGGCGACGTCGAACTCGTCGGGTGCCCGAGCTGATGGATACATGCTCGGCGCATGGAAGTCGGTATCGGGTGGGACTGAGATCACACTCCCATCGGCCGCGAGGGATAGTCGCCAGCCGCCCTCGTGCACCATCCAATGGTGATGCTGACAAAGCAAAATCAAGTTCGAGAGGTCGGTCTTGCCTCCCTGCGCCCAGTGAAGAATGTGGTGAGCCGCTGTCAATGACGCCTGACGTTCGCACCCGGGCCAGCGGCAGTGCTGGTCGCGAGCCTCGAGCAGGCGCCGTGTTCCGCCACCGACGACCCGTTTCGCGCGACCGGCGTCGATCACCGCAGAATCGGCGCCAAGCAGGACTCGCGTAATGGAGCTATCGCAGGCGAACCGCTGCACTGTCTTTGACGAGATGGGCAGCGACAGAGCCATTTCGCCCGCTGGGGCGCCGATCAAGCCTTGCAGCGTCTCGAGGGTGGTTGTGACCTGAACATGCGGCCGCACAGTCCCATGCTGTGGCACGGAACCGGCGTCCAACGCATGATTGGACTGCTCCAACCATGCGTCGGCTTGGCGGCGGTCCAGGCATCTTACGTCATCCTTCCCAAGCGGCTGAGCATATGGTTCGAGCGCCGTGCGAATCGTCGCTCCTGCTGCCGAATCGAATGCGCCCTTTACGTACACCATGCCGTCACCCCCGTCGGAAAAGCGAAGGTAGCGCTCTTGAGCGGCCTTTCGCTGTTCGTCGGCGACACCTTCAGGGTCTGCCCGGTGCCATGCGTGCATGGAGCGGTACCAAAGCCGGCTGACACTGCTTTCTTTAGCGGCTTCCAGAAAGGGAGTTTCATCGAACGGCTCGGCGCTTTCAGAATTTGTGATGGCTTGTGCGTGGCGAGCAATGATGGCGGCGTGCGCGAATCCAATCTTGCCTTCCCGGACGGCCTCGAGCGTCTTGGTCAGGTTCGGCAGCTGCTCGCCAACATGGCTTAAATCCGCGGCGGAGCTGCCGCTCATGTTGCAGGTGTGTCGGACCCAATCGATGGTCGAGTTCGATCCCCAGTGGTCGGCACAGACACCCGTCTTTCTTAGCTCCTCGCTGTGTTCAGCCATTTCGAGGCTGGACAGATCACGAACTTTGGCGTAGAAGATCAGGGCCGCACCGTGCTGCTCCGGTATAAGACCGTTCTTGTCCATTTGATGAAGTCGATCCAAAAGGCTCAGGACGGCGCCCTGCACCTCTTCGCGGCTGGCATCGAGCCCTGGAAATTGCGGAGCGGCTTCGAGCATCAGGGACCCGCTTCGATCTTGCCAGCAACCTCGTCGACGGGCTCGATTAGAAACTCCAGGGCCCGTCCATCGCGCGGCGCCGAGGCGCGGCTTGCCATCCGCCCGATTATACGAACATATGTTCGCTAAGTCAAGGATTTTGTATTCGCCAGCGAGGGTGAGAGAATGCCTTCGTGGTCACCGCCATCGTGCTGATCGAGGCTGAGCGCTCGGCCATTGCCGGGCTGGGGCCAGCGCTGGCTGACGTGCCCGGTGTGGCCGAGGCCTACTCGGTGACTGGCGAGTTTGACTTCGTCGCGATCCTGCGGGTCAAGGACCACGAAGCGATCGCTGACGTTGTCACCACACGGCTCTCGAAGATCCCGGGCATCATGAAAACCCGGACTCATGTCGCCTTCAAGGTCTACTCGAAGCACGACCTCGAGGCGATGTTCAGCGTCGGTCTGCAGGAAGCGCGCTAGACCCCACAAGAACCAGGGGCATTTCGCGATGATCTTGACGAACGAACATTTGTTCGATAAACTCTAAACAGCCTCAGCGTCTGGTCCTGCGTCCCCGGGGAGGCTGATGCGGTTCCTCGCCATCTCCTAGACGGGGCGTGATCAGATGCCGGATTCTCTTCAACAAGCCATTACGACGCTTCAGACGCGATTCGGGAGCGCCGCCCCCAGGCCGGCGGCCCCGGCCACTCCGGCGCGGCCCTCCGGGATTGCAGAGATCGATGCCCTGACCGGGATCGGCGGCTGGCCGGTTGGACGGCTCAGTCTGCTGGCCGGGGCCAGAGGATCCGGGAAGCGAACGCTGGCCCAGCGCAGTCTCGCCGCCGCGACGCTCGAGGGACCGGCCGCATATGTCGACATTCCCGGCCGGCTCGACCCCGAATTTCTCCACCATCTCAACGCGCGGCTCGATCGTCTTCTCGTGGTGCGGCCAAACGCACTGAGCCAGGGAATGGCCTGCATCCGGACGTTGGCGCGGGCCGGCGTCGACTTCATCTGTCTCGACCTGCCAGGGATTCGGTCAGCGGGACTCGATGCCGAGCTGCCTCACGTCCTCCATCGCATCGCCGAAGCCGAGTGCACGCTGCTGCTGATCCACGACGCAGAAATCGATGACGCCATTCGCTACTACGCCAGCTTGATTCTGGGCATTCAACGCAATGACTGGATATTTGGGCCCGATGGTGACCTGGAGGGTCTGGAGGTCGATGCGACGGTCGTCAAAAACCGGCTGGCGCCGCCGGGGCGGCGCGCTCGTTGGCTGATCCCCTATCCAATCAAATGATCTGCTGTATTCAGATCCCGCATCCCTCACTCGTTGCGGCCTGGCTGACAGCGCCCGCCCTGCGCGGCCGTTCACTGATCCTTGGTGGCTACCCGCAGGAGCGGGGCGTGGTGGCGACAGCATCGAGCGAAGCCCGCGGTCAGGGTGTCATTGCCGGGATGAGTCTGAACCAGGCTCAGCAGTTTGCGCCTGATGCGATCTTCCAACCGGTCGACGAGGACGCCACAGCCAGGATCCGCCAATCTTTGCTCTCGACGCTGCATCGCTTCACGCCAGATGTTGCCGCCGGTGACGAGCCTGGCTGTGCCTTCCTCAAGCTCGATCGGCTGACGTTGCGCTGGCCGGACCGCTCGAAATTGCTGATGGCCATCACCCACGCGGTCGAGGCCGTGCTTGCCGTGTCACCGGCGATCGGGGTGGCCAGCTCGATGTTCGTCAGCAAGCTCGCCAGCGATCAGGCGATTGCCGGCTCACCCGCCACCGTCGATCCACATCGCACACCGGCATACCTCGCCCGGTTTTCGATCGATGTCCTGCCTCTCGACGATGACCTCCGCGAGTATCTCGAGTTGCTCGGCCTGCGCACGATTGGCGGCCTCCAGACCATCTCGCGGGCCGCGTTCCGCCGTCAATTCGGGGTCAAGGCCCTGGATGTCTATGACCTGGCCTTCGGCATCGATCGCCGCCCCTGGCATTCGTTCAGGCCACCGGCGCGGATCGAAGCGGCCGAGCCACTCGAGCCAGCGGTCGAGAACACCCAGGCCCTCCAATTCATCGCCCGGGCGCTGGCGGAGCGGGTCAGCGCTTCACTGCTGGCCCAGGGGCTGGGGACGCGAGCATTGCGGATCACGCTCTCCCAGGAATCGGCGCCGCCACGATCCATCGACGTCCGCTTCGCCTACCCGGTGACGACGGCGAGCGAGCTGTTCGATGGGATCCGTCCGCGACTGCTCAAGGCATCGATCGTGTCGCCACTGCAACGGATCACGCTGCGCGCCGGCCGGCTGGAGCCCGCCTACATCCGCCAGCCGGGGCTGTTGATCCGTCGCGATGGCTTTCAGGAATCGATCGCTGATGCCATCGCCCGGCTGCAGGAAGAGCACGGCGCTTCGCTGATCCAGCGTGCCGAAGTCCACACCGACGCCGCGGCCTTACCGGATCACCGCATCCTCTGGAAGCCGGCATGACCGAGCTACTTACGCCGGCCCGACCAGTTCGGGTGCGTCTCGATAGCGACGGCAATCCAACCCATCTCGAATCGGCGGCGGGATGGCAACCGGTAACCCGGGTGCTCAATCGCTGGCGGATCGACTGCGACTGGTGGCGGAGCCCGGTGTCACGCGAGTACTGGCGCCTTCTGCTCGACGATGACCTGGCGCTCGAGTGCTATTGCGATCGGGCTCCCGGCGAATGGTTCGTGGAGCGGGTATATGACTGAACCGGACAGGTGCGTCTCGACTGAACCGGGCGGTGCTCCTCGCGGCGGCCCATCACGCGACTCGGCCAGGAATTCCAGTGGCCTCGTTTGCGTTACAGGCCGCCACTCGTCGCCGCCCTTATTCGGCCGAAAGGCCGGGGCGCAGAAGCGCCCTGAGTCGCTAACAAGCGGAGGCACATTTGTCTGGCTTTGTTGAGTTGCACTGTCACTCCAACTACTCCTTTCTCGAAGGGGCGTCGCATCCGGAAGAGCTGGTGGCCCGCGCCCGGGACCTGGAGATGCCCGCGCTCGCGATCACCGACCGCAATGGGTTCTATGGCGCGGTCAAGTTCTTCGGCGCTGCCCAGCGTGCTGGCATCCAGCCGATCATCGGCACCGAGCTGACCATCGACGACGGCTCGACGCCACCCAAAGACCGCGTCGATTATGACCGCTGGGGAGAGCGTCTGCTCCTGATTGTCGAAGACAAGACCGGCTACACGAACCTGTGCCGGCTGGTCAGCAAGGCCCAGATGCCGAATGCCAAAGGCATGGCGCGGCTCAACGCCGAGGAACTCGCGTCGCATTCGCAGCACCTGTTTGCCCTCGTCGCCGACGCCAGAGAGCGCCTTCCCTTCTACCAGGAGGTCTTTGGCCAGGACCGGGTCTTCATCGAGCTGCATGACCATCTGGGCCCGGGCGACCGGGCTCGCAACCAGACTCTGCTCGACCTTGCCGAGCACCATCGGGCGCCGCTGGTGATAACCAACGAGGTCTTCTATGCCACGCCGGCCCGCCACCGGCTGCACGACGTGCTGACCGCGATTCGCCATCGCACCACACTCGACGAGGCGCAGCGCTACCTCCATCCCAACGCCGAGCACTATCTCAAGCCGGCGAGTGAGCTGCGCCAGGTCTTCAGCCGTTACCCCCGCCGCGTTGTTGATGAAGGCCTGGCGCACGCCGTGGAAATCGGGCAGGCATGCAACTTTCGTTTCGACCTGGTCTCCGCCCGCTTTCCCGGCTATCCGGTCCCGGCAGGGGAGACGCCGTATTCCTTTCTCTACAAGCTTTGCCAGGACGCGGTGCGCGAGAAATATCGCCCGGTCACGTCGGAAGTTGCGGCCCGGCTCCAGAAAGAGCTCGACGTCATCAACAAGACCGGCTTTAGCGAATTCTTCCTGATCAATTGGGACCTGATGCGCTTCGCCCAATCCCGCGGCATCCCTGGGCAGGGCCGCGGATCGGCGGCGGATAGCATCGTCGCCTATCTCCTTGGGATCACGCGCGTCGATCCCATCGCCCACAACCTGCTCTTCGAGCGCTTCCTGCACGAGGAGATGACGAGTACGCCCGATATCGATATCGACTTCTCCACCGCGCATCGCGAGCAGGTCATCCAGTACATCTATGAAAAATACGGGCCGGAGCGAACCGGCATGGTGGCAAACGTCGTCACCTACCGCCAGCGGTCGGCGATCCGCGAAGTCGGAAAGGCGCTCGGCTTCAAGGAGGAGACCATCGATCACCTGGCGAAATCGGCCTCTGCCTGGAACCCGGAGAGCCCGGAGACGATCGCGCAGGCCGCCGGCTATGAGACGGCGAATCCCAGCCAGCCCTGGCAGCTGCTATTCGATCTCGCCACCCAGATCCTGACGTTTCCACGCCACCTCTCGATCCACGTGGGCGGCATGCTGGTCACCGGCGAGCCGTTGATCGATATCGTGCCGGTGGAGCGGGCCACCATGCCGGGACGGATGGTGGTGCAGTTCAACAAGGACGATGTCGAGGAGCTTGGTCTGATCAAGATGGACATGCTCGGCCTGCGCATGCTTTCGGTCGTGGCTGAGGCGCTCGACCTGATCGAAGCGGACACCGGTCAGCGGCCGGACCTCGATGCGCTCGATTTGAAGGATCCCGACGTCTACGCGCTATGCCAGGAGGCCGAC
>CAZRMD010000028.1:0-2366 GCA_964601135.1 uncultured Actinomycetes bacterium | reverse complement strand
GCCGGGACCGATCCAGGGCGACGCGGTGCATCCGTACCTTCGGCGCAAGCAGGGAAAAGAACCGGTCATGTACATCCACCCTCGGCTGGAGCCGATCCTCAAGGAAACGCTGGGCGTGGTGCTCTACCAGGAACAGATCCTGAAGATCTCGATGGACTGCGCCAGCTTCTCGAGTGCCGAGGCGGACCGGTTCCGCCGGGCAATGAGCAGCCACCGCTCGCATGAGCTGATGGGCGCCATCCGCGAGCGTTTCCTGAGTGGCTGCGCGACAAACGAGATCCCGCAACCGATTGCGGACGAGATCTTCACCAAGCTGGCCGCCTTTGCCGAGTTCGGCTTCACGAAATCACACGCCGCAGCGTTTGCCCGGACCTGCTACGAGACGGCCTGGCTCAAGCTGCACCACGCACCGGCGCTCTACGCCGGGCTGCTGAATCAACAACCGATGGGTTTCTATCATCCGCACGTCCTCGTGGAGGATGCCAAGCATCATGGCGTGAAGATCCTGCCGGTCGACATCAACAAGAGCTACGTCCGCTGTACGGTTGAGAACGGCGCGCTGCGCCTCGGCTTCAACTATGTCCATGGCATCGGGGACAAGGCGCTCGAGGTCCTGGAGGAAGCGCAGAACAAGGGAGCGGTCAGCTCGGTTGAGGACTTTTGCCGCCGTATCCGTCTGACGACGCAATCACGCAACGGCTTGACGAAGGCGCAGGTTCAGAACTTGATCCTGGCCGGGGCGTTCGATGCGCTGGACGGCAACCGGCGTGAGGCGGTCTGGCGGTTCAACGAGCATGCCGACGACTGGCAGCAATCCCCGTTGCTCGGCGAGCCATCTGAGACCGTGAGTCTGCCGATGATGACGCACCGCCAGCGAGTGGCGACGGACTATCGCCTGTTGTCGCTCTCGACGACCGATCACCTGATTCATTTCTATCGGCCGCAGTTCAATCAGCTCCGCGTGATCGATTCGAAAACGATCCGCACCAGTGTTCGCGATGGCGCGAAGGTCAGGGTCGGCGGGCTGGTCGTCACCCGGCAGTCACCCTCGACCGGTAAGAATTTCAAGTTCTTCACCCTGGCCGATGAGTTCGGCCACGTCGATGTCATCCTCCGGCCTCCGATCTATCTGCGCTACCGGCAGGTGGCCAACCTGGAGCCGATCCTGATCATGGACGGCACGTTGCAGAAACAGGACGGCGTGATGAGCGTGCTCGTCAACCATATCCAGGCTGCGCCATCGCTGCCCGAGGAGGACGTATTCCCTACCTCGCGCAACTATCGATGAGCCAGGCGGCCAGCGGCAAAACCAGGCAACGAGCATCTGAAGCACCGAGGCACAGCCTGTGGCGAGGCCTGGCCAGGCTGGACCCGCCCGGTCGCGGTCCAACAACGCTGCGGCGATCCCACCGGCTGCTGGCATGACGAGCTGGATAGCGAGCCAGATGGAGAAAAGTGAGGTACGAGTGCAGCCACCCTCGGATGAGGATGAGGCGAACCCAATGATGGCTAGACCAGCAACGAGGTTGCCGGCCGCAAATCGAAGCCCGATGCGCGCCCATGCAGGCGTTGTTAGGGCAACGAAGACGTGGGCAGACTCTTTACCGGTCCATCGTGAGCGTCGCTTTGGGATCGCCGTGGGGCGCCAGCAGATGGGCCGTTTTCCCCCGAACGTGCAGCTGCTCCATCTCGATGGCGTCCCAGCCTTCCGGCAGGACGACCGGGCGCTTGAACCATGTGGCCGGCTCGGCCGAGCTGAGTTCCAAGCCGGTCAACCCGTAGAGGCAGCTCATGAGGAAGCCTCCGAGGTTCGCCATGAACGGACCAACGCGGGGCTTGTCGGGATGGCGTTTGCGACTGAACTCGTTCGTCTCGCCATAAGGGTCCTCGATGAACTCCGCATAGCCCTTCTCGAACCAATCGCGCGCCGCTGACCGATCCCCGATTCGCGCCGCATAGACGCCCAGCAACGCGGACATCATCGGCGAACCGACGAACTCCTCGGCGCGACCCAGGTAGAACTCGATCGTGGCGCGCTCAGTTGGAGCGTCCACCGGATAGTTGATGGGGAAGAGGCCGGCCAGCGCTTCCGGTGTTGCGGCCGTTCTGCCCCTCTCCTCCGCTGTGTACCGGTCGTGGTTGCGGATGAACTTCCGCTGGTCATCGATCGGCACGTACAGGCACCCCGCGATGCGCTCCCAGTTCTCGGCGTGTGGCTGCCCTACGGTGCGAGCGAAGCCGGCGGCTTCCCGAAGCACCATGCTGGCCGCCATGTTGACGTAGGCGTTGTTGTTGACCGGCGCGGTTTGTTCGGCGATGCCGATCACCTCGTGAATCTCATAGCCGCGTTCGGTTTTCCGCGCCCG
>CAZRMD010000027.1:0-22961 GCA_964601135.1 uncultured Actinomycetes bacterium | reverse complement strand
GCTCCTGCACGATCTCCATGTGCAGCAGGCCGAGGAAGCCGCAGCGGAAGCCGAACCCGAGCGCCGCCGACGTCTCCGGTTCATACACGAGCGACGCATCGTTGAGCTGCAGCTTTTCGAGCGCCTCCTTGAGATCCTGGTACTGATCGCTATCGGTTGGGAACAACCCGGCAAATACCATTGGCGTGACGTGCCGGTAGCCCGGCAGCGGTTCCACCGCCGGCCGATCGGCATCCGTCACCGTGTCGCCCACCCTCGAGTCGCGCACGTTTCGGATGTTGGCGATTACGTACCCCACTTCGCCGGCTGCGAGCTCATCGATCGGTGTGCGCTCGGGCCGAAAGATCCCGACCTCGTCGGCCTCGAAGGTCTTGCCCGTCTGCATCATCTGGATCCGGACGCCTTTGCGCAGCGTTCCCTCGAGCACACGAATGTAGGTGACGACGCCGCGATAGGCGTCGAACTTGGCGTCGAAGATCAGCGCCCGCAAGGGCGCGGCCGGACTGCCAGTTGGCGGCGGCACCTCCCGAACGACCGCTTCCAGGATCTCTTTTGTGCCGACGCCCTGTCGGGCGCTGGCGAAGATCACCGACTCGGTGGGCAGGCCGATCACTTTCTCGATCTCTTCCCGCACCAGCTCGGGATTCGCCTGGGGCAGGTCGATCTTGTTGACAACCGGGACGATCTGCAAGTTGTGCTCCAGCGCCTGGTGAACGTTCGCAATGGTTTGCGCCTCGATGCCCTGCGAGGCGTCGACGACCAGAATGGCTCCGTCACAGGCGGCCAGCGCCCGGGACACTTCATAGGAGAAGTCGACGTGCCCCGGCGTGTCGATCAGGTTGATCTGATAGGTCTTGCCATCGTCGGCCTTGTAGAGCATCCGTACCGCCTGCGCCTTGATGGTGATGCCCCGC
This sequence comes from uncultured Actinomycetes bacterium, assembly GCA_964601135.1. Taxonomy (GTDB): domain Bacteria; phylum Chloroflexota; class Dormibacteria; order CF-121; family CF-121; genus CF-13. Next base: position 22,047 of record CAZRMD010000027.1, on the reverse strand, counting down.
TCGCGCTCGAGATCGAGCTGGTCCAGGACTTGCTCGACCATGTCGCGAGGCGCGACCGTGCCGGTGTACTCGAGCAGACGATCTGAGAGCGTCGTCTTTCCATGGTCGACGTGCGCGATGACAGAGATCGCGCGGATCAGATTGGTCGGCGTAGACACCCCGGAAGTTTATCGACCAATCAAAAAAAGCCAGCCGGGTTAGGGCTGGCTTTGTCGTCCGGATGTCTACCGGTTGCGAAGCTCGCGCTCGCGAGGCTCGCCTTCGGTCGTGGTCTCGTCGGGAGTTTCGGGTACGCCGTAGTCTTCCCGGGTCGTCTGCGGATCAGTCTCCGCCGGATCGCCCATCGGCTCGCGACCGCCGATCTCCTCACGCTCGAGCTCCGGATCGTTGACCATTGACGTTACCTCCCTGCTCGGAAAATTAGTGTGGCCACACCGTATCACATGAGTGCGCCGATATCAAGTTCTTCAGATCCGAGAAGGCTAGCTCCGCGAGGCCCGTGAAGCTGGGAGGGTCTGGGTGACGCCACCGAGCTCGCGGCGGCCTGCAGCCTTGACCCGGTGGGCCAGGACCATCTCGGCCACCTCGTTGACCTCGCCAACGCCCACCTCGGGGACGCCACGGTACGCCGCCAGGGCCTGGGCGGCCTTCCGGCCGACCAGGTCCGCCCGGTGACCGTCGACCTGGAGGCTCACATTCAACTCGGCCAGCGAGCGGAGGATGGCCGCGGGCATGACCACCCGCGGAAAGCGGACGATGGCTTCCGCGATCCGATGCCCGACCTCCGCATCCTCCTCGGCGAAGCGCTGGCTGAAGGTGGCTGGATCGGACTCCCATTCCTCGCGCCGCTCCACGATCAGCACCCGCTGGCCGATGTCCTTGATGCCTTCGACGTCGACCGTCAGGCCGAAGCGATCGAGCAGCTGGGGTCGCAGGTCGCCTTCTTCGGGATTCATCGTCCCGACCAGGATGAAGCGCGCCGGATGCCAGATCGAGATGCCCTCCCGCTCCACCACGTTGACGCCCATCGCCGCGGCATCGAGAAGGACATCAACCAGGTGGTCGTCGAGCAGGTTGACCTCGTCGACATAGAGGATGTTGCGGTTGGCTTCGGCCAGCACGCCGGGCTCGAAACGGCGCTCGCCGCTCTTGATCGCTGCCTCGATGTCGATAGCACCCACGACACGATCCTCCGACGCATTGATCGGCAGCTCGACCACACGCATCCGCCGGCGCGCCCGTGGCAGGGTCTCTCCCCTCGCCATCCGATCCTGGCAGTCCGAACACAGGGCCTCGTTGGCATCGGGGTCACAGCGATAAAGACAATCCGCTACTACCGTCAGCTCGGGCAACAGGCGGGCCAGTGCCCGAACCGCGGTCGACTTGCCGGTGCCCTTTTCGCCCCGGATCAAGACCCCGCCAATCGCGGGGTGAATCGCGTTCAGGATGAGCGCCAGCTTCATCTTGTCCTGACCGACGATGGCGCTGAACGGATAGACAAATCGTTCCATCACGCAGACCCGGTCCTTAGCATCTCACGCTGCACGCTATCCACAATCGAATTCTGTGAAAGGTCGAAGAGCCCGTAGTATCGACCACCGAGCCGCTCGGCTAGGTCGCTGCAAACATTGAAGGCATAGGCACCGTAGAGGCTGGTCACCCGGTTACGCGGATATCCTGGCTGGTTGCCGTAATCGCGCGTCGAGTCGATCACCATGGCGCGAATGCCCTCTTGCTTGATCTGCACGGCGGTCCGTTGGGCTTCGAGCAACGGCTCCTCCCCAAACAGGCTGATATTGCCGCGTCCGTCGCTGATCAGCACGAGCAACGGATAGACCTGGGGGTCGCGGAGCCGCTCGGTCTTGACGAGCTTCAGGGCGGTCATCAAGCCGTGGGTCAGGGGCGTCGTGCCGCCGACACCCAGTCGCTCCAGCCGCCGTTCCGCCAGGTCGACGCTCGAGGTCGGGCGGAGAACGACGCGTGCGTTGCGTCCGCTGAAGGCGACCAGCGCCACTTTGTCCCGGCGGACGTAGGCGTGGCGGAGCAATGAGAGGATGGCCCCCTTGGTGGCAAGCATGCGTTGCTCGGCATCCATCGAGGCCGAAGCATCGACGACGAACACGATCAGGTTCCCGGTCTTCCGCTCGCGAACCTTCTGCCGCAGGTCTTGGGTCTCGAGCTGCAGCTGATTGGGCGCATCAGGGACGGCCTGGCGGCGGCTCAGCTGGTAGGGGGCGGCGGCACGGACGGTCGCGTCGAAAGCGACATCGGTCACCTTCTCCGCTTGCGCGCTCCGTACGTAACGCCCGCGCTTGGTCTTGCTCTTCGTCGATGTCCGCTTTCCGGCCGCCCGTCTGGTCTGGCGCTCGCGGGGCAGGTCGAGCTTCTTGACGGAAAACGTTCGAAGCTGGATCACGGTGTCGGGTTCGCCCTCGACCTCTGTACTGGGTGACTCTGGGGACTCGGCGGTCGTCCAGCCATCGTGGGCGTCACCACCCGACGCGCCCTCTTGCTGGGTCGCCTCGCCATGCACAGACTGGCTGGCCTCGGCCGGCATCGTGGCCTGGATCTGGGCCAGCTGCTCGGCCGCCCGCGAGGCAAGCTCCTGGGTCTGGACCTGCTTCTCGATCGCGACGTCACGCCGTCGATGGGCCAGCGCCAGCTCGAGCGCCTCGAGGACATCGGCGAGCTCGACCGCGCTGCTTCCTCGAAGTGCGGAAAGGGCCCGCGCCGTGCGGGCAACCACGAGATCCGCGCGGTGACCGGCAACGGACCCATCCAGGCAGAGCCGCGCGATCAGGGTCCGAATCGCACCCGGCAGTTGCACGTCATCCAGATGTCGGGTGGCGGACTGCAGCCGCTGGCGCAGCTCGGCTTCCTCTGAGGCGTAGGCCTGTTGCACTGAGCGCGGGTCTTCGAGAAGCTGCCGCTCAAGCTCCATGACCTGCAGCCGCTCGTCGATGTCAGTCGGCGTCTCGACGTCCACGCACAGCCCGAACCGGTCGAGCAGCTGCGGGCGGAGCTCCCCCTCTTCAGGATTCATGGTTCCGACCAGGATGAAATGCGCGGGATGGACGACGGACATGCCCTCGCGCTCGACGACGTTGACGCCCATCGCGGCGGCGTCGAGGAGGACGTCGACCAGATGGTCATCCAGCAGGTTGACTTCATCCACATATAGAAGGTTGCGGTTGGCGTCCGCCAGAACGCCCGGCTGGAAACGGCGCATGCCGGCACGCACGGCGGCCTCGATGTCAATGGAGCCGACCAGACGGTCTTCGGACGCGTTGATCGGGAGCTCGACAATTCGCATCGGCAGGCAAACAGAAGGCAGCGGTCCTTCTTTCGCCCGCCGCCGGCAGCCGTCGCAATACCGCGAGGGCGCCGCCGGATCACAGCGATACGGGCACCCCTCGACGGCGTTGTATTCGGGCAAGAGCTTGGCGAGGGCGCGGACACTCGATGACTTCGCGGTGCCGCGATGGCCGCGCAGCAGGACGCCGCCGATGCCGGGATCGATCGCGTTGAGCAGCAACGCCTTTTTCATCGGCTCCTGCCCAACAATCGCGCTGAAGGGCAAACTGAATTCGAACGGCACGACTAGAGTCTAGCCAGCGTCGGTCATGAGGAAACCCGATGCGCTAGAGATCGAGCTCTTTGGCAATGATCTCGCGCATGATCTCGTTGGTGCCGGCGCCGATCGGACCCAGGCGGGCGTCGCGCCAGGCGCGCTGGATCGGGTACTCCATCATGTAGCCGTAGCCGCCGTGGATCTGCAGCGCGCGGTCGGCAACCTTTACATCGGCCTCGGTGGCAGCGATTTTCGCCATCGACACTTCCTTGGTGCAGGCGATCTTCTGCGTGTGGAGCCAGAGGGCGTGGTAGGTGAGCTGCCGAGCTTCCTCGATCGTGAGCGCCATGTCGGCGATCTGGTGGCGGATCACCTGCATCGCGGTCAGCGGCTTGCCGAACTGCACCCGGTTCGCGGCATAGTCGACGGCCAGCTCCAGGCTGCGCTGGGCGGAGGCGACCGACATCAGCGCGATCCACAGCCGCTCCCACTGGAAATTGCCGACCGCGAGATAGAAGCCGTTGTTCTCCTCGCCGAGGCGGTTCTCGACCGGAACCCGGCAATCCTGGAAAACGAGCTCGGCGGTGTCGGATGCCCGCCAGCCGAGCTTGTCGAGCTTGCGGCCGACGCTATAGCCGGGGGTGTCGCGTTCGACGACGAGCATCGTCAGACCGTGGTGTCCACCCTCCGGCTTCGTTCGCGCCAGCACCACCACGATGTTGGCGTTGACGCCGTTGGTGATGAACATCTTGCTGCCGTTGACGACGTATGAATCACCGTCGCGACGGGCGTTCGTCTCGACGTGCGCGATATCCGATCCCCCCGAGGGCTCGGTGATCCCGAGAGCGACGATCTTCTCGCCCTTGATGGCCGGCGCCAGCCAGCGCTGACGCTGGGCATCGGTGCCAAAGTCATTGATGGGTGGTGTGGCGATCGCGATGTGGGCCCCGATGCCCGCGGCCACGCCTCCCGAGCCGCTGCGCGCGAGCTCTTCGAACAAGACCGCCTCGTAGATGACGCCGGCGTTGGTTCCGCCGTATTTTTCGTCGTACTTCAGGCCCAGCAAGTCGAGGGCGGCGAAGCGACGAAACAGCTCACGAGGAAACTGCCCGGCTGCCTCCCACTCGTCGACGTGCGGACGGACCTCTTTGTCGATCAAGCGCCGGACCGTCGCACGAAATTCCTCGTGCTCCGGCTGGAAAAGATGAGAGCGCGACGAAGCTACGGTTGCCAGTAGTTGATGAACTCGGGATACTCGGCTACGGTCGCCGTAGCCAGGTTTTCAGGTAGCCGCAGAAACATGCCACGAGCGTCGGCCACCACGGTACCGTCCACCAGCTCGACCGCCCCAACGGCATCGACCGCACCCGAACGTTCGCGGACGATCTCGCCCCAGACGCGCAGCGGCTGATCCACCGGAGCTGGCCGGCGATAGCGGATATCGAGCTTGCCGGTCATCAGCCATTCGCGACGCAACGCGCCGGTGCGGCTCATGGTCTCATCGAGCATCGTGGCCAGCACGCCGCCATGAAGGATCCCGGGAAATCCCTGGTAGCGCTCTTGCGGCTGGTAATCCGCAAGAATCCGATCACCCTCGCGCCGAAAGCGTAATTTCAGACCTGTGTCGTTTCGCTGGCCGCAGGCGAAACATCGCTGATATGTGGTTTCATCATTAAGTTTGTCGGGGTCTTGCACGGCCGTCGACCAGTCTATCAGCGAAGTTGGAGGGAACCCGATTGGATCGCCGGTCTGAAGCGCTCGCGCAATTACTCGAGACGGCGCTCTCCGAACGCTTCGCCACGCCCGTAATCGAGGTGCTACAGGCGATCCCGATCCCGCTCGCCGTGCTCGAGGCTCGCGACCTTCGGGTGCTCGCCGCCAACGATCCGATGGCGCAGGTCTTTCGCCGGCCGGATGCGGCTGGGCTCACCATTTCTGCCTTGCTTCCGCCCGCCCATCCGCTGTCCGATCCCCGGCCGTACCGAGGGGTCGCTGAAAGTGGGCAGCCGGCGACGGCCACCGTCGTCATCGACGGCCAGAGCTGGGACTGGTTTATCCGTGCCCTGAAGGGTGACGACCAGTCAGTGGAACACTGCCTCACCGGCTTGATGGCTCGACCGGCGGATTCCCAGGATCCTGACGTTGCCCGGCTGCGCGAGATGAACGCCGCAAAGACCGAGTTTCTCAACATGGCGGCGCACGAGTTGCGCACCCCGTTGAGCGTCATCATCGGCTATGGGTCCCTGCTGGCCCAGGGCGGCCTGACTCCTGACCACCAGAAACTGGCAGGATCCCGCATCTACGAGAAAGGCCGGCTCCTGAGCCGCCTGATCATGGATATGAGCCTGGTCGGCCGTTTCGACGAACTCGGCCCCTCGATGGCGAAGGAGAGGATCGACCTGGTCGAGCTGCTCGAGCCGATCGTGAAGGAGCAGCAGCGCCGCTTCGCGGACCTGGCGATCGACCTTCGGCTGGACGTCCTGGATGCGCCCCTCCAGGGGAATAGCTACTGGCTGCACCTGGCCATCCGCGAGCTGCTCGACAACGCCGTCCGTTTCAGATCCGGGCCGACCGGCCGGATCGATGTCACATTGGGTAGATCCGGCGCCTGCTGGAGTGTCGCAGTGCTCGACGACGGCTTCGGCATCGAGCCGGAGCACCAGGGCCGGCTCTTCAAACGCTTTTCCAGGATCGAGACCGAAGCGACCGCCCATCTCGTCGGGCTCGGCATCGGGCTCTACCTCGTGCAGGAGGTGGCGCACGCCCACAGCGGCCGGGTACTGGTCGATAGCCGGCCCGGCGTTGGGAGCGAATTCAGGTTGGAACTGCCGGCGATTTGACCACCGAAGGCGCTTCTGGCGGCCCGAGAAATGTGATAGGCGGATGGGTGACAGTACCCTAGCTGCCGATCTATAGTTGAGAGCGTCCTTCGGGACGCCCCCATGCCAAAAGTGCTCGCGTTGGTGGCCTTCGCCTATTTGCTCGGGTCCATTCCCTGCGGCTGGGTCGTGATGAAGATCTACCGCAACCTGGATGTCCGCAAGCTGGGCAGCGGCAATATCGGGGCGGCCAATGTCTTCCGGGCCGGCGGCCCGGGCGCGTTTGCCTTCACCGTCGTGCTCGATGGGCTGAAGGGCTTCATTCCGGTGATGCTGGGGATCGCGCTCGGCCTCGGCGACCAGGAGATCGCCCTGGCCGCGGTCGGGCTGGCTGCGGTTGCCGGCCACACGTGGCCTATCTATCTCGGGTTCCGCGGGGGAAAAGGCGTCGCCACCACGGGTGGGGTGATGCTGGCGCTCGCGCCCGTCGCGCTGATCCTTGCCGTCCTCAGCTGGTTCCTGGTCGTCCGGCTCACCCACGTGGCTTCGCTCTCGTCGCTGATCGCCGTGGGGGTTGGTTTTCTCAGCCTGATCGCCCTCCATCTTACGGGTTGGTGGTTATGGCGGCCGGTTGGCTGGTCGGTCGTCTTCCTTGGATTCGCCCTCGCCGGCCTGATCTTCTACCGTCACCGGCATAACATCGAACGGTTGGCGACCGGCCGGGAGCTCAAGCTCACGACACACTGATGCCCGATCGATCCCCGGCGGGCCCTCCGATGCGATTCCTCTTTTTTGGCGCCGGCGCGGTCGGCTCGATGATCGGAGCCAGGCTGGCCAAAACCGGCTGCGAGGTGACGCTGGTCGGGCGCGCGCCTCATGTCGAAGCGGTGGCGCGCGATGGCGTCCGGATGGTGGCGGGGGGCGAGGTCACCAGTCAGTCCGTGCTCGCGGCCCAGCCCACGGTCGCGGAGGCGGGGGGACCCTTCGACTACGTGTTCCTGACGGTCAAGGGTTACGACACGATGGACGCCCTGGACCAGCTGCAGCCTGCCCTCCGGCCGGGCACGATCCTGGGCAGCTTTCAAAACGGGGTGGGCAACGAGGAAGCGATCGCGGCGGCGCTGCCGGATCAAGCCCTGATGGCCGGCAGCCTGACCCTTCCCGTCAGTCTCGATGAGCCGGGGACCGTCCAGCTGCATTCACGTCGCGGTGGTCTGGCGCTGGCGCCGGTCTCGCCAGAGGTCAATGTCGGACCGCTGCTGCGCAAACTCCACGACGCGGGTTTCAAGGTCCGCCGCTATACCGACTTTCGAGCCATGAAATGGTCGAAGCTGCTGGCCAACATCCTGGGCAACGCCCAGAGCGCGATCCTCGACCTGCCGCCGAGCCATGTCTTCGCCGACAGCGAACTCTTCCGCTACGAGCGGGCAGCCTTTCGCGAAGCGGCGACGGTGATGGATCGCATGCGACTGGACGTCGTCCCCCTGCCGGGCCTGCCCATCCCTACCCTTCGTCGCGCCATGAGCCTGCCGCCCTTGCTGGCCCAGATGATCCTGGAACCACGGTTGGGTGGTGCCCGGGGCAAGAAGATGCCGTCCCTCTGGTGGGACCTCAGCCGCGGCAAGGGCAAGACGGAAGCCGCCTTTCTCAACGGCGCCGTCGTGGATGCCGGGCGGCGCTACGACGTGCCCACCCCGGTCAACTCGGTGCTGTGGGCAATCCTGGAGAAATCCACCAAGCTGCCGGCCGAGTGGGAGCGTTATCGCCGCCAGCCCGATCGGTTGAAAGCGCTGCTGCGAACCGCGATCAAGCTGTAAGGGATCGTTAGAAAATGCTGGTGACCGCAGACGCCTCGGGCTAGAATTTTGCCTTGGGGTTGGGGGAATTGGCAGGGAGAGGAGCCATATGAACAAGACCGTTCGATTCGCGCTGACCTTGATTGCTGCGGTGGGACTGACCGGTTGCGGCGGCAGCACACCGTCGACCGGCAATAACTCGAACGCTCCATTCAAGGCGGCCTGGATCTACGTCGGTCCCACCAGCGATCACGGTTGGACGCAAGCCCATGACGAAGGCAGAAAGTATGTCGAACAACAGCTCGGCAGTTCAGTGCAGACCACCTACAAGGAGAACGTGCCCGAGGGGCCGCAGGTCGCGCAAGTCGTTGAGGACCTGATCCGAGACGGCAACAAGATCATCTTTGGCACGTCGTTCGGCTTTCAAGATGCGATGTTCAGCGAGGCCCAGAAGCACCCGGACGTCAAATTCGAGCAAGCCACAGGCTTCAAAACCTCCACGAACATGGGCGAGTATTTTGGCGCCGCCGAAGACGCCGACTATCTGACCGGCATGGCGCTGGGCGCGGCCAGCAAGAAGGGCAAGATCGGATTTGTCGCGCCTTTCCCCATCCCCGAGGTCATCCGGGAGATCAACGCCGTCACCCTGGGAGCGCAGACAACGCATCCGGGAGCCACCGTCCAGGTGGTCTGGACGAACACCTGGTTCGATCCGACCAAGGAGAAGCAAGCGGCGCAGAGCCTGCTCTCGCTCGGCGTGGACGCCATCGGCCAGGGGCAGGACAGCCCCGCAACGGGAGACGCCGCCAAGGCGGTCGGCGTTCCGTGGAGTGGCTACGATTCGGATCAGTCTTCCTATGCGCCAGACATCTGGCTGACTGGAACGGTCTATCACTGGGGTCCCTACTACGCGCGGCGCGTGAAGGCGGCCATGGACGGGAGCTGGAAGAGCGACAACTACTACGGCAGCATCGCCGACGGCATGATTGGTCTCGCACCGTTCGGCAAGTCTGTTTCCGCCTCCGTGCAGCAGCAGATCAACGACAAGATGAACGCACTCAAGAGCGGCAGCTTCTATGAGTTCACCGGGCCGCTGAAGGATCAGACCGGCGCTTTGAAGGTGCCTGACGGCAAGAAGCTGGGCCTCAGCGACATCTTGAGCATGGACTGGTTCGTGCAAGGGGTCATCGGCAACCCGAAGGGCTGATCCCCGAAGACGCCGTCAACACTGAAGTGGTCACCGCTGGGCAACCTCCAGCGGTGACCATGCGGGGAATCACCAAGCGCTTCCCCGGTGTGATCGCCAACGATGGTGTCGACTTCGAAGTCCTCCAGGGGGAAATCCACGCCCTGCTGGGCGAGAACGGCGCCGGAAAGTCAACGCTGTCGAACATCCTGACCGGCCTCTACCTGCCTGACGAAGGCGAAATCTTTCTCCACGGAAAACCGGTCAAGTTCGGTGCACCGCGCGACGCCATCGAGGCTGGCGTTGGCATGGTGCACCAGCACTTTCGGCTGGCCGCGTCGTTCACGGTCGCGGAAAACCTGGTGCTCGGGCATCGCGATGCCGCGGATCGCGGCCTGCTGCTCGAACCCGATGTTATCGACGGCCGGATCAAGGAGCTGGCCCGCCGGTATCGCATGCCCGTCAACCCGCGGGCCCGCATCTGGCAACTGTCGGTTGGCGAACAGCAACGTGTCGAAATCTTGAAGGTTCTGTACCGCGGAGCACGCGTGCTGATCCTCGATGAGCCGACCTCGCAGCTGACGCCGCAGGAAGCCGGTGACCTTTTCCAGACGCTTCGACTGATGGCTGGCGAGCAGCGGGCGGTCATCTTCATCTCGCACAAGCTCGAAGAGGTGATGGCTGTCTCGCACCGCGTCACCGTGCTTCGCCGCGGCAAGGTGGTGGGCACGGTGATGACCAAGCAGACGAACACCCGAGAGCTAGCACGGATGATGGTCGGCCGCGACGTGGTGTTTACGCAGAAGAAAGAGGGTCCGGCCCGGCCCGAGCGACAGATCGCCCTCGAGCTGCGCAACCTGAGCGCGATGGGCGATCTGGGGACCCCCGCTCTGCACGAGGTCAGTCTGACGGTCCATGCCGGAGAAATCGTGGGCGTGGCAGGCGTTGCCGGCAACGGGCAGCGTGAATTGGCCGAGGTCGTTGCGGGGATGCGGCGCCGCATGGCAGGGACGGTGACGGTTTCTGGACGACCGACACGTGGCAATGATCCATTGGAGGCCATCCGTCGAGGAATCGCCTACGTGCCTGATGACCGGCTCGGGACCGGCGTCGCGCCCTCACTGAGCGTCGCAGACAATCTCGTCCTCAAGGCGTTTCGGCAAGCACCCATTTCGACGCAAGGCTTCCTGCATCCTCGGCGCATTCGGGCCAACGCCCTGCGACTGATGGAGCGCTTCAATATCGGCGCCGCCTCGCCGCAGACGCCGACCCGCCAGCTTTCCGGTGGCAACATCCAGAAGGTCCTGCTGGCGCGAGAGCTGTCCAGTCGTCCGCGTGTCCTGGTTGCTGTTTCGCCAACCAGCGGGCTGGATGTGGCCGCCACCGACGCCGTCCGCGCCTTGCTGCTGGATGCTGCCGACCATGACGTGGGAATCCTCCTGATCAGTGAGGACCTGGAGGAGATTCTGGCGCTGGCCGACAGAGTCGCGGTGCTCTACGACGGCCGGATTACGGGGATTGTCGACCGGCAAAGCGCCCGCGTTGAGGAGATTGGCCTGATGATGGCCGGAGCCGCGTGATCCGCATCGAACGGCGCCTGACCGAAGCGCGCTGGCTGCTTGTGGCTGTTCCCGCAGGATCACTGGTTGCGGCCGGCATCCTCTCCGGCCTCATCCTGGGCGTTACTGGCCACGATCCGATCGCGACCTGGGGTCGGTTGCTCGACCGAGGATTCTTCGCTGAGGGCGCGATGAGCGCCACACTCGTCACGGCGACACCGCTGCTCCTGACCGGCCTCGCCGCTGCGGCGGCGTTTCGCATGCAGACCTGGAACATCGGAGCCGAGGGCCAGCTTTATCTCGGAGCCGTGGGCGCCTCCGGGATCGGCCTCGCGCTGTCGAATCGGCCGACGCTCCTCATCATCCCGGCAATGGTCATCGGCGGAATGGTCACCGGCGCCGTCTGGGCGGCCATCCCCGGCCTGTTGCGGGCCTACACCCGCACCAGCGAAATCATCACCTCCCTGATGCTGAATTACGTTGGCGGGCTGATCATGAACTACCTGATCTTCGACAGCCATTCCTACTGGCGCGACCTTTCGACCTTCACGGCACGGGTCTTTCCGCAAGGCAAAAACCTTTCGGACGCCGCAAGCTGGCCGAGCTTCGGAATCGGCGGCATTGCGATCCCGCTCGGCTTCATGCTGGGCATCGTCGCGGCAGCGGTCCTGTGGTTCCTCTATAGCCTCACGCGTTTTGGCTTCGAGGCGCGCGTGATTGGTGACTCGCGCGCCGCGGCCCACTACGCCGGTATGAGGACGCGCCGGAAGATCGTGGCCGTGATGGCGCTGTCCGGTGCACTGGCCGGCATCGGAGGCGCCAGTGAGATCGGCGATTTCCGTCATGTCCTCGATCCCCGTGGCCTGCAGCAGGCAGGGTTTGGATACGCCGGTATCGTCGTCGCGGCCCTCGCTCGCCTCAACCCCTTTGCCGTCGTGCTCGTCGCGGTTCTGCTCGGCGGCCTGTCAAACGCCGGATTCAGCCTGCAGGGAGCGACATTTCCGGCTGGGCTGGTTGGCACCTTGCAGGGTTTGATCCTCTTCTGTGCTCTTGCCGGAGAATTGCTTGTCCACTATCGCGTCCGGTTCCGCGCTCGCGCCGCAGCAACCCCAACGGCGACGAAGCCGGCGCCGGTCAGCGCCGCATGATCAACGACAGCATCCTGGTGGTGATTGGAGCGTCGGCCATTGCCTATGGAACACCGCTCCTGTTTGCCGCCCTGGGGGAGCTGCTGGCAGAGCGATCCGGCGTCCTCAACCTGGGTGTCGAGGGGATGATGCTGATTGGCGCCGTCAGCGGCTTCTGGGCCGTGCAAACGATCGGTGGGCCATCGTCACTCAGCCTGCTGGTGGCGGTGATCGTCGCCGCCTTGGCCGCCGCCGCGGCGTCACTCATCCACGCGATCCTGACGATCAGTCTTCGCGCCAGCCAGATCGTCTCCGGTCTGGCACTGACGATCTTTGCGGGGGCCAGCGGTCTCTCGTCGTACATCGGACACGTCGCCAATCTCGGCGGCAAGCCGGCTCGTCACGAATTCGATTCGATCAACGTGCTGGGGCTCAAAGACGTGCCGGTGCTCGGTCCCATCGTGTTCCATCAGAACGCGCTGACCTACGCGTCCTGGCTGCTCGTAGCGGTAACCCTGGTGTATCTCTATCGAACCCGACCCGGTCTCCACCTGCGCGCCGTCGGCGAGTCGCCGGCCACCGCGGATGCGATGGGCGTCAATGTCGCGGCCTACCGCTACATCCACGTTCTCCTTGGCGGGGCGCTGGCCGGAATTGGCGGCGCCTTTTTCAGCCTGGCGATCACGCCTGGCTGGATCGATGGCATGACATCCGGCGCCGGCTGGATCGCGATTGCGCTCGTCATCTTTGCCTTCTGGCGTCCCGAGCTTGCTCTCGTGGGCGCGTACCTCTTCGGTGCGCTCTCCAGCCTCGCCTTCACCCTGCAGACGCGGCAGGTGCACCTGCCACCCGAAGTCTTCGCATCCCTTCCCTACCTGATGACGGTCGTCGTGCTGGTGCTCGTCTCGACTGGTTGGGCCCGCAAACGACTCGGCGCACCAGCTTCGCTTGGTGTTCCCTACGTCCGCGAGGAACGCTGAGCCGAGACCAACCCCGGCGCGGCTGACGCCATTGGCGCGCGTAACGGGTGGCCAATACACTTGGACAAATGGACCAGGACAAGAAAGGTGTCCACGACCGGGCGCTCGCTCTGGTCCGGGATGCCTTCCAGCAGGCCATCGCAGTTAGGTCTGTGGATCTCGACGGGGTCAACGGTCCTCGACCAGCGGAGCTCCGATACCATTCCCAGTTAGAACTGTTTCGCGACTATTGGCACGCCGCAGGAGCCGTGGCAACCTTTGCGGTAAATATGGCACTAATCACGCCGGCGGATGCTCAAGAGATCCTGCGCGGATATAGTCAGTCTCTAGACGCGAGTGAGGATGAGATCCGTTAGGAGCTTCGACGCTATCCCTCCGCGTCTACCCGAATTGGAGGACGCAGTCTCATAGTTCTTCGGTCGAGCGTGAAATTGCTGTTGAGACTGGAGGCTGGCGAGTTAACAGAGGGATGGCTTCCCGGATGTACTCGGCGCCCGAGCCGACCGTCCAGATCACGGAAATCAGGAGCGCCCATATGGGCAGCGTAAAAGGCCCCAGCGGGCTCAGCAATTGGCTGCCGGGCGTGGCTTGACCCGAGAGCCATCCGCCCTGTCGCGCATCGCCTTCCAGCAGCACGAGAAGGAGCGCCACGATCGTAATCAGCGTCTTCGCCTTTCCCCAACCGCCGGCCGGGATGACGATCCCGAACGCGGCCGCGTAACTCCGCAAGCCGGTGACCAGAAACTCGCGGGCGATGATGACGGCCGCCATCCAGCCCGGTGCGAGATGAGCGACCGCCAGCGCCACCAGCAATACCGCGACCAGGATCTTGTCCGACGTGGTATCGAGATAGATGCCCAGGGGTGACACGAGGTGTCGGCGACGCGCAATTTCACCATCGAGCGTATCGGTGATCGAGGCAAGAACGAAGACGATCGCGGCGGCCAGGAAGCCGAACCTCCAGCTGCTCACCACCAGCGCGTAGAGGATAGGCGCCGCCACGACTCTCGAAAAACTCAGCAGATTCGGCGCCGCCCACAGCGATGGCATGGCGCGGGTCACACCTTGGTCGCGGTATGGATCGCGACGATGCCGGCCGTTAGTCGCTCGATCGATACCGTGAAACCGAGGCCCCGGAGCTGCGCGGCGAGCTCGGCCGGCAGCGGAAAGCTCGCGACCGTATCTGCCAGATAGCGGTAGGCCTGGCCCTCATCCCGACTGAGCAGCCCAGCCACCGCCGGCATGAATCGCGCCAGGTAAAGGCGATAGCCCCACATCAGCGGGCCTTGCGGCGGGGGCGCGAACTCGAGGATGACGAGCCGGCCAGCGGGCCGCAGGACGCGGAACATCTCGCGCAAAGCGGCCTCCCGGTCGACGAGGTTGCGCAACCCAAACCCGATGGTCACAGCATCGATACTCCCCTCAGCGTCCGGAAGATCCGTGACGTCGCCCAGGCGAAATTCGACCTCCGGCTCGAGCTGCCGCGCCTGTTCGAGCATTGCGGGGGAGAAATCGATGCCGATCACGCGGCCACCCGGACGGACGTAGTTCAGGAGCTCATGGGCCAACTTTCCGGTCCCGGTACAGAGGTCAAGGGCCGTGTTGCCGGGCTGCAGGTTCGCCCGCCGGGCCGCCCGCCGCCTCCACGCTGCGTCACGGTTGAAGCTGAACAGGCGGTTGCGGACATCGTATCGGGGCGCCACCTGATCGAACATCCGCCGAATTTGCTCAGACCGCGCAGGCTGCCCCACGTTCACGATTATCCTGTTCCCGTGGCAGAGCTAGGGCGCCGGGTCGGCCTCGGGCTTGCCGCGCGCGGCGACGTCAAAGACACGGCCGCCTGGGCCAGACAGGCCGAAGATCTCGGCCTCGAATCGGTATGGGTCCACGACAGCTACTTCGAACGCGATCCGATCACCTATCTGACGGCGATCGGTCAGGTGACCCGTCGCATCGGTCTCGGAGCAGGAGCGCTGAATCCGTACACCCGACACCCGGTGGTGGTCGCCATGACGATGTCGGCGCTCGACGATCTGGCACCACGGCGCTGCACGCTGGCGCTGGGCAGTGGCCTTCCGCTGCGCCTATCGCAGATGGCAATCCCTTATGACGACACGGTTGCGCGGGTGTCCGAAGCCATGGACCAGATCCGCCAGCTCTGGCGAGGCG
Source organism: uncultured Actinomycetes bacterium (assembly GCA_964601135.1). Taxonomy (GTDB): domain Bacteria; phylum Chloroflexota; class Dormibacteria; order CF-121; family CF-121; genus CF-13. The sequence continues at coordinate 6,840 of CAZRMD010000027.1, read as the reverse complement.
AGCCCTTGAAGCTCAACGACAAGGTTCCCCCATTGCAACCGATGTTTCAGCCGCCGCACCGCATCCCGATCTACATCGCTGCCTACCGCACGCCCTTCCTCGACCTCTGCGGACAAAAGGCCGACGGCTACCTGGGACGCCCGGCCGAATCGCTGCCGGCTTATCAGAAGATGCGGGCCCGGGTGCTGGAGACCGCCGCGGCGCACGGCCGAACCGCCGGTGACATCGAGTTTCGCGGTTACCTGCTGTGCCTGATCGACGGCAGCCGCAGAGAGGCGCTCAACCGCGCCAAGCGCGAGCCCTTCGTGATCTACATGATCTCGGTCCTCAGTGACATTTCCCTCAAGCGCGCCGGTTTCGATCCGCAGCTGCGCAGCCAGATCGCGGCCGCCTGGCGGGCGGAGGACTATCACAAGGCCGGCGAGCTGATCCCGGACGAGCTGCTGGATGCGTTCATCCTCTGCGGCACCGTCGATGAAGTCGCGGCCCGTACCTCGGCTTACCACCACGAGGCCGGAATGGACGTGCCGCTGTTGCAGCCCATCCTGCAGGAGGAGGCTCAGGTCAAGGCCGTCCTGGACGCCGCGGTCACCTATGCATCAGAAGGTTCGACGGCAACCGCCGCCCGCCTGCCGGGTGCGCGGACGGATGTGGGCAGGGCGGCAACCGGCGAGGGAGCGCAGATTCTTCGTCGCGCCCGCGGTGTTTGGGAGGTGATGCGTCCCTTCAGCTTCACCGCCTCCCTGCTCCCGGTCGCCGTCGGTGGCGCGGTCGCCCTCGGTCAGGGTCGGATGCAATGGGTCCTCTTCCTTGTCGCACTGATCGGCGGTCTGGGCTTGCACATCGGGACGAACGTCGTCAACGAGATCTACGACGTGCGGCACGGCATCGACTCGATCACCTCACCCCGGATGTCGATGGCCATCCTCAAGGGCCGGATCAGCGAACGGGATTCTTTCGCCGTGGCCTGGACGGGCTTCGCGGTGGCATTGCTGATGGGCATCTTTCTCACCATCAACCGCGGCTGGCCGATCGTGGCGTTGGGGCTGATCGGTTTCATCGGCGGCTATTTCTATACCGCGCCGCCCTTCCACTACAAATACCGCGCGCTGGGGCTTCCGCTGGTCTTCGTATTGATGGGCCCGCTGATGGTGATCGGCTCTTACTACGCCGTCACCGGCCGGTTCGATCCCAGCCTGATCGTGGTGTCGGTGCCCGTCGGGCTGCTGGTCGCCGCCATCCTGCACGGCAACGAATGGCGCGACGTCGCCGAGGATACGCGCCACGGCTTCACCACGCTATCGGCCCAACTCGGACGCGAAGGCGCGCACTGGGTCTACGTGATGCTCGTCCTGGGCGCCTATGTTGCCGTCGGCCTGGCCGTGATGGTGGGCGCGCTGCCCCGGCTGGCGCTGCTCACCCTGCTCAGCCTGCCGTTGATGGCGTGGATCCTCCGATCGGCCGAACTGGGAGCCGAAGGCCACCTCCGTGCCATCGCCATGATCGACCTCATGACCGCCCGTCTACATAGCGCCTTTGGGGCGCTGCTGCTGGTCGGGCTGGTCGCCGGATCGGCCCTGCGCTGAAGCGCGTTCTGCTCGGCCTCACGTTGGCGACGACTGCCTGGGCCGCGGCCTTTCGCGGGCCACGCTCGCGGTTCTGGGTCCGGATGACGCTGGGGGTCGGCGGCCTGGGCCTCTACGCGCTGGCCAGCGAGCCGGCCACGCGGCGCGAGCGACCCCGATTTCGGGATCTGGGTACCGGACTTGTCTCGGCGGCCGCGCTCTACGGGATCTTTCGTATGGGCGACGTGATGGCCCGCCGGATCATGCCTGCCGGAGCGCAGGAAATCGGAGCGATCTATCAGCTCCGCACCGCAGCGCCCCGTCCCGCAATTGCCACCGCGCTCGCCCTGGCCATCGGCCCGGGCGAGGAGCTGTTCTGGCGCGGGCTGGTGCAGCGGAATCTGCAGCGGCGCTATGGCACGATCGCCAGCTGGCTGCTGGCATCGTCCGCCTATGGCGCCGTGCACCTGGTGTCGGAGAACCTGACGCTCACCGGCGCCGCCGGGACGGCGGGTCTTTTCTGGGGGGCGCTGTATGCGCGGGAAGGGCGCCTGGCGCCCCTGATCATCAGTCATGTCGCCTGGGACATCTGGATCTTCCTGGTCGCGCCCACCGAGTAAAGTTGGCCCGACCATCGCCACTACCGAATTGAAACTCGGTCGCCAGCTCCTCAGCGCCGACGCCATTCAACGCCGCGTCCAGGAACTCGCCGGCCAGATCTCGAAGGACTACGCCGGCGTTGACCGGCCCCTGATCCTGCTCTCCGTCCTGAAAGGTTCGGTGTGTTTTGCCACCGACCTCAGCCGTCACATCGAGGTCCCCGTGAATTTCGACTACGTCGCCGTCAGCAGCTATGGCTCGGGGACCGAATCCTCGGGCCATGTCCAGCTGCTCAAAGACCTGTCGATGGACGTCGCCGGGCGCGACGTGCTGATGGTGGAGGACATCATCGACACCGGGCTGACGACCTCCTTTCTCTTCGAGCATGTGCAGCGCCACCGCCCATCCTCACTCAAGCTCTGCGTCCTCCTGAACAAGGAAGAGCGCCGAATTAAACCGGTCCCGATTGCCTATAAGGGGTTCGACATCCCCAACCATTTCGTGGTTGGCTATGGCCTCGACTACGACGAGCTGTATCGAAATCTGACGGCGGTGCACATCCTCGAGCCGTAAGGACGGAGCTCGCTAGATTCCGGCGCCGCCTTCGCTGGAACCGACCAGCTGCCTGGCGAGATTGACCGGGATGGCAAAGCCGACACCCACACTGCCCTGAACCGGACTGTCGATGGCGACGTTGATCCCGATGACCTGGCCAAGCGTGTTCAGCAGCGGACCGCCAGAGTTGCCCGGGTTGGTCCGCGCATCGGTCTGGATCAGACCATGCAGGCCGGACGCGTCGTCGGTTCGGTTCAAGCCAGAGATCACCCCGGCGACCATCGACTCTGGGTAGCCGAACGGTGCGCCGATCGCGTAGGCGCTGTCTCCGATGAGTACCGTATCGGAATTCCCCAGGGACAGCGGATGCAGGCTCGAGGCTTTCGCCGAGACCCGGATGACGGCGAGGTCGTGGGCCGGGTCGGTGCGCGTAACCGTCGCGCTTGCCGTCGTCCCGTCGTGAAACCTGACCTGGAGCTGGCGTGCGCCGCTGACGACGTGGGCGTTGGTGAGGATCTCCCCGTTGCGGTTCAGCACCATGCCGGAACCCGTACCCTGGCCGCGAGCACGAAGGCCGCCGGCCTGCGTCGTGATCGTGACGACGCCGGCCAACGCCTGCTGATAAATCGCCGCGGCCGAGATGGGACGCTGGCTCGCAATCGCACCTGCCGTAGACGCGCTACCGAACCCAGCCGGCGCGGCTGGATGCTGGCGGGCGAGGATGATCTCGGCACTCACCGCACCGGCCACGAGCGCGCCGAGCAGGAGCAAGACGACGGCCGGCGCAGGGTACCGACGGATCGCCGCCACGCGTACATGATGGCGGACGAGAGTCAGGGAATGATGACGCCGGCCTAAGAAGGTGCTAAGAACTTTGCGATCAGGACGCCTGCCGGGCAGCGTCCGGGTCGAGATGGACCGGGAGCTGCCCATGATTTCGCAGCACTTCCGCGACGGTGCGGCTGAGCAGGCTGGGCAGCAGGTGCGACTTCAGCAGATAGGCGGCGGCATTCAGCCGTTCAGCCGCGTGCATCAGCTCCGGGCTATCGTCCTCCGTGAAGCAGACCACGGCGAGCTCACGGGTTTCCTCGTCCTCGCGGAGCTTGCTAAGAAGCTGCAATCCGTCCAGCTGCGGCAGGTGGATATCGAGCAGGATGAGGTCAGGCAATAAGCCGCGCGCCATCTCCAGACCGGTGATGCCATTGGTCGCGACCGCCACTCGGTAGCCGTCGAGTTGCAACTTGAGCTGGTACAGCTCGGCAATCTCTGGATGATCTTCGATCATCAGGACGCGAGGCGGGGTTGCCATTTATTACCTTGGAGGGCACCAGCGTAGCGCCGAAGGGTAACCGGGTCAATGCAGCCGATGATGGTGCAAATGTCCCCAAACAGCACTCAGCAAGAAATGGAGCAAAACTCCATGTTGCCGAGGCGAACGGGGTTCCTGAAGAGACTTAGATCAGTGGGAGCAGCCGCGAGCCGTGCCGGCGTCACCGCCGGTGTCGAACGAGCTCCCGCATGAGCAGCTCGAGATGGCATTCGGGTTGTGGACAGTGAAACCGCCGCCCATCAGGCTGTCGACGAAGTCGATCTCGGCCCCCTTGATGTAGCGGGCGCTAACTGAGTCGACGAAGAGGCGCACGCCGCCAACCTCGCTGATGGCATCCCCTTCCTCCGCCTGGTCCTCGAAGCCCATCCCGTAGGACATTCCCGAACAACCTCCGGGCTGGACGAAAACGCGCAAGCCCATTTCCGGGCGTCCCTGCTTTTGCAGAAGGTCGCGTAACTGGCTGAGCGCCGAGTCCGTGATGCTGATGAGCTGCGTGTCCTGTTCGATCATTTCTTGAGCCATGTGCCCCAATTATAGGGCCTGCGATTCGCCATACCGACGGATCGAACTGTAACGCCGGGGTCACGGGAAATGCTGCTTGGCAAGTGGCCGAGCCGCGTGGGTATGGCCAACCGGTCGCCAACGCACGCCCAATACCGCGTCCCGGACCGCCGCCAGGAGCTCGCCAGACGGCTCGCCACCACTCACCCCGAGCGGTTCGCGGGCGCGTGGCTTGCCGTAACGGACGGCGTCGACGAAGCGGCGCTGCCCTCGATAGGTGAAGAACGGTGGCTGATCCGGGTGGCCGGCTCGAACCAGACGGTCGATCTGGACGAACGGCTGGTCCCAGTCCAGCTCGGTCTGGCGGACAGGCGGCTCGTACGTGCCGTGGTTGACGTCGACCGGCATCGGCCTGGCACGTCCGGTCTGCAGCGATGCCAGAGTCTCGTCCAGGGCGCCGAGACCCTCCTTGACCAGCCGCTTGCCCAGGCTGCCGGCGGTGTCGTCGGGACGGACTTCGATCCGGCGCTGGGCAAGGATCGGTCCGGCATCGATCCGAGGTTCCGTCAGGTGGACGGTGATCCCGGCGTCGCGGTCGCCCTGGGCGATGGTCCAGTAGATCGGTTCCGGTCCGCGGTGGCGGGGAAGCAACGACGGATGGACGTTGAGCCACCCGCGCCGCGGCACTGCCAGCGTCGGCGCGGTCAGGATCTGGTCGAAGCTGGCCATCACGACGACGTCGGGCGCGTAACCATCCAGGCTCCTGATAAATGCATCGGCATTGGCATCGGCGGTCACCTCGACGGGACGACCGAGGTGTCCAGCGATTCGCGCCACCAGGTCGGGCTTGGGATGGGTTCGCTGCCAGCGCGCGCTGGAGACCGCGGCCACCAGGTTTGCCCGCTGCTCGATCAGATGGAGCAGGAAGGAGGTGCCGTAATCCGAGGGAATGCCGCAGAACACGATTCGCAACCCGCGATCATCGAGTGGCGGACCGCCGTATGGACTCTGTGGCACGGTATCGACATCGATGGGCACCATGGAAAATTCCGATTTGGACCAGATCCGCGCCGACAGCTCATTGAGCCAGGCATCCTCGAGCGCGCCGGGTCGAGCGAGGGCGGCCGTGGTCACATCATGGCGCGGCGGATGGTGCGCGGCATCTCACCGTCGTCGCCATAGGCCCAGCCAAGCAGGTCCATCACATGCACGATCGGGATCTCGTGTCCGGCGCGCTGCAGTCCCATGCCAATCTGCAGGATGCATCCGGGGTTCGCCGAAGCCACGACCTGGGCGCCGGATTCGACGATGTGCTGGACCTTCCAGGTCAGAGCCTCTTCGGCGATCTCCGGATGGGTGAGGTTGTAGACGCCCGCCGATCCACAGCACCAGTCGCTTTCTTTCATGTCCACGAGCTCGAGGCCCGGGATCATCTTCAGCGCCTGACGAGGCTGCTGGAATACCTTCTGGCCGTGGATGAGGTGACATGGATCCTGGTAGGCGACTCGCAGTGGGATGCGGCGCGTCGGTGATTGGAGGCCGCGGTCGATCAGGAACTGAGAAGCATCCTGGACCGTTTGCGAGAAAACCTTTCCAGCGTCCCGCCGCCGTGGATCATTCCGCAGCTGGAGTTCGTACTCCTTCATGTTGGAGCCGCAGCCCGCCGCATTCACGATCACCGCGTCCGTCTGCAACGCGGCGAACGCGTCCATCGTCTGCGCGGCCAGCCGTTCGGCGGTTCTCGCCTCGCCGGCGTGGGAGGCCAGTGCGCCACAGCACACACGCTGCCCAGGTGTGACGACCTCGAAACCGTTCGTGGCCAGCGAAAGCGCGGTGCGGCGATTCGTCCCGTGGAACATCTCGTCCTGGATGCAACCCGTCAGCAGGCCAACGCGCCCACGGCGGGCGCCATGCGCCGGCATCACCTGCGGCAGCGGAGTCTGCCCAGGTCTGGTGTCGCCAGCGGGAGGGAACGCCGCAAACTTTCCGAGCGGCAAAACCTTCCAGGCGCCGGTTCGGCGCAGCACTTCCGGCAGCCGTACGGCGAGCGCCAGGCGGTAGAGCCATCCCGCAGCCCGCAGGCGTCGAGGGTGCGGCAGCAAGCCATTCAGCAGGAGCGCGCGCACCATCCGGTCTCGCCGGTTTTGCGGCGGCGTATGCGCCCGGGCCATTTCCATCACCGCCCCGAACTGGACGCCAGAGGGACAAACGGTTTCGCAGGCCCGGCAATTGAAGCACTGATAAATGTGTGCCTGGAAGCGTGGGTCATCGAAGGCGACCAGGCCGAGA
>CAZRMD010000026.1:0-23230 GCA_964601135.1 uncultured Actinomycetes bacterium | reverse complement strand
TGATCTCGTTGCGAAAGGCCTTGCCGATCTGCGCGATGCCGAAGGGTGGGCGCATGTGGGTGGAATTCAGGATGTTGGCGAAGTTGACGAAGATGCCCTGCGCCGTTTCGGGACGCAGGTACACCTGGGTGCTGGACGTTTCGGCGGGGCCGATGAAGGTCTTGAACATGAGGTTGAACTGGCGGGCTTCGGTGAACTCGCCGCCGTCGTCTTCATGGCGTGGGCCGTTGACCTGGTCGGCGCGAAATCGCTGGTGGCACTTTTTGCATTCGACCAGCGGGTCGGTGAAGTTCTGGACATGGCCGGAGGCTTCCCAGACTCTGGGGTTCATCAGGATGCCGGCGTCGATGCCGACCACGTCGTCGCGCAGCTCGACCATCGAGCGCCACCAGGCACGCTTGATGTTGTTGCGCAGCGCCACGCCGAGCGGTCCGGCATCGTAGATCCCCTGGATGCCGCCGTAGATCTCACTGGACTGATAGAAGAAGCCGCGCCGTTTCGCCAGTGACACGAGCTTTTCCATCAAGGTCGGGCCTTCGGGGCGTTGTACGGGCGCAGTCGCCATCTAGCCGCGGATGCCCCGGATGAATTCGAGGCTCTTGAGGTGGCGATCGAGGTGATACTCGAGCTGGGCCTCGAGCGCCGCCTCGACTTCGTGCAGCAGCTCGGGCGAGAGGCGGACGCGATCGTAGAGCGCGGCATCGCCGGCGGCCATGACGCGCAAGATTTTCAAGCCATTCACCGAGACCGGCGATCCGGCCTGGTCGTGGGCGCCGCAGCGCCGGCAGAGGATGCCGCCGAGCAGCGGCGAGAACCAGGCGGCCGCCTCGGGAAGCGGTTGATTGCAGCCGGCACAGTCGAGCAATTGCGGCTGATAGCCGAGCAGGTCCAGGATGCGCATCACAAACCACGCGCTCTCGGCGCGGGGTGATCGCTGGGGAACGTTGAGCCGCTCGATGGTGGTGACGACCAGCTCGAAGACGTCGTCCACCGGATGACGTTCTTCGAGGACCTTGTCAGCGACCTCAGCCACGAGGCAGGCGTAGGCCGTGCGATGCAGGTCGCCGCTGATGTGGCGGACGTCGCCGCGCCGCTCCGCCTGGGCGACGACATCGAGGTTGTGACCTTTGGCGAGCATCATCTGCGAGTGGGCGAAGAGATCGAGCCCGTTGGCCGCCCGCGCCTTGGCGCGCCGTGATCCCTTGGCGATGACCGACAGCTTGCCGTGCTCGCGCGTCAGCAGGGTGAGGATGCGGTCGGCTTCGCCGTAATCGAGCCGCCGCAGCACCACGGCATCAGCCTGGTACGTCGGCATGTTGTCGCCATTCTACGGACGACTATTGCTCAGCCAGATCAACTGCCGCGTCGCGGCCGGGGACGAAGCCACCTGAGTAGACGTCCGGCGCGCCGCCGAAGGCATGAAGTCCGCCATAGCCATCAAGCACCCAGCCCTGGGGTTGGGCGGCCGTCGATTGCGGTGACAGCCGCACCGCGCGGGCGATATCCCAATTTCGCCAATAGGCGGTCGGACCCTGGATGGCGCCTGCGGTGCCCAAGGGATGGACACCTCCAAAGCCATCGAGCGTCACACCCGACACATTGCTGGCGGTGCTGCCGGGCGTGAGCGTGATATCCCGCGCGATGTTCCAGCCGGGCCAAAAGGCGCTCACCACGCGCGGCGGCAGTGGATTGTTGCCGACCGCGAAGGCATGGCAACCTCCCCAACCGTCGAGGATGTAGCCGCCGCTGCCGTCGCTCAGCAAGACCATGCGCTTGGCGATATCCCAATTTGGCCAGTACCCACCGCCGTGAATGGCCGGGGCGCCGCCGAAGGGATGGACGCCTCCAAAGCCATCAAGGGTGTAGCCCTGCGGCGCCGATGCGGTCGAGGTCGGGAGCAGGACAACGTCGCGCGCGATATTCCATCCGGGCCAGTAGGCCGTCGCCGGCGCGGCACCGGCCGCACCAAAGGCATGGAGACCGCCGTAGCCGTCAAGGATGTAGCCACCCGAGCCGTCGGGAAGCAGCGCGACGGCGCGTGCGATCCGCCAGTTCCAGTACTCGACGCCGGTGCCGGCCATCGCCGCGGTGCTGCCATTGGGATAGACGCCGCCGAAGGCGTCGAGCGTTACCATCGCCTTGAAGGGGCTCGGCGTTGGATTCGGATTGGGCATCGGCACGGGGGCATTGAGGAATTCCTCGGCAATGTAGCCGTAGCCGTTGGGGGCGACGGTCCAGGCCGTGGCGACGAGGTTGTAGTTGCCCAGGATGTTGGCCCGATGCGGCGCGCTGTTCATGAACATGTTGTTCGCCAGTGCGTCGTCGATGCCGCTCGAGTCATAGGCGATGTTCTCGCCCGCGTAGGTCGATCCGGCAATACAAGCCAGGTCGAGCGTCGGACCATTCGTATGTGAGAGATAGCCTTGCGCCGCGATGCGATCGGCATTCTGCTTCGCAATGTTGTAGAGGCAATCGTTCCAGGCCAGCGGCGCGAGCCCGCCGTTCTGGGCACGATCCTGGTTGATCAGCGTCTGCTGCGCCGAGGTGTTGTAGGGATCAACAGCTGCGACGCCAGCCGCTTGGCCGATGGAGCACGCAATCCCGATCGCGCTCGCACAAGTGACGATGAGTGAACGACGGAAATTTCCTCCCACAAGGGAAACAACCGAGGAGCGCAGGTCGGGCTTTCGCGACCTGTCAATTCTGGAGCGATTTCCGAATAGGCCCTTGTTGTGCCGTTACCAGCTTGTGTCGTTGTGGGAGCTGGCCGCGGCTATCGCAGGATCAGCTGCGCTGCGATATCCCAATTGGGCCAGTACCCGCCCATCGGGATCGCCGGTGCGCCCCCAAAGGCATGGCTTCCGCCGCAGCCGTCCATCACCCAGCCCTTTGGATTGGCTGCCGTACTGTCCGGCGCATACCGAACGGCGCGTGCGATGTCCCAATTTGGCCAGTAACCCGTCGCGCCCTGGATGGCACCGGAGGCGCCGAAGGCATGGACGCCGCCGAAGCCGTCCAGCGTCACACCCGCGACGTTGCTCGCGGTACTGCCGGGCGCAAGCGCGAGGTCGCGCGCGATGTTCCAGCCGCCCCAGTAGGCGCTCGCCACTTGCGGCGGCATCGCGTTGCTGCCGACTGCAAAGGCGTGTAGACCGCCGAAACCATCGAGGATGTAGCCGCCGGATCCATCGCTCAAGAGCGCGAACCGCTTGGCGATGTCCCATCCTCGCCAGTACCCACCACCATAAATGGGCGGCGCGCCGCCGAAGGCATGCACGCCGCCAAATCCGTCGAGCGTGTAGCCCTGTGGATTGGCCGCTGTCGCCGACGGCAGGAAGACGATGTCACGGGCGATGTCCCAGCCGAAGTACGCCGTGGGGACGCTGGCGATGTTGCCGAAGACGTGGACACCGCCGTAGCCGTCGAGGACATAGCCACCACCGCCGCCGGGAAGGAGCGCGGCTGAGCGAGCGATTCTCCAGCCGGGCCAGTAGGCGCTGTCGTTCATCGCCGCCGACCCAGCGTCGGCATGAAGTCCGCCGAAGCCGTCGAGCGTGTAGGCGCTCAGCGAATGAGGGGCGCTCGGTGATGGTGTCGGCGCGGGCGTGGGAGTGGCTGTCTCGGTCGGGGTCGGCGTTGGAGTAGGAGTGGCGGTCGGAGTTGGCGTTGGCGTCGGGGTCGCGGACGCTGTGGGGGTTGGGGTTGCGGTCGGCGTGGGTGTGGATGTGGGTGTCGGCGTTGGTGTTGGCGTAGGCGTTGGTGTTGCTGTCGGCGTGGGCGTTGCGGTGGGCGTAGGTGTTGGAGCTGGAGTGGGCGTAGGTGTTGGTGCCAGCGCGGCGCCGGGTGCGAGAAATGGGATCAACCCGGAAGCGAGCGGAGCCCCCAGACCGGTCACCGTGTCATAACCGGGCCCGGCGGTGCAGGATGCGCCGCAGGTCCCATTGCTGCCGCTCACAATGTCGCGATAGTTCGCGCTGTAGCTCGATCCCGTGGCGGCCTGATAAAGGATGCCGTTCGTCGATGACAGCGAGCTCGTCCGTAGCGCGTTGGCATCGGCGAGCAGCGCGGCCCACTGCGGTGTGCCCGCGCTCGTGCCGCCCATGTCATACCAACCGCTTGACCCGTTCACGGGGGTCGAGTCATAGACCGCCACGCCGGTGCTCGGGTCACCGTCATAGGCGACGTCTGGCGTCACCCGCTTCGTTGCCGTGATGCCGAAATTCATCTGATACGAGGGCTGTGCTTCGTAGAGACTCGCGCCCCCGCCACTCCCGGTCCACGCCACCTCGGGCCCCGTCAGCGAGCCGAGGGCATCGAGTGGCAGGCTGCTGCCGCCGACGCTGACGACGTAGGGCGATGCGGCCGGATACTGAACGCCTGCCCCTTTGTCGCCCGAGGCCGCGACGAAGCTCACACCCGCGACATTGAAGTGGCTATCGTCGAGCGCCTCGTCGCTCTGTTCGGGACTGCCCCAACTCATCGACACGACGGAGGCGCCGCGCGCGACGGCGTAGTCGACCGCGGCCAGCAGGTGATCGCTGACCTTGTCGACCGATTCGACCAGCACGATCCTCGCTCCGGGCGCAATCGCGTGCACCCACTGGACGTCGAGGGAGATCTCCTCGGCCCAGCTGGCATCGAGCGGCGGGGCCCCTTGCGGCGTGGCCTTGGTCAGGCAGCCGTTGGCGATGGTGCAGGCCGGCAGACCGAACTGATTGTCGAACGTCTGGAGATCGGCTTCGACCGTCGGGTCGTCATAGGCATCGACGATGCCGACGGTCTGTCCGGACCCGCATGGGCTGGCCGCGTTTCCAAGACAGGCCAGCTGATCGAGGGAATAGGCGTGCCGGATTTGCGCTGGCTGGTAGCCGTTGACGTAGCCGGGAGTCGCCGCTCGGTGGATGTGCAACGGTGGTGTGTCGACCCGTGGGTGTGGTGAGGCGGCTAAGGCTGAGCTCGAGCTTGCCAGCGCCCACAGCAAAGCAGCCGCGATGGCGGCCAATAGTGGAGCGTGCCTTCCCTTCCGATGCCTCCCCAACCTGGCCCGCCGATTATAACGTCGATGTAACGTCGGGACGTACGGGCCGGTTGCGCTTGCCTTGAATGATCAGTATCAGCTCCGATAGCGTTTCGCGCGGTGACCGACCTCGGACGAGATTCATCGGCACGCGATCCCTCTTCGTGGCGGAGACCCTTGCGCGGGTTCAGCAACTGATGATCGGGGCCGGACGGATCCGGCCCCGATCATCGCGCCATCTATTGGTCGATAAGTTGCACGGCGAGATTGGTGTTCGGCCAGTAGCCGCCGATCGGGATTTCTGGCGCGCCACCGAAGGCATGGCAACCGCCCCAGCCGTCGAGCACCCAGCCCTGGGGATGGGCCGCCGTGCTGGTAGTGGTGAAGCGCACCGCGCGGGCGATGTCCCATCCGCTCCAATAGGCGCCCGCGGCCACCGGACTCTCGGTGCCGAAGGTGTGCAGTCCGCCAAAGCCGTCCAGGGTCACGCCGGACACGTTGGCCGCCGTGCTTCCGGGTGTGAGCACGATGTCACGCGCGATATCCCAGTGTGGCCAGTAGGCGAAGTTCGTGATTGCGGGTGGCATCGGGTTGTTACCAACCGCGAAGGCATGGAGACCGCCCCACGAATCCATCGTGTAGCCACCGGTGCCGTCGCTCAGCAGCACCATGCGTTTGGCCAGGTTGCTGTTCGGCCAGTAGGCGAAGACCGGAACGATGGGCGCGCCACCGAAGGCATGAATTCCACCCCACGAATCGAGGGTGTAGCCGGACGCATGCGCGCTGGTCGAGCTGGGCAGGAGCACGACGTCGCGCGCCAGGTCGCTGTTCGGCCAGTAGGCGGTCGGTCCGGCGGGCGACGCTGACCCGAATTCGTGAAGACCGCCGAATTGGTCGAGGACGTAACCACCCGAACCATCGGGCAGCAGGACGGCCGAGCGAACCAGGCTTTGGCCCGGCCAGTAGGCCGACATGTGCGGGTTGCCCGAGCTGCCGTCTCCGTGGACGCCGCCGTAGGCATCGATGGTGTAGATGTTGTGCACCGGATAGGGCGTGACGCCGTTGGTCACGTTCGACGGCGCGCTGTTGCCATTCGCATTGGTCGCCACCACCGTGAAGCTGTAGCTCGTCCCCGGGGTGAGCGACGGGACGAGCGCGCTCCGCGTACCGGCGCCGACGGTAACAGAAGCATTGCCAGGAGAGGCGGTTACGGTGTAGCCGGTTACGGGCGTGCCCCCGTCATACGAGGGCGGCGACCAGGAGACCGTCGCGCCATAGTTGGCGGGCCCTGCGCTGGCATTCAAAGGCGGCCACGGCACTGAGGTCGGCACGACGCTGTTCGATTGGGCCGACCAATAGCCGTTGCCCACGGCGTTCTGTGGCAGGACCGCGAAGGTGTAGGAGCTTCCATTGCTGAGTCCGGTGACCGTCGCGGTCAGGTTGTTGCCGCTGACGCTCACCTGAGCACCGCTGGGTGTCGCCTGGACAACGTACTGCAGGATCGGCAGGCCGCCATCGAAGGTTGGCGGCTGCCAGCTGACGACGGCCGACTGGTTGGCGGCGACCGCGGTCACGTTCCGGGGAGCCAGCGGCAGCGGGTCCATCGGGTTGCCGGTTAACCACAGATCGCCCATATCGGAAGGCCACGGATCGCCTCCAGCTGGACCGGTCCAGCCAAACGGATCGATGGCGGTCCACGAGCTTGTGATGTACACGCCGAAGTGGAGGTGCGGACCAGTACTGCAGCCGGTATTCCCGCTCTGGGCGATAACGGTGCCGCGATCAACGGTCTGACCGACGCTCACGTAGATCGCGTTGAGGTGCGCATAGCGGGTGCTCAGGCCATTCGCGTGATTGATGATGATGGTCTGGCCGAAGCAGGGATTGATGGAATCCGTCCCGGCCAGGGACACCGTGCCGCCGGCCGCGGCCCGGACATTCTCGTAGTTCAGCGGCAGATCCCATCCGTTGTGGCCGTCGTAGTAGACATAGTCGCTGCCACCACGGGTGTAGGCGTAGCCCTTGGAAAACGACGGGTCGACGCCGTTCGACGAGTAGGCGATGCCACCGCCCGAGTCGCAGATCTTGCCGTCGACGCTGTAGTCAGGGTTGCAATGGTCGAAAATCGACACCGCGGGGTGCAGGCCCAGGTAGGGTCGGGTCAGGAAGGCATTCGACAGGTCATTGGCGGTCAGCGTGTTGGCGCCCAGGACGTGGGCACGCTGGGCCGAAGATCCACTGGCCACGGTGATGGTCGGCATCAGGTTGCGGACCGCGTGGACCGCCGGCCGTCCGGTGACAGGCCTGACGTGTTCGTCTTTGATGTACGCCGGTTGGCTCACTCTGGACGTGAGGGTTGGACCGTAGACCCATGCCGGACCCAGGTCGGCACCGGCCTGAAACCCCCCGAGGAGCAGGGCCGCCGGTATCGCGGCGAGAAGACGTTTCGGCATAACGCAAAGAACCTCCCGCTGTTTCGTTCGACGAAACGAACCGGCAGATTCCTGCGCGGCCCGGCTTCCCGCTTCCTTCCTTACTTACTCGACGAGAAGCTGTATGGCGACGTCGCGATTAGGCCAGTAGGCATAGGAATAGATCGTCGGCGCGCCCCCGAACGGGTGTGGGCCGCCGAACCCGTCGAGCGTGTAGCCCTGGGGATTGCCGGGCGTACTGGATGGCGAGAGCCGCACCGCCCGGGCGATGTTCCAGTTGGGCCAGTAGGCATACCCGCCCGGGATCGCCACCGCTGCACCGAATGGGTGAACCCCGCCAAACCCGTCGAGCGTCACACCCGAGACGTTGTTCGCCGTGCTTCCCGGCATGAGGGCGACGTCACGCGCGATGTTCCAGCCGCGCCAATAGGCGCTGGGGACGGACGGCGGCATGGCGTTGTTGCCGATAGCAAAGGGATGTAAGCCTCCAAAACCATCGAGGACATAGCCACCACTGCCATCGCTCAACAGAGCGATGCGCTTGGCGATGTCCCAGTTCGGCCAATAACCCCCACCGTAGGTAGGCGGCGCAGCGCCGAACGGGTGCAGACCACCGTATCCATCGAGCGTGTAGCCACTTGCCTGCGAGGTCGTTGATGTCGGCAGAAGGGCGACGTCACGCGCGATATCCCAACCGCCCCAGTACGCCTCGTCATGGATAGACGGCGCCAGCCCGAATTGGTGCAGACCGCCGTAGCCGTCCATCGTGTAGCCGCCGCTGGCGTCGGGTAGCAGTGCTGCCGATCGCACGATCTTCCAGTTCGGCCAGTAGCCACTCCCGCCTTCCGGAGTCGATTCCGCGTCCGGCGCGATGCCGCCGTACGCGTCGACGGTGTACATCCCCTTGAAGGGATAGGTCACGACGAACTTGCTCGCGATCGCATTCCACAGGTCCGGTGACGATCCGTCGAATCCCAGCGCCCACATGCCGGCGCCCCGGAGATTGTTGGCGTTGACCAGGTCGTACTTCTTGGCCAGCGACGCGGCATTGTCGTAATAGAGCTCGCGCCAGCTGTTGTGGTTGCCGCCACAGGGATCATTGGTCGCCGGGCTCCACCACGACGCCCAGGGCGACTGGGCCGTGCTGTCCCAGGACTGGATCAATTGCTGGGCACCGCACGATAGGTCGTCGAGCACGCCAGCGTATTCGTCCGCCGTCGCGCCCGAACCCGGGACGATGCTCGCATACGGCTGGGTGCTCGTCGTCGACCACTTGTAGCCGTAGTAGGGCACGCCCAGGATGATCTTCGAGGCGGGTGCTTTGGCCAGGTACTGCGCCACGGACGTGGTGTCGTTGTAGGTCCAGCCGTTCAACGGCGCGTTCGGTCCGGCCTGACCCGACATGTTTCCCGATGCCATGTCGTACGCCATCACGAAGAAGGCATCGACATTGGGCGCCAGCGCGCCGATGTTCATGAAGCCGCCGTCCCAACTCGCCGACCCGGAGTAGGTATCGACGCTGACCATGGCCGATGCCCAGCGCTGATGGATCTGCGACGTCAGCTGTCCCATGAAGCTGGTGAAGTTCGTCTGCAGGCTGGGATAGCTCGAATCGGCCGTCCCCTCGAAGTCCACGTTGACGCCGTCGAGGCCGCGCGAGGCGATCGCGTTGATCGTGTTGGTGATCAGCGTCTGGCGAGCCGTGCTCGATCCCAGCAGCTGGTTCAACGTCGCGTTGCTGAACTGCTTGATGACCAGCACATCGCGGTCGCCGGCCTGGTGTCCGCGGTTGAAGGTATCAACCAGAGCCTGGCTGTTCCATCCGGTCCACCCGGAATCCGTCGTGTTGAAATTTCCATCCCCGTTGACCTCGAGACCGAAGTAGGCAACGGTGCTCAACAGTGAATAATTCCAGTTCGCGTTCTGGCTCAGCTTCCAGTAGGGCGCGAATCCGAAGACCTCCCGGAAGAGCTGGCTATTGCTGGTCACGGCCGGCGAGGCGGCGTGCGGCGCCAGGCTGCCAATCCCGGCCGCGGCCCTTGACTGGCGCGGCGTGATCGAGCCGCGCGCCGGGGCGAGGTGCAGCACCATCTGCGCGTGCTCGGCATCCTGGATCGCGTGCGCTCGGAGCAGAGGATCACGCTGCGTGGCGGCGGTCGCCTGCGCCGGCGTCATCTCGAGCGTCATCGCGGCGCCGATCAGGCCAATACACGCCGCAATACACGCAACACGAAAACGAGCCACCCGAGCCTCCACGACGGCCGATCCTAGCCGTCTACCCGGTTACGAAACGAGCGCTCTCGCTGTAAGGTTTCGCTCAGGCCGAGACCCGGACCGATGCCTCGTCGCTCTCTTCCCTTCCGGTCAGCATCCGGTCGAGGTAACCGCGAACCCGCGCCGAATCTTTGGTCGCGAAATACCAGTCGATGGTGCGGTGCAGCCCATCCATGAACTTGACCTCGGGCGCCCATCCCAGCAAGGTGCGGGCCAGGTCGTTGCTGGCCACTCGATTCAGGGGACCGGTCGGCATATCGGGACGTAGCTTGATCTGGGCTTTGCGCTTCGTGTAGCGGAGCACCTCGTTGACGGCGTCGATGACCCTCGTCCGTTCGGTCGTGCCGAGGTTGATGGCCGTCCCGTCATCGATCTTCTCGGCCGCCAGGACCATTCCGCGGACGATGTCACCGACATAGGTCCAGTTGCGCACCTGGGTGCCGTCGCCCCAGACCTCGAAGGGATCCTGGCCGATGAAGGCCCGGGCGATCATCGCGATCACGGCGTGATTCTCGACGCCGCGCTCCCCATAGACCGTGAAGAAGCGGCACGACGCCGACTTCATGCCGAAGTCTTTGTGATAGGCCTTCAGCGTCATCTCCGTCATCAGCTTGGCCCAGCCGTACATGTTGTCGGCATCGAACGGCGGGCCGACCATGTCCTCGGTGAGATACAGCTCCTTGCTGACATCCTGCTGGATGAAGTTCGGATAGACGCAACCCGACGAGGCGAACACGAACTTGTCGACGCCTTCTTCATATGCCGCCTTCACCAGCATGCCGTCCAGCGCCAGGTTCTGCGAGCAGGCGGCTTGATGCAGGTCGACGTAGCCACGCCCGCCATGGATGGCGGCCAGATGAAAGACCGTGTCGACCCCATGCACCATGGCCTCGGCGACTCCCGGAGTCAGCAGATCGGCCTTGTGAAACTCCACGAGCCCACTCTCGAGATGTCCCTGGATGTTCTGCAGATGACCACTGCTCAGATCATCGACGACCCGGATCTTGGTGGCGCCCAGGCCGGCCAGCATATCGATCAGGTGCGAGCTGATGAATGAGGCGCCGCCGGTGACGAGAACCCGTCGCTCCTTCCAGTCCATTGTCGACATTATCCCTAAAGTAGTTCCCCGAGCCATGCCGCGAAGCCTGCGCGTGCTGTTCGATGACGCCCTGGTGGGCAATCCGGCGGGCACCGGAACCTTCGTCCGCGGAGTCCAAGCCGCACTCGCCCGGCAGGAGGGTCTGATCCTGGTCCCAGCGGGCTCTGCCGACCGCCCCCATCAGCTCGATATCGGCACCAAGGGCCCTGCCCGGAGGCTCAGGAACGCCGTCGACCGAATCTGGTATTACCTCCAGGTGCTGCCGGCTCGGGCGCGGCTGGCGCGATGCGACGTGATCTACTGCCCTGCTGCCGTGACCCCGCTTAGGGGTGGACCGCCGGCGGTGATGACGGTCTTCGACCTGAGCGTCCGCCGCTACCCGCAAACCTTCGACCCGATGAGCCGCATGTATGCGCAGCAGATGCTCCGCATCGGCCTTCATCGCTGCTCGGCGCTGTGCACCATTTCCGAGTCGGTGAAGGCCGAGCTGCTGACGGATGATCGCCGGCTGACGGATGAGCGCATCGCCGTCGCGTATCCAGGACCCGGCCCGGAGCTGCTCGACGCCACGCCCGAGCAGGCACTGCCCCAGGAGCAGAACTACTTGCTCATGGTCGGCACGCTGGAGCCCAGGAAGAATCACCTCACGGCGGTGCGCGCCTTCGCCGACCACCGGCAACGCCATCGCGATTCGACGTTGCGACTGGTGCTGGCCGGCTCGCCCGGCTGGCGATACCGGCGGGTGCTGGATGAAATCACCCGGCTGGACCTGCAGGACGCCGTGATCCGGCTCGGACCGACGCCACCGGCGCGGCTCAGATGGCTCTACCAGCATGCGCGGGCACTCCTCTTTCCTTCGCTCTACGAAGGCTTCGGCCTGCCCGTGCTGGAGGCGTTCGCGCTGCAATGCCCCGTCATCGCCGCGCGCATCCCGCCGGTGCTCGAGATCGCGTCCGCAGAGGCGGCGACGCTGCTGGACCCGCTCGACGTGCCGGCCTGGAGCGAGGCGATCACGCAGGCGGCGTGCGAGGCGCCAGACGGCGCCCGAATCCAGGCCGCATCCGAACGCGCTGCGCGCTTCAGCTGGGACGCCTGTGCCTCCGCCGTCCTGGATGCGCTGCGCTTAGCCGTTGTTTAACCAGTCACCTGTAAGCTCGGTCCAATGACAGCGGCTCTCGATCCACAGCCCGGTGCCGTCCATCCGCGCACCCAGGTACGCCTGGTCGGCTTTCGCTATCACCCCGCAATCGGCGGCGCCGAGCAGCATGCCCGCCGGCTGCTGCAGGAGCTCGCTGACCGGCTATCGATTGACGTCGCCACCGTCGTGACCACGAACCGGTCGGACTGGCTGGACCTGCTGATCAACGGCGTGCGCGATCACGATGAGTGGTACGAAGTCGATAGGCGAGACGTTCGGGCGCTGGGCCGGTGGTCGCAAAAGACGCGCCGGCTGATGACCGTGCTCGCGCCCTTCTATCACCTGCCGAAGAGCCCGGCACCAAGTCTGATGGCACGGCTGTTGGTGCCGGAGCTGGCGTCCGTCGTCTCCGGCACCGAGCTCATCCATAACGTGTTCATGGGACGCGAGGCGTTCTCCCTCGGGCTGATGCTGGCCGCGCATCGCGCCGGCATCCCGTTCTCCTTCACGCCGTTGCGCCATCAGCGACCGCTCGGTTGGACCTCGCCGGCATTCGTGGAGCTGTACCGCGGCGCCGACCGGTTGGTTGCCCTGACCCGCGACGAAGCCGACTGGCTGGCGGCGCATGGCGCCCGGCGTGACCGGGTGCGCATCATCCCGGTAGGTCCGCTGAGCAATCCGCGAGCGAGTCCAGATCTCGCCCAGAGCACCCTTGCCATGAGCTCCCTCCCCCTTGCGGGGAGGACCGGGGAGGGGGTTCGCATTGTCCTCTTTCTCGGCCAGCTGCACCACTACAAGGGATTCCGAGAGCTCATCAACGCCGCGGCCCTGCTGTCCGATCGCAAGCGGACCCTCTTCGTCTTCGCCGGCCCTGATCTGCGCGGG
Organism: uncultured Actinomycetes bacterium; assembly: GCA_964601135.1. GTDB lineage: Bacteria > Chloroflexota > Dormibacteria > CF-121 > CF-121 > CF-13. The sequence continues at coordinate 10,385 of CAZRMD010000026.1, read as the reverse complement.
CACGGGCGGATCTTCAAGAGCGCTCCGGCGAACGTGAGATATCTTGGCTCGGTCGACGACCAGCAGCGCGATGCCCTGCTGCAGGCCTGCGACGTGCTGTGCGTGCCTTCGTCCCGCGAAAGCTTTGGTGGCGCCTTGCTCGACGCCTGGGCATGCGGCAAGCCGGTGATCGGTGGGCCGGCTGCCGCAACCCGAGAGCTGATCGACGATGGCGTCGACGGCTTCGTCGTCCCCCAGGACCCGCGGGCGATCGCGGACCGGCTTGCCAGCCTGTTAGATGACGATGTCGCGCGACGCCGTATGGGCGAGGCGGGCCGCCAGAAGGTCGAGACTCGCTTCTCGTGGGCGTCGATCGCAAGCCGCTATCTCGATCTCTATCGCGAGCTGGGCGTCATCCCTAACTGATGGACGCGGATCGGGTCAACGTCCTGGGCACCGGCATCAGCCCCATCAACATGGGGATGGCGCTGGAGCGGATCGACGCCTGGATCGCACGCCACGACCGCCAGTACGTCTGCGTCTGCTCGGTCAACAACGTCATGCAGGGACATCGCTCGGAGAGCCTGCGCCGGGTGATGAATGCGTCGGGGATGAACACGCCCGATGGGATGCCGCTGGTCTGGCTGTCGCGGCTGGCCGGGCATCGGCAGGTGACCAGAGTCTACGGCCCTGACCTGATGCTGGCCGAGATGGACCACTCCCGAAGCAAGGGCCACCGTCACTTCTTCTACGGCGGCGGCGACGGGGTGGCGGCGGCTTTGGCGCGGCGGATGCTCGAGCAGTTTCCGGGTGTACAGATCGTGGGCACCTACGCGCCGCCATTCGGCCCCGTCAGCGAGCTCTGCAATGACGCTACCGCCGACCTGATCAACCGCACTCGGCCCGACATCGTCTGGGTCGGGATCAGCACCCCCAAGCAGGAGTTGTGGATGGGCTGCATGCGACCGCGTTTGGAAGCGCCCGTCCTCATCGGCGTCGGCGCGGCGTTCGACTTTCACACCGGGCGGCTGGCGCAAGCGCCGCCGTGGATGCAACGTTCCGGGCTCGAGTGGTCGTTCCGGCTGGCGCACGAGCCCCGCCGGTTATGGCGCCGCTATTTGCTTGACAATCCGCGTTTTGTTTTTGCTCTCGTCCAGCAGAAGCTGGGACTCCGGCGTTACGAACTTTCATGATCGCCATCGCCGTCGCCCTGGTCCTGGCGCTGCTGGTGATCTACCTGCTGGCCATCTGGCAGATTCTGCTAGCGCCGTTTCGGGCGCTCGGAGTGCTGGTGGCCGGCATGGCGGTTCACAACTTTCTGATCATGATCCTCCTCCGGCTGGGCACGCCCGCCGGGGTGGTCCGCATCGTCCAGGCCTGGAAAGAGGGGATCATCCTGCTCCTCCTCGGCCTGGCCGCGATCGCGTTCCTGCGCACCTGGCGCGCGAACGGCCTTCCGCGACTGACGATGTCGCGTTCCGCGCTGATTGCCGGCCCTGGACTGACGGCTCTCGACCTGGTCGTGGTCGCGTTTGCCGGGTTGGCCGTCCTCTACACGGTCCTACCCCACAGCCTGCTCCACGGCAGCGCCAACCTCACCCAGCGGCTGATTGGCTTGCGCGTCGTCCTGTTGTTGCCCGTCCTGTACCTCTTTGGGCGGATCTTTCGGCCGCGTCATCACCAGGACCTTCGCTGGGTGGGCTTTGTCATTCTGGGAGCGGGCGCGCTGGTCGGTCTTTTTGGGTTATTCGAGCTGGAGTTCGTTCCGACTCGCGACTGGCTGAACTGGGGAGTGAACCAGCTTTCCGCCTGGCTGGGCTTCACGTACAACGGCCCATTCGGATTACCGGCGAACTTCTTTCAGACCACGATCGAGGGCTACCTGCTGCGGCGCATGGTCTCGACCTACGTGAGTCCGCTCGGCATCGCCTACGCCGGCCTGGTCGTGACGCCGCTGGCGCTGGCCCTGCTCATCGGGGTGAGGGGCCGCGCCCGCTGGATCGGGCTGCCGCTGACCGCCCTGCTGATCCTGGGCATCATGTTCAGTCTCACCCGGCTGGCGCTGTTCTTGCTGGTGATCGAGTTTTTTATCATCGCCATCCTGGTACGGAACCGATGGGTGCTCTACGCATCACCGGTCGTCGCCCTGGCCGCGGTCTTCATGCTCTTCCAGTACCCATACGTCGGTCCGTTGCTGGACCGCCAGCTGGTCCCGGTCCCCCACCGACCTTCGTCGCTGCATATCGCCTCGTCTGGCGATCCCTCACTGGCGGAGCATGCCGGCCTGCTCGGCTACGACCTGCGCTATGTGCGACAGCACCCACTTGGCACCGGGATCGGGTCTTCGATCCATCGCTTCGGGACCAGCGTCGGCACGGGCGAGAGCGCGATCTTCGACATGTTCGGCGATATGGGCGTGTTGGGGGGCGTCCTCTACCTTCTTATGTATGCAGGGAGCTTTTTCATCGCCGTCTTCGCCTTTTTCCGGGTGCGTCGCGACAAGCTCCTGGCCATGCTGCCGCTCGTGTGCATCGTCGGAGCTGCCGGCCTGGGACCGGTCACCATGACCAGCGACCTTTGGTCGGACTTTGCGACCACATTTCTCTTCTGGTGGGCGGCCGGTGCGTCCGTCACCACCCTGGCGAGGGGCATCAAGGTTCTGGACGCGCCATCCCTCGTTGCGGATGAGCAGGGGGCATGACGGCCCGATAGACCCCGACCGTCTTTTCGTAGCATGCATCGACCGAGAATGACGTCACCACCCGCAGGCGGGCAGCGGCGGCCATCGCCTGGCGCCGGCGACCATCGTGTATCAGCTCGCCGATCGCCTGGGCCAGCTTTTGAGGTTCGCTGGGCGGGACCAGCAATCCGATCGACGAATCGCTGACGACCTCGGGGATGCCCCCTACCGATGTCGCCACCACCGGACATCCGGCCGCCATCGCATCCATCAACGCCAGCGGCAAGCCCTCCTGAAGGCTCGAAAGCACGAATAGATCGCATCCGCTGAGCCAGGCCGCCACCTCGTCCAGGGGCCGGTTGCCGGCGAGATAGACCTGACCGGTAAGGCCCGCGCGTCGAATGCGCGCCTGGATGGCTGCCCGCAGCTCGCCGTCGCCGACGATGATGAAGCGCGCGTGCGAGTGATCGCCCAGGACGATGGCGGCGGCGTCGACTAGGTCCGCCAGCGCCTTCTGCGGCGTCAATCGAGCGACGGTCAGGACGATGACGGCGTCGCCAGGCCAATCCGCGCCGAGCGAGGCCATGATCGCACCCCGAACGCGTTCGCGCGCGGGGGCCGTCACCGGCGCGAAACGATGGACGTCCGTGCCGTTGTAGATCAACTCCGTCTGCGCCTGCGGAAACCCCGACCGGCGAAGCAGCTCGAGGCCCGCGCGCGACGAGGCAATGTTCGTGCGGGCGAGACGCGCATAACGGCGAAAGGCGAACCTCCAGAACAGGCGCCGTGGAGCGCGCATCGGGACCGCGGACACGTCGACCACCAGCTGGTGGGTGATGACCAACGGCGTCCCGCTGCCGATGGTCAGCAGCGCGGCCGCCAGCTGGTATTTCCCAACCGGATAGGCCAGCACGAGATGCACGACCGCCGCCGCGCGGATCAGGCGGCGCAATCGCAGGACGTCCACCGGCGAGGCAAAGTCGAGGCGATGCACCGGAGCTCCGGCCGCGCGGATCCGATCGGCCCATCCATCGAGCGCAGCGTCGCTGCGGCAGACGAGCTGCGGGCGGAGTTCGTGCCGGATCGCGTAGCGGAGCAGCCCCTCGAGGTAGACCTCGGCACCGCCGATCTCTTTCGAATGCGAGACAAAGAGAACGCGGCGCAAATCCCTCACGCTATGCTGACCCACGATGTCCAGGCCATGGCGATCGGTCGCCTCGGAGTCATTGCTGCGCATCCCCCCATGGCTCGAGGTCGTGCGGGAGTCTTGGCAGCTGCCCGACGGGCGCCGGATCGATGACTATTACCGGATCGACCTTCCGGCCTACGCCGTAGTCGCCGCCGTGACCGCAGCCGATCAGCTGGTCGTCGAACGCCACTTCCGGCCCGGGGCCCGGCAAGTGACGCTGGCATTGCCGTCCGGCTTTTTGGACCCGGATGAGGACCCGCTGGCGGGAGCAAAACGCGAGTTGCTCGAAGAGACGGGCTACGAAGCCTCTGACTGGTCATCCCTGGGCCGCTTTGTCGTCGACGGCAACCGCGGCTGCGGCACGGCGCACCTCTTTCTTGCCCGCGACGTCCGACAGGTGGCCACGCCCGGCGATCACGACCTTGCCGAGATGGCGATCGTGTTGACCCCGCTCGGTCAGCTGCTGCAAGCGATCCGTGATGGTGACAGTCTCGAGCTGGCGAGCGCGGCGACCGTCGGGCTGGCCGCTCTGCAACTGCACCGTTAGGCTTCTCGAACCAGGACCACGCAACTGGCCTCGTACCGCCGGAACATCCACGGCGCATGATGGCGGAATCGTGACCATTCGCGTCGCCAGGACGCCGGTTGGTAGAACGGCAGGAGCAGGCGTGCCATCAAACGTGGAAAGCTTCCCGGCTCTCGTCGAAACTCGTCCGAGTACGTTCCATTTTTGATAACCGCCTGCTGCTCGAGCTGCGTCCCCGGAAAGATCGCGGCCAGTTCGCTCGGCGTTGGACGGAAGCCGTTATCGATCGGGTCAGGATGATAGGGATAGCGATAGGGGCCACTGATGAACAGGAGACCGCCGTCCCTTGGCACCAGCCCGACCAAACGGCGCGCGGTCGCCGCAGGATCATTCACGTGCTCCAGAAGATTCGAGCACAGAACAGACTTGAAGCCCTGACTGGCGAGCGCGCTGATCGCTTGCTCGTCATTCAGGTCGGCAACGATGTCGACACCCGGGGCCGTCCTGGCGTCCATGTGCAGCACGGGACGGTTCGCCAGCCGCGCCGGCGCAAAAATCAAGTCATCGATCCACGGCTGGTCGTTCGTTCGAAACTCGGCCGTCGAGCTGCCGACATCGAGTAACGGAAAAACCCGTGAGGGATCACGCCCGCGAATCTGATCGCCGAGCCACTGCGCTTCTTCGCGGAGCACCGCAGGTATAGTAGCGGCGATGGCGTGAGCGTTCCCATGACTGGCGGGCGCCGCGTGGCGTCCAATGTTGTCTTCTCGGTCGGCAGCCAGGTCTGGCTCACTTTGCTGGTAATCGTCACCGTCCCGATCGTGCTCCACGCCATTGGGCCGGCTGCGTACGGCGTTTTCGTGCTGGCCAGCCTGATGCTCGGCTACACGGCGTTGCTGGACCTCGGGCTGACACCCGCGGTTGTCCGGTCCATCGCCGTGCACAACGCGCGCGGGGACCGGGTTCGACTCGAACGAATCCTCGGCACCGGCCTCACGCTGCTGATCGCCCTGGCGATCGTCGGCGGCGGCGCGATTGCCCTGCTGACCCCATTCGCCGTGAGGTCCATCTTGCATGTGCCAGTCGCCTTACAGGCAGACGCACGCTTCGTCCTCTGGGTCGCGGCGGCGGGCTTTGCCTGCAACATGGTGCTGCTGCTCTTCGTTGGCATCGCCCAGGGTCTGCAGCGGCTCGATCTCTTCGCCAGCCGGACGCTCGCGCTCGGCACGGCGACGGCGATCGCCCAGGTGCTCACCGTCAAACTGGGCGGTGGCCTGCGCGGGCTCGCCCTGGTCACGATCGCGATCAATGTCCTGAGCCTGCTCGTGTTCATGTTCATCGCGCGCAATTTACTTCCGGGGGTCCGGGTCCTGCCGGGCTTCGACCGCGAGGCCTTGCGCGAGCTGGCCGGCTTCGGCGCCATGAAATTCTTGAATCAGGCCGCCGTCCAGGTGATCTACCACGTCGATCGGCTGATCGTGGCTGCGTTCCTGCCCATTGCCGCGGTGAGCTACTACGGCGTACCGGTCAGCATGTGTCAGAAGTTCGTGCTCGTGCAGCAGGGCATCACGGGCGCGTTCTTTCCCGCCGCGTCAGAACTGCACGCGCTGAACGAAACCCCGCGGCTTCAGCGGCTGTATCTGTCCGCGGCCAAGCTCGGGCTGGTGGCGCTCCTGCCACTGGCGATCCTGCCCAGCATCATGGCCTGGCCCATTCTCGATGCCTGGATCGGACCCAGTTTCGCCAATAACAGCGCGCCCATCCTGGCCGTGCTGGCGCTCGCGTACGGACTGGTCGCCGTCAGCGCCACGTCGGGGTTCGCGGCCGACGCGACCGGTCATCCCGACTGGAATGCCGGGCTCACCATCGCCAGCGCGATCGTCAACCTCAGCCTCGCGCTGGTCCTGGTGCCGCGCATCGGCGCGGTCGGCGCGGCGTGGGCGCTGTTGATCAACGGCGCCTTCCTGCTGATCACGATGAACTATGCCGTGCAACGCTGGCTGCTGCGCATCGAGCCGCGCCAGGCGCTGAGGGAGGTGATCATCCGACCGGCGCTGGCCGGTCTGGGCCTGGTGGTCTATGGCCTCGTGGTCACGCCGCGGGTCCGCGGGCTGTTGCCGGTGCTGGCGGCGCTTGCTCTTGGCTTCGTTCTGTACGGCGCGCTGACGCTCGCGCTCGGCGTCTGGAATCAGTCCGAGCTCGACGTGGCGCTTGCCATTGCCGGCTTTCGCTCTCCAGACGCGGGCTTGCGCCGCGTGCTGTACCGGCTGGCGCCCCGCCGCTAGGCCAATCCTCCGCCGCGCGGCATGGTGGGAGGCGTACTCGAAAGGGCCGGCTGGCCGCCGCCGGCCTCGGGGATCTCAAACGGAGCTTCACTTCGGATTCGCACTTTCTTGATGCGGGTGCCCTGGACGGCCTCGACTCGGAGTTCAGCCTGGCCCACTTTCAATGTGGCGCCCACCCGTGGCGCTGCCCCCAGCTGGTCGAGCACGTAGCCGCCGATCGTGTCATAGCTGTCCGCGGTGATGTTGAGCTTGAGCAATTCGTTGACATCGTCCACACTCACGCGGCCATCGAGCACGACTTCATTCGGATTGATAAATTGAATCTCGTCTTCCTCGCCGACGTCGTACTCGTCCTGGATTGGCCCGACGATCTCTTCGATGATGTCCTCGATCGTCACGGCGCCGGCCGTTCCGCCGTACTCGTCGACGACGATCGCCATGTGCACGCGATTCTTGCGGAGGTCGCGCAGGACGTCCTGCACCAGGTTCGACTCGGGCGTGAAAAACGGCTTGCGCGCAATCTCCCGCAACGTCTTCGGCTCGCCACGCACGACCGCGCGCAGCAGATCTTTCGCATAGAGCACGCCGATGATGTGATCCAGATTGCCCTCGTACGCCGGGATCCGGGTGTGGCCATGCTTGGTGACCAGCTCGACCGCCTTCTCGACCGGGTCGTTGACGTCGATGGCGACCAGGTCGGTCCTCGGCACCATGACTTCGCGCACCCGCATGTCGCCCATCTCGAAGATGCCGTGGATCATCTCGCGCTCTTCTTCCTCTATGACGCCCTCTTCTTCGCCGACCGAGACCAGCATCTTGAGCTCCTCTTCGGTCACGAACGGGCCGCGCACCTGCGCCTTCCCGCCCAGCATCAGGAGCAATAGCCTGGTCACACCCGTCAGGATGAACACGATGGGCCGCATCACCCAGGTCGTCGCCGCCACCAGACGGGCCAGGCGCAGCGCCACTTTCTCCGCGCGCTGTAGCGAGAGGGTCTTGGGCGTGATCTCGCAAAGCACGAGGACAACGAGCGAGAGGATCAAGCTGACCAGCCACTCGGCGGCGCGTTCGTGATAGAGGCGGAGCGACAACAACGTCGCCGCAGACGACGCCACGATGATGGCGACGGTATTCACGATCAGAATCGTTGACAGGTAGCCGTTCGGATCTTTGTGCAACCGCTCGATCAAGATGGCCTGGGGGACTTTCTGCTCGACCAGCTGGCGCAATCGCACCCGCGAGATGGACGTGAGTGAGGTCTCAGCCGAGGCGGCCAGGGCAGCCAGGACAAGGGCGATCAGGATAATCACGACCTCGAGCCAGCCAGTAGTGCCCAAAGATTTATCTAAATAGCTCGCTGACCGAGCGATCTTCGTGTACGCGGCGGATCGCTTCAGCGAGTAATGGCGCGACCGAGAGAATCTTGATCTTCGCGTGCTGCTTGTCGGGCGGCAACGGGATGGAGTCCGTGATCACGATTTCTTCAATTGGCGAGTCGACCAGCTTCTCGACGGCGTCGGCCGCGAGCACGCCGTGCGTGGCCAGCACCCGGACGCTGGTCGCGCCCTCGGCGCGCAGGGCCTTCGAAACACCGACCAGGGTGCCGCCCGTGGCAATCAGGTCGTCGACGATCACGGCGTCCATGCCATCGACTTCGCCGACCACGCGCTGGTCGCTGACGACGTCGTCCTTGGGCCGCCGCTTGTACGCAAACGCGATCGGCAGGTCCAGGTGTCGCGCCACGTCCCCGACGCGCTTGGCGCCGCCGATATCCGGGGAGACGATCACCGCGTTGGGCAAGCGCAGCTTGCGAATGTACTCGACGATCAGCTTTTCGGCCGTCAGGTGGTCGACCGGGATGTCGAAGAACCCCTGGATGGCGTCCGCGTGAAGATCGAGGGCGATCACCCGATTGGCCCCGGCGAGCGTAATGATGTCCGCCATGAGCTTTGCCGAGATCGGGTCGCGCGCCTGAGTCTTTTTTTCTTTGCGCGCGTATCCGTAGTACGGAATCACCGCCGTGATCCGGCCGGCCGAGGCGCGGCGCAGCGCGTCCAAGATAATAAATAACTGAATCAGGTTTTCTGACACGGGCTGACACGTCGGCTGGATCAGAAAGACATCCGCGCCGCGGACGCTGTCGGCGATTTTGACGTCGTACTCTCCATCCGCGAAGCGCGTGATCCGCATCCCGGAAACCGGTTCGCCGAGTGCCTCGCCGATCTTGCGCGCGAGCTCCGGATTGGCATCGCCCGCGAGAAGTCTTAGCTCGCCCGGCTGACGCGGGGCGGCTTCCGGTTGCAGCCGCGTTTCGCTCATTCGCTCGCCAAGCCTCGACTGCGCTATTGCTTCGCTCCCTCCGACTTCTGTCGGGCCCGTCGGCGCGCCGTATATCCCTCGATAATGTTCAATTCCGGCCGCGCAATCGCCAGGCTGCCAGCGGGCACATCCTTGGTGATTACGCTATCAGCCGCCGTCGTCGCGTCGCTGCCAACGCGGACGGGCGCGACGAAGATCGTGTCGCACGAGATATAGGCCCGGTCGCCAATCTCGGTCTCGTGCTTCTCGAAGCCATCCCAGTTCGCGGTGATGCTCCCCGCGCCGATGTTCACGTTGGCGCCGACCACGGCATCGCCGAGATACGAAAAGTGCGGCACGGCGCTGCCCGGTCCGATCTTCGAGTTCTTGATCTCGGTGTGCGTGCCCACTCGGACGCCGTCATCGAGTTCCGTTCCCGGGCGCAAGCGACTGAATGGACCCACGGTGACGTTGGATGCCACGCGGGCTTTCTCTAAATGCGCCCGTTCGACGCGTGACCCGTCGCCGATCACGGAATCGCGCAGCTGGCTCATGGGCCCGATCACGCAGTCATCGCCGACGGTACTGGCGCCGGTGATCGTCGTAAACGGATGAATCACGCTGTCGCGGCCGATGTGCACGTCCGGATCTATATAAGTAGTATCCGGGTCGGTGATCGTGACCCCGTCGAGCATGAGCTGATCCAGGATCCTGTGTCGCATCACGCGCTCGGCGTGGGCCAGCTGCCGCCGGTCGTTGATGCCGAGGACCTCGAGTGGGTCATCGACACGGACCGTCTGCACTTTGCCCTTGATGAGCTTCACGATGTCCGTCAGGTAATACTCCCCGGCGCGGTTCTTGTTTTCCAGCCTGGCCAGGGCCGGCCATAGCTCTCGGCCCGAGAAGCAATAGACGCCTGAGTTGATTTCACGGATCTCGCGCTGTTCTTCGGTCGCGTCTTTTTCTTCGACGATGGCGCGAAATGCGCCATTCTTTCCGCGCAGGATCCGACCGTAGCCCCGCGGATCATCGAGCAGCGCCGTCAGGATTGTGACGGCCGCACTCGATTGCTTGTGCTCGGCCAGGAGATCCTCCAGTGTTTCACCCCGGAGCAGCGGCGCGTCGGCGTAGAGCACGACGACGGGGCCCTGGGTCCGATGCTCGGCGCTGACCTGCGCCAGGGCGTGCCCGGTGCCGAGCTGCTCGCGTTGCGGAACGGTCTCGCCGTGGCCGTTCACGGCCGCCTCGACGCCATTCTGACTCGGGTTGGTCACGACCAGGGTTCGCTCCGGGTCGATCGCCCGGGCGGCCGCCATCGCCCACAGCAACATCGGCCGGCCGGCGACCGGATGCAGCACTTTCGGAATCCGAGAATTCATCCGGACTCCCTTGCCGGCGGCGAGCACCACCACCGTGACGCCCCCGCGC
>CAZRMD010000025.1:0-23271 GCA_964601135.1 uncultured Actinomycetes bacterium | reverse complement strand
GGAACGCCGGGGCCGCCTTTGGCATCTTCCAGAACTTGACCCTGGGCTTCCTGCTGATCTCGGCGGTCGTCATGGTCGGCATCCTTATCTATTACTGGCGGCTGCCGAAGGGCGACTGGACGGCACGGCTCGGTCTCTCGCTCGTTTTCGGCGGCGCTCTCTCGAACGCCTACGATCGAGCGGTCAAGGGCTCGGTCATCGATTTCATCAAGGTTCCGCACTGGCCCATCTTCAACGTCGCCGACTCAGCCGTCACGGTCGGCGTCGCCCTGCTGTTGATCGGAACCCTGTGGGCGAGCCGTCAGCCCCATCGCGTCTCAAGCAACGGCTGACCACACCGTTCCGGCCGACGCGCCCCGTCTCGACCAGTATCTGGCCAGGCTCCTTCCCGAACTCAGTCGCAGCCGAGTGCAGCGGCTGATCTCCGAAGGCCATGTGCGTCACAACGACCGGCCCGCACGAGCCGGGAGCCGCCTGCGCGTCGGTGACCGCCTCAGCTGGGAGGTGCCAGAAGCAACCCTCAGCCGGCTCGAAGGCGAACCGATGGACCTGCGAGTGGTCTTCGAGGACGCAGATCTGCTCGTGATCGACAAGCCGGCGGGTCTGGTCGTCCATCCCGCCCCCGGCCATTCGACCGGCACCCTCGTTCATGGCTTGCTCGGCCGCGGATCCGGCTGGTCGACGATCGGCGGCGAGGAACGCCCGGGGATCGTTCACCGCCTCGACCGCGACACGTCCGGGCTGATGGTCGTCGCCCGCAACGATATGGCGCATCAGGACCTGAGCCGGCAGCTGCAGCTCCGGATCATGACGCGCCGCTATCGGGCAATCGTGGTGGGCGAAGTGGCGGAGCCGGCGGCCAGGATCGAGGCGCCGATCGGCCGTGACCCAAAACACCGTCAGCGGATGGCCGTGATCGCCGGGGGCCGGGAGGCCATGACCGAGTTTCGCCGGCTCTCGCTCGCAGCCGGCCATTCGCTGCTCGACGTCCGCCTCGGCACCGGACGCACGCATCAGATCCGCGTGCACCTGGCGTACATTCGGCATCCCGTCCTCGGCGATGCCGTCTATGGCCATCGCTCGCCGCTGATCGCGCGGCCCGCCCTGCACGCCGAGAGCCTGACCCTGCGTCACCCCCGCACCGGCGCCGTGATGACCTGGACGGCGCCCCCGCCAGAGGATTTCGAATTGGCGTGGAATTCGCTGGCTGCCCGTACAATTCGTTGATCAGCATCCAGGCGAGCCAGCCGAGGAGCGGGCTCTTGATCGTGATCTCCGGGCCGAGCGGAGTGGGGAAGGATACCGTTCTCCGGCGTCTATTCGAGCTCGATCCCAAGCTCAAATACTCCGTTTCCTACACGACGCGGCCACCCCGGCCGGGTGAAATCGATGGACAGAGCTACACCTTCGTCAGTGAAGCGGAATTCCTCGACCTGATCGAGCAAAAAGAATTTCTCGAGTGGGCCAAGGTCTACGACCATTACTACGGAACCTCACGCCGCCGGGTCGAAGACGCGCTGACCCGGGGCGAGGACATCATTCTCAAGATCGATGTCCAGGGCGCGACCTTCGTGAAGAAGCGAAAACCCGATGGACTGTTCATCTTCATCACGCCACCCTCGACCGAGGAGTTGCTCCATCGCCTGACCGGCCGGAACACGGAATCGCCGCAAGCGCTTGCCGTCCGGCAACGGGAAGCCCTGATTGAACTGGGCCTGGCAAAGGACTACGAGCACGTCGTGTGCAACCGGGATGTCGATCAGACGGCGCGCGAGATCCTGGCGATGATCGCGGCCGAGCACGCCCGCCGGGAGCAACCGGTATGACCGCAGATTCCTCCCTCCCCCTTGTGGAAAGGGGTGGGGAGGGGGTCGGAAGGTTCCAAGGCCGTCGTGTGGTGATCGGCGTCAGCGGAGGGATCGCGGCATACAAGGCCATCGACGTGATCCGGCAGCTGACCGAAGCCGGCGCACAGGTGCGGGTGATGATGACGCCCGAGGCAACGAAGTTCGTCACGCCGCTCACCCTGGAGGCGCTGTCTTACCATCCGGTTGCCGGGGACTGGCTGACGCCGACGGGCGGGGGTGAGAGCCATATCGCCCTGGCGGAGTGGGCCGAGGCGATCGCCATCGTCCCGGCGACGGCGAACACGGTCGCGAAGCTGGCCATGGGCGTCGCTGACGAGATCGTTTCCGGGACGGTGCTCGCAAGCCGAGCCCCGCTCGTCCTGAGTCCGGCGATGAACGACGTGATGTTCACCAACCCGAAGACCCAGGACCATCTCGCGGCAATGCGAACGCGCCACGCCGTGATCGTCGAGCCTGCTGTTGGCCGGCTGGCCTCGGGAAAGTCTGCTATCGGTCGGCTGGCGGCGCCCGAACGGATCGTCGCGGCGATCGAGGCGGTGCTCACGGGCCGCCGGACGCTCGAAGGACTGCGGGTCGTGGTGAGTGCCGGCGGCACGCGCGAAGCCCTCGACCCGGTCCGCTATGTCGGTAACTTTTCCAGCGGCAAGATGGGACGTGCGCTGGCGGAGGTGGCGGCGGCCCGTGGCGCTGATGTCACGCTGGTGACGACCCAGCCGTCCAATCTCGAAGACATTGATGAAATCGGCGTGCACAGCGCTCAGGAGATGCTCGAGGCGCTTCAGCGGGCCAGTGCCAACGCCGATGTGCTCGTCATGGCTGCGGCCGTCGCGGACTACGCCCCCGAGCAGATGGCGGCGGCCAAGGTGAAGCGATCGGAAAAGCCCCTGGACCTGCACCTCCGACCAAACGTCGACATCTTGAAAACGCTTGGCAGGCGGCCTGGGCTGTTCCGGGTCGGGTTTGCCGCCGAGACGGAAGATCTTCGTGCCCGCGCGCAGCAGAAACTCGCTGAGAAGCAGCTGGACCTGCTCGTCGCCAACCAGATCGGGGTCAATGGCCAGGGCCTGGGCAGCGATTTCAACGCCGTCACCATCGTGGCGCCCTCCGGTGTCGTGGCCGATGTTCCGCGGCTGCCCAAATGGGACGTCGCTACCCGGATCTGGGACGCCATCGATGCCTGTCGCAACCGCTGAACGCGGGGTCGCTCAGGTCGCCGTCGAGGCGCGCGTCGGCAGCCTGAGCGGGCTCTTCGATTACGCGATCCCGGAAGAGCTTCGAAGCCTGGTGCAGGTCGGGCATCGGGTGCGAGTGCCGTTCGGAAAACGGACGGTGACCGGCTTCGTGTACGCGCTTCAACCCGGGCACGCCGTGCTGGAGCTGAAGCCCATTCAGGGACTGGTCGACGAAGAGCCGGTCCTGCCGCCGGTGCTGGTTGAGCTGGCTGGCTTCGTCGCCGACCATTACGTCGTCCCCCTCGATGAGGTGATCCGGGCAATCGTCCCACCCCGCGTCAGGGCAATCATGCGGCGCTCGGTGAGACGCCGGCGCCAGAGCCGCATCCTGCAGCAGCTGGGAGCGATCGCGCCGGCCGAGCCCGCACCGCTCGAACCGGCGCAGGAAGCCGCTCGGGAACGGATCGCCCTCTCGCTCGCGCGCCACGAGAGCGATGTGTTCCTGCTTCATGGCGTGACGGCGAGCGGAAAGACGGAGGTGTACCTCGCGCTGCTGGACGACGTGCTGGCGCGCGGAGGCCAGGGATTGGTTCTTGTTCCAGAGATCGCATTGACGCCGCAAACCGTGAGCCGGTTCGCCGCGCGATTCCCCGGGCGGCTCGCTGTTCTCCACAGCGCCCTCACCGAAGCGGAGCGCGCGGCCGAGTGGTGGCGGATCCGCCGTGGTGAAGCGGACATCGTGATCGGACCTCGCGCTGCCGTATTTGCCCCCCTGCCCAGACTGCGGCTGATCCTGGTCGACGAGGAAGAATCGTCGGCCTTCAAACAGGAGCGGATCCCGCGCTATTACGCTCCAACCGTCGCCCGCTGGCTGGCCCGCCGCACGCAGTCGGTTCTCGTTCTCGGCAGCGCCACACCCAGCGTGGTCACCTACGCCGCAGCGCTCGCCGGCCGGGAGCACTTGCTCGAGCTGCCACACCGCGCGCTGGGCCGTCCACTGCCGCCCGTGACCGTCATCGACATGCGCAAGGAGATCGCCGCTGAGAACCGCAGCCCGTTGAGCCGTGAGCTCCAGGCGGCAATGGCGGGCTCACTCGAACGCCACGAGCAGTCGATCCTGTTCCTGAACCGGCGCGGGCTGGCGACCTTTGTGCTCTGCCGCGATTGCGGGGCCGTCCGCGAGTGTCCGCACTGTAGCGTGGCGCTGGTCTATCACGCATCGCTCAATCGCCTGCAGTGCCACTACTGTGGTAGCAGGGAACCGATGCCGCGGCGCTGCCCTGCCTGCGGCAGCCGCTACATCAAGAGTTTCGGCATCGGCACGGAACGGGTGGAACAGGACGTTCGGGCGCTCTTTCCATCCGCTCGGGTGCTGCGCCTCGATCGCGATGTGATGAAGACGCCCGATGCCGCCGACCTGGTGTTCGACCAGATGGTCTCGGGCGTCGCCGACATCCTGGTCGGCACGCAGATGGTGGCCAAAGGGCTCGATCTTCCGCGGGTGACCACGGTGGGGGTCGTCAACGCGGATACCGGCCTGCATTTTCCGGACTACCGGGCGGCGGAGCGGACGTTCAGCCTCCTGACGCAGGTCGCGGGGCGAGCCGGACGAGGTACCCGGGCCTCGCAGGTGTTCATCCAGACCTACACTCCGCAGCATCCTGCCATCCGGCATGCCCGCTACCACGACTATCGCGGCTTCTATCGGGAGGAACTGGAGATCCGGCGTGCCTACCGATTTCCGCCCTTCGGCGAATTGATCGTGGCGACCTACGGGCACCGCGACGAGGCCCGGGCCGAGCGCGAAGCGAAGGCGGCGGCCGAACATTTGTCTGCTACAATCGCCGTGCTCAAATTGGGAGACATCGAGGTGCTTGGGCCTTCTCCCGCGTTCGTCTATCGCCTCAAGGACGAATTTCGGTTTGAGGTCACCCTCAAGGGGGCAGACTTGCATCGGGTCGCCGGTGCGCTCCCTCGCGGACGAGGCTGGAGCCTCGACGTCGACCCGATGTAAGGTCAAAATCAATGGCTGTTCTCCCCATTCTCACCCAGGAATCCCCAATCCTTCGCCAGAAAGCGAAGCGAGTGCCCCGCGTCGACAGCAGCATTCGCCAGCTGATCGACGACATGGTCGACACGATGATCGCGGCCCCGGGCGTCGGCCTGGCGGCGCCGCAGGTCGGCGTCGGTCTCCGCGTCTGCGTCATCAAAACCGACCAGAACCTCCATGTGCTGGTCAACCCAGAGATGGTGAAGTGGGAAGGCGAGCAGATCGGTATGGAGGGCTGCCTCTCTGTGCCCGGCTACGTCGGCGAGGTCAAGCGTTACCTGCGGGTCGTTGCCCGCGGGCTCAACCGCCACGGGAAGATGGTCAAGGTCAAGGGTGACGAACTGCTGGCGCGCGCCATCCAGCACGAGATCGACCATCTGGATGGGATCCTGTTCACGGATCGCCTGACGAGCATCGACACGCTGCGCAAAGTCGAGCCGCGAGAAGAGGAGAAAGAAGCGGAACTCGTCGGCGCCTAAGCTGCGCATCGTCTTCGCCGGCACATCGGCCTTCGCCGACCCGACGCTCAACCAGCTGGTCGAAGCCGGCCACGAGGTCGTATTGGTCGTCACCCAGCCGGATCGCCTCGGGGGGCGAGGCATGAAGTTCCTGCAGTCCGCCGTCAAAGTGCGGGCGACCGCACTAGGCTTGCCGATCTTCCAGCCGGAGCGCATCAGGAATGAGGACGCGCAAGCGCAGATTCGCGACCTCGATGCTGACGTGATGGTGGTCGTCGCTTACGGCCAGATCCTGCCGACCAGCCTGATCGACGTACCGCGGCTCGGGACGCTGAACGTCCACGCCTCGCTGCTGCCACGACATCGTGGCCCCGCACCCATCGAGTGGGCGATTTTGAGCGGCGACCGGGAAACCGGGGTGACGATCATGCAGATGGATGCGGGTATCGATACCGGGCCCATCCTCACACAGGAGCGGGTGCCGATTGCCGTTGATGAGACCGCTCCGCATCTCGAGAGTCGTCTGGCAGAAATCGGCGGCCGATTGCTGGTCAGCACGCTCGATGAGCTCGCCGCCGGTCGCATTCGGGCCACGCCGCAGCCCGCCAGTGGGGCGACGCATGCCCCGCGACTGCGCTCCGAAGATGGCAAGCTGGATCCGGCCACCATGTCCGCCGAAGAAATCGATCGAAAGGTCCGCGCCCTTGGCGAGCGAGTTGGCACCTGGATCACGTTGAAGGGTACGGAGCTCAAGGTGTTTCGGGGGCACCCGGACGGCGAGGGCGGCGAGGGTGTTCCCGTGCCAACCGCAAGGGGCGTGTACGTCGTCGATGAAGTTCAACCAGCCGGCGGGCGTCGAATGCCTGCGGCCGCCTGGGCGAGGGGCCGGCGCTGATGGGCAAGAGGAAGACAAGTACCGAGGCGCCTATCGCGACCAACCGGGCGGCGTTCCACAACTACTTCATCCTGGAAAGCGTCGAAGCCGGCATCGAGCTCCGCGGTACCGAGATCAAGTCACTGCGCGAAGGGGGGGCCAACCTGCGCGAGGGGTTTATCCGGATCGCTAACGGCGAGGCCTTCCTGACCAACGTCCACATCAGTCCTTACGAGCGCGGACATAGCAGCAACCACGAGGTCAAGCGCGAACGAAAGCTGCTCCTCCACAAGGCGGAGATCATCCGACTGGGGATCACAATCAAGCAGAAGGGACTGACGCTGGTTCCGCTTCGCCTGTACTGGAAAGGCAACCGCGTCAAGCTGGAAATCGGCCTCGCCAAAGGCAAGCGCCTTTATGACAAGCGGGAAGCGATTGCCGCCCGGGATGCCCGGCGAGAGATGGACCGCACCGCGCGTACGCGCGCATAACACCCTCCCCACAAGTGGGAGGGAACTTGAAAATCCGGGTAAAATCTAGTTGCTCCGACGGGCTGGCGGGGGCGCCAGGTCTCGACGGGGTAGTGGTCTGCAAGATGGCGAGCCGTGTCGCCGAGCACGTAAAAGCGGCAAGGCTATAAACGCCAATCGCGAACTGGCTCTCGCTGCGTAAGTAGCGAAGTCAACCGGGGATTTATCCCCGGCGCCGGCCCGCTCTGGGTCAGCAGGAGCGGCGTCCGGCGTAAACTCCGCTGACTCGCTCCCGGCGGGCGTCGCGGCCGTCGGGGGGACTCAATACCGCGACTGGCTCGTCCGAATCCGGTCCCACGGGAGTCGGGCGGGTGAGATCCAAAACCGGGACTACGCTCGTAGACGTCTTGCGGGACGCTGCTTCGGACGCGAGTTCGATTCTCGCCGCCTCCACCAGCCGGCCGGAGCCGGCTTTAGCCGGCTGCGAACGAGAAGCTCGTCAGCACCTGTTGTAGGGCGGCATCGTAGCTGCCGCCAGGCGCCTCCTCGATCTCGTACGTATTGCCCTGGTGCTCGAATACCACGATAACGGAGCCGCTTGCGGGCCCGGCATCGACCACCATGATCCGGTCGGCGGCCATTCCGTCGACCTTGATCTGGCTGACCTGGTTCCCCTGGACAAGACTTGCTTCCTGCTCAGCCTTGGCACCGGCGACCACCCGGACTTCGATCGGTGGGCTGAAGGTACCCGAGCTGGGCACGTGCGCCGGAACCGTCGACGGCGGCCCAAACGCGACGACGCTGACCGCACCACCCGAGCCGGGCTCGGCTGTGTAGTCGCGGGTCGCCCAGCCCTTCGGATAGCAGAGGTGATAGCCCAGGGTGGTGTGCTGGTAGCCGGTGCCGCTCTTACAGTTGACCGTGGAGGAGGCGGTCGCCTGGAGCGGCGTCGACTGTCCCTGGTCCTCGCCGCACGAACTCAAGATGAGCGCGGCAAGCAAGCTGAACAGGACGCCCAGGATGCGGCTGCTGGCCACCGAGGAAGCGTACACAAAAAGGATGCGTGTCGACCGTCGAGCTTAGTGCAGGAGCGCGGCGGCCAGCCACCAGCAGGCAAAGCCGGCCACCGCGGCGGGTACGATGCCGCCGAAGCGGGTCAACACGGCAACGATCTGGGCCGGGATCACCCAGAACACCGAGACGGGGTCAGCTTTGGCCACCCCCACCCTGGCTTGCTCGGCCACTGGTCCGGCCTCCTCATAGCTTGGAAGCGCGTGGGCGGCAAAGCCCAGGCCGAGCCAGATTTGCATCCAGGTGATCCAGGTCGTCGGCAGGTGCAGCACGGTTCGCGGCGTCAGCGCCGGCGCCATGCAAAGGACGGCGAGGGCTCCCAGGACCAGCGTCGGGGCATAGGCAATGGCGATGGCCGTTCCCAGCCTGGGCGGCGCCTCGTAGACGGTGTAACCCGCGGGGTCATCAACCCGGAAGTAGACGACCTCGTCGATCGCAAGGCCGGCGCGATGGGCGATGGTGTACTGGATCGACGTGCGCAGCACCACGGCAGGGAAACCGGCCAGGTGGATGGTCCGGGCGATGAGCAGCGGAAACGCCCGGATCAGAGAGATCCGCGCCGTGCCTTTCGCCAGCTGCACCGCATACGGTGCACCCCGCTTGACGGCGATCTGCGCCACGGTGCCACCACGCTGAACCGCGATCTGCGCCACCGTGCCGCCCTGGCGCGCGGCCAATCTGGCTGCGGCGGCGAGCTGGCCCACGCCCGTCTTTAGAACGGGAGCGGCCTGCGCTCGCCAGCGCGCCCACGGCAGGGCGCGAAGTCGTTGCAAGAGTTGCTCGTACAGCGTGGGCGGAGGCGGCTCGTCGCTTGGCTGCGCCGCCTTCCAGGCGGGAACCTCGATCGGGCTGGTGGACGACCCCGACCCCTCCGGCGGCTTCTGGGGACTGGGAGTCGGCAGATCGAGCGGAAGGTCTTCCTGGATCGGATCGAGGGCGCCACTCATTTGGCGTTCTTCGGCGGGTTATTGGCGATCCGAACCTTGATCAGCAGCGAATCCTGCTCGGACTTCGAATCGAGTGTGATGTTCGGCTCCAGGTTCACCGCCGTCAACCAGGCTGAGAGTCCGGCCCTGTTGTCGTGATCGAGAAAGTAGCAATAGGCTTCATACGCCCAGGCCTTCGGCGAGTTCGGCACGGCTTCGATCGCCTGCTCCATTTCAGCAGCGCACCCCGTGTAGTCCGTCGTCACCAGGCGAGCCTTGCCATTGTCGTAGTGGTGGAGTCCGTTCCACGCGCCCGGAAAGCCCGCGACTGACACGAAGGTGAGGGCGAGTGTCACACCCAGCACGCAGAGCACCCATCCCGGCATATCAGGCAATCCGCCACGGGCCTTGCGCAGCGGCTGCAGGGCGGCTTCGTAGCGGAGCAGCCGGTCGGCGATGTCGGTGTCGGAGATCTCTGGAAGTGCGGGCTTGCGAAGGCGCTTCGCGTCCCGCAGCAGCATCACGGCCCCGGCGACGTCCCCGGCGGCGTAGCGCAGGTCCGCCTTGAAGACCAGCGCATCGCGTGCACTCGGGTCGTAGCGGAGGGCCCGATCCAGGTAATCGTCAGCCACCGCGGTCTCTCGTTTCCAGAAAGCGAGCATGCCCAGGCCGAGCAACGCCGCCGGGTTTTTGGGCTCGCGAGCCAGCACGGCTTCGTAGGCCTCGGTCGCGCCGGCGAAGTCTGACATCCGGATCGAGGCGAGCCCGAGCAGCGTCCGAGCATCACTGAAGTCGGGATGGACCTCGATGATCTTGGTGAGCAGGGTTACCGCCGGCTGCGGATCCTGTGCGCCGACGAAGGCGTAGGCGAGGTAATAGGCAGCGTAGGCGTCGTCGGGCCGCTTGCGCACTTCAGCAGCGAGCAGCGGCAGGGCGCCTTCGAAATCATGCCGGCGGATCAGCGCCAGACCATCGTTGATGGACATGCCGGAGGCCTGCGCGAGTAACGGCTGAACTTAAAGGGGCTTGCGTCTATGCCGCTTTGTCGAGCCAGTTCTCGGCGATGAAGGCGAGAAAGGCGCGGTCGAAATCGAGTCCTTTCAGCTTGGCGGTCGCCGGCCAGGTCGCGCGCATCTCGCCTTGCAGCCGGCGATATTCCTCGAGTTCCAGCCCCTGGGCGAATTCCCAGGCTCGAGCAGCAAGTTCCGCGTTGAGCGGTTTCATCGTGGCTTTCCTACCTCTTACAACGTATCCGGCTGCCAAATGGATTCACCACGGCGTCGTATCACGCTACGTCCAATCCGCAAGATGGTTCGTCCCGATCGCGTCAAACGGGTCATGAAATCTCTGGGCCTCAAGGGCGCGCTCCTTATCGCCGGTGCCGGTGCTCTGATCGCCGTTCCCACCGTGATGGTGCTGGGCAGCAAGCTGCCAAAACCCACGGCCGGAGCCACAGCGTTCGTTCCGGTCGACCGGGCGGTGGATGCGGAGGAGTTGAAGTTTCAGCGCCAGCAGCGCCGTGCGCTGGCAGGGCAAGCGCTGGCCACGCCGGCCGCCACCACGCCTGCCGCCACGCCAGCCCCCGCGGCAGCAGCCGCGAACAACCCGCCGGCCAGCTCACATCCGGCCCCGCCACCACCCCCGGCCCCGCCGGCCCCGGCTTCGGTGCCCGCCTTCTCCCACGTCTTCGTGATCGTCATGGAGAACAATGAATACGGCAACATCATCGGGAGTGGCGCCGCCCCCTATATCAACAGCCTGGCCAACAGCTATGGGCTGGCCACCAACTACTATGCCGCCTCGCATCCGAGCTTGCCCAACTACCTGGCGCTGACCGCCGGCAGCACCTTCGGGATCGCCAGCGACTGTACGACCTGCTATGTCAACGCGACGAACATCGCCGATCAGGTCGAAGCCAGCGGCCGCTCCTGGAAGGCGTACATGGAAGACATGCCCTCGCCCTGCTTCACCGGCGCGTGGTCGGGGAACTATGCCACGAAGCACGACCCGTTCATGTACTACAACGACATCCGCAACAATGCGGCGCGCTGCGCCGCCCACGTCGTGCCCTTCACCCAGTTCTGGGGTGACATGAGCAGCGGCAACGTGCCGAACTATGTCTGGATCACGCCCAACATGTGCAACGACATGCACGACTGCGCGGTGTCGACGGGGGATGCCTGGCTGCGCGGCGTCGTGCCGACCATCATCGGGTCCTCCGCGTTCCGCAACGGCGGCGTGCTCTTCATCACCTGGGACGAGGGATCGACGAGCGCCGGCTGCTGCGGCGATACCTGGGGTGGCCACGTCGCCACGCTGGTGATTTCGCCGCGCTCGATCAGTGGATATCGTTCAGCGGTGGCGGAGAACCACTATGGTCTGCTGCGCACGATCGAGGATGGGTTCCGGCTGGCCCATCTCAACGCCGCCGGCTGGTCAAGCAACGTCGCGATGCGGGAGTACCTCCGCTAGGGGCGACCCAGCGCGCGAATCGGATCGAGCGACGCCATGTCATCGATCGATGACAGATCGCCTGGCGGATCACCCAGAAAGACGTTCCGGATGACGCGCCGCAGGATCTTTCCGTTGCGCGTCTTGGGCAGGCGAGGGATGACATGGACGGCGGCCGGCTTGAATGGCTTGCCCAGCTCGCGCTCCACGCTCTGCGAGACCGCGGTCGGAATTCGATCGGCATCGGCGCCGGGACGCGCCACCGCGAAGACCACGACCGATTGTCCTTTCATTGGATCGGGCACGCCGACCGCCGCCGCCTCGGCGACCTCGGTGCCGTCCAGCGCCGCAGCCTCCACCTCGGCCGGGCCGACCCGCTTGCCGGCGACCTTGATGGTGTCGTCGGAGCGGCCCAGGATGTACCAGAGGCCGTCCTCGTCGATCATGGCCCAGTCGCCGTGCACCCAGATGTTCGGCCAGCGCGACCAGTAGGTGTCGAGGTAGCGCTGGGGGTCCTTCCAGATTCCCATCGTCATGCCGACGTAGGGCTGCCGGACGATGAGCTCCCCAACCTCGCCTTTCACCGGGTCGCCGCGCTCGTTGACGACGTCGGCATCGATGCCGGGGATTGGGCCGGCGAAACTTCCAGGTTTGGTCGGCGTCAGTAGATTGCCGGAGACCAGCCCTCCGCCGCATTCCGTGCCGCCGGAGTAGTTGATGATCGGTACCCGGCTGTGGCCCACGACGTCGAAGAGCCAGGTCCATGCTTCTGGCGTCCAGGGCTCGCCGGTCGATGACAGGACTCGGAGTCTGGCCAGCGGTTTTGATGGCATAGCCCGCTCACCGCAGGCCATCAGTACGCGCGTCAATGTCGGTGAGATGCCGAGGTGCGTCACGCCATGGCGCTCGGCCACCTCCCAGATGCGAGATGGCTGCGGGTAGTCGGGCGCGCCGTCATAGAGGACGGCCGTCCCACCGAGCATCAAGCTGCCGAAGACCAGCAGTGGCCCCATCACCCAGCCCATATCGGTGACCCACAGGAAGCGCTCGCCAGCCTGAAAATCCATGCTCAGCGCCCAGTCCTGCGCACTCTTGATCGGCAGGCTCGCGTGGCCATGGACCGTGCCTTTCGGTCGCCCGGTCGTACCCGAGGTGTATAGGAGCATCAGGGGCTCATCCGGGCTCATCCCCGGCGTCGCCACGCCGCCGGCCTGGCCCTGCAACGTATCCCACTCGAGATCTCGACCCGTCGTCGGGAGATCGATGCCGGCACACCGCACCAGGACCACCCGCTCGACGTGCGGCAGCCCGGCGACGGCCTCGTCGGCGATCGGCTTCATGGCCACCGGACGGCCGCGACGCACTGCCCCATCGGCGGTGATCAGGACCTTGGCCTGCGCATCGGCGAGCCGCTGGCGGATCGCCTCGGCGCCAAATCCCGAGAAGAGCGGGACCGCAACCGCCCCCAGCTTGGTGCACGCCAGCAGCGCCACCGCATTCTCGATGACGAGCGGCAGGTAAATCCCAACGGCGACGCCGCGTCCGACACCGATCTTCTGGAGACCAGCGGCGGTGCGCTCGACGGCAGTCTCCAGCTCGGCATAGGTCAGCTCCCGGGTCGTGCCGCTCTCGGTTTCCGATATCAGCGCCATCCGGTCGGGCGTTGCCTGGCGATGCCGGACGACAGCGGAGTCATACGCGTTCAGCTGGCCGCCAACGAACCAGCGCGTGAACGGGATGCCCGGCGAGGTGTCCATCACCTGGCGATATGGAGTCGACCACACGATGCCCAGCTCCTTGACGAGGGCGTCCCAAAACCACGATGGGTCTTGGTTGGCTCTGGCACAGAGCTCGGGATAGCCGGCGATGCCGTGTTTCTCAATGAATCGCCAGAGGCGGCTGCGCCGTGCCTCTTCTTGCGCCGGCGACCACACTGGGGCGAGCGTGCTCATTCGGATTTCATCATCGCATCGTCACTTAGGGGCTGGCCGGGATTCTCCCCCAGTCCAGAATCCCTCGGGATCGGCCTTGCGAATATAAGCGAGCTCATCCTGGGACGGCGGTGGCGTCGAGGCGAGGGCTTCATCGATGGCTACCGGAAAACCCGTCGCCTGCCGGACCTGCTCGGCGGTGACACCGGGATGAAGGCTGCGCGCCCGCATACCCTGCGGCGAGAGGTCGAACACGCCCAGGGTGGTAATCAGCGTTGCGGGTCCGCCCCGACGGCGGCCGGGGAAGTGCCCGGGCGAGGTCACGTAGTCGACTCGCGGCCGAAACCGGCGGGGCTCGTGCTCCATGATCAGCACCGTCCGTCCGGCGAGCGAGGCGATGTCGCCGCCTCCGCCGCTCCCAGGAAGACGGACCAGCGTCCCTCCGCCGCTGGTGCGCGTGGTGTTGAGATTGCCCAGCGGATCGATCTCAGCCCCACCGATGAAGCCGACGTCGACCCGGCCCTGCTGGAGGAGGCTCATGACGTCGTTCAGCCCAAGGCAGGCGACGGCCCCGGCGATGTTGGGCGGATCGCCCATGGTGTAGATGAAGGCTTCGGCCGGCCGGTCCCGGATGACGCCGTTCTCAAAGAGGCCGACCGCGTCGGGGGCGTGTGTCGCCTTAGCGAGACCGAACCCGAGCAGCGGCAGCCGCATGCCGACGAAGACCACTTCGTGATCGTGGATCTCACGAGCCGCCGCCGTCACCATGAGCTCGCGCCGCGTATAGGTGATCGTCGTATTCATGGCGCGAAGTTGGCCATCGCCGCCGGCCGCTGGTCGCCAACCCGCAGTCGTGCCACCGCGTCAGTGCCCATGTGGCGCAGGTAGGCCTGTCGATCGGGAATGTCCAGCACCCATTCGCGAAGCCAGGCCTGAAAGCCCTCGACCGTGCGGGACTCTCGGTGATATCGAAGAAAGGGCTCGAAGTCGCGCCGCCAGTAGCCCTGTATCGAGGAGGGGAGGGCGCCGCCGGGCTCCTCCACGACGGCGGTGGTGAGGAATCCGGGAATGACGGTCCGGTTGGGATCGCTGCGGATGACCTCCGCCGGAACGATCTCTTCACAGATCACGATGGTCCGGCGCGCCGCGTAGGCGGCCTCGACCGTCAGCCCGAGGTTGCCCCACAGGTGCGCGTTGCCCTGCGCGTCGGCGCGCTGCACGTGGATGATCGCGACGTCCGGCTTGAGCGCACCGACCGCGAGCAGGCCGGGACCCGCGAAGGGATCTTCGATCGGTTTGATCCGCGGATGATTTCGGATGATGTCGCCGCCAATACCGGTGAGGGTGGGAAGAAACGGCACCCCCATTGCGGCCGCCTTCAGCGCCAGGCCGACGGTGAAGTTGGAATGGTCCTCCATCACGATCGGGCGGGGCACGCCCTGCTCGTAGGCGCGTCGGAAGCCATAGCCCGAACCACCCGCGACGTTGCCCACCCAGGCGGCAATCACCCTGCCCACCGTCCCGGCGGCGATCAGCTCATCGAACGCCATGTCGGAGATGGGACCGATCAACGTCAGGTCGCGTCGCTGCTGACGGATGATCTCGTGCACCGCGGCGAAGGGGATCCCCGATTCGAGCGCCAGCCCCAGGGCGATGGCATCGCCGTCATGGACGTGCTCGGCGATCGCGTCGGGCAGCGAACGGCGCTTGTCGGTCAGCGATGACTCCATGCCGGCGCCCGTTTTTGAAGGAAGGACTCGATGCCTTCCCTGGCGTCGCGCGAGGGCCCGATTACGGATTTGTACGTCGCGATGGCGGCGTCGATTCGCTGCAGCGTTGTTGGCGCCCGATCGATCCGCGTCGCCGTCGCCAGGGCATGCAGGGCGACGGCGCTATAGGCGGCGACCCGCTTCGCGCGATCCAGCGCTGCGTTCTCCAGCTCGGACCGGCCGACCACACTGTTGACGACTCCCAGCTGCAGCGCGCGGGACGCATCGATCGATTCACCGAGCAAAAGCGACATTGCGATCGCCCACGGTAGACGCTCTGGCAGGAGCGCGGCTGCGACTGGTGGAAACGCCCCCAGCCCGATTTCGGGAAAGGCGAGGACGGCATCATCGGCGGCGACGACGAGATCGCAAAGCAGCGCCAGCTCCGCGCCGCCGCCCAGCGTCGACCCATGGATGGCCGCGATCGTCAGCGCCTTCAGGTTGAGCAGCAAGCGGGCATTTTCGCGCACCTCGGCCAGCATGGCATCGAGTCGGTCGCTGGCGTGGTCGGCGATGTCGACCCCTGCTGAAAACGCATTCGGTAATCCGCTGCTGATGACGACGACGCGGATGTCGGTGGTGTCGCACTTTCTGAGAACGTCGTTCAACCGGCGCAGGGTATCGATGTCCAGGACGTTCAGCGGCGGTCGGGCCAGCGCCACATGGGCGATCCCGTCGTGAATGTCCAGGCGGATAGGGACGGGGGATGATTCGCGTGCCGCCACCGTGGGTAAATGTACGCTACACATGGGAAACCCCATGACCCCGACGAAATGATGCAGAGATGCCCTCGTTGCGAGCGCCCGGTAGGCGCGGAAGCCGTGTTCTGTCAGAACTGCGGTGCCCAGCTGCGCGCACAGCCCGCCCAGGGCGAGATCATCGACGGCACCAAGCGCTTTGCCCGCAATCGGCCGATCAGCCCGGGCCGCGCCGCGCGACTGTCCATCATCCCCGGCCTGGGCCACTGGTACGCGGGGGCGCCGGTCAAGGGGCTCGCGTTCTTCGCCGCCATCATCGGCCCGATCGTGCTCGGCACCGAGCTCGATATGAGTGTGATCGGCGCGGCGATCGGCATTCCTCTGGATTTGGGCGGGCTTGGGCTGTGGGCGTTTTGCGCGTACGACGCCTATCGGACCGCCAGACACCGGATGCGCCCCGCCGCCTGACGCAAGATCGATCGCAAGCTTGCTCGCCTACTGTCGACGGTGTGGCGAGGGAGCGTAGGGTCCTCCTGGTTGAAGACGACCCGGATGTCGCCGAGCTGTATCTCGTGCAACTGCGTCGTGACGGTATTCCGCTCGAGCACGTCCGCAACGGCGAGGACGCCGACGTGTTCGTCCGTGGTCGGGTTCCGGCCCTGATCCTGATCGATCTCAAGCTTCCTGACCGCGATGGCCGCGAGTTGATCGAGCACTGGGCAACGGATCCGGTCTCGTCGGCGATCCCGATCTGGATCGTGAGCAACGCCGTGGCGGAGGACAACCTGTGGTGGCATGCTGCTCCCAACGTGCAGCGGTATTTCCAGAAGTCGAAGGTCGTGCTCAGCCGGCTCAGCCTGGAGATCCGGGCCACGCTCGGTCTGCCATACGGCGAGCGACTCAGTCATCGAGTCGCTGGTTAGAGGATCCTCGCCCTCTGGGGGAAAGGTAGCGTGGGGGGCGTGAACGAGCGTCTCCGCTGGATTGACCTGCTTCCCCCACTGGTCTTCACGGTTCTGGGCGGCATCCTGATTCTCGCCGTGCTGGTCGGATTGTCGCGGGCGAACCATTCGTTCTATCGAGCGAACCTCGAAACCATCACGCTGCTCGCGACGCTCGCCGTTTATCTGGCGTTTGGCTCAGGCATCGCGGTCGGCTTACGCCGGCTCAGCGCGCCGGCGGCATTCCTGGGTCTGCGCTGGCCGACACTTGGCGACCTTGGCCTGACCCTTCTCCTCATCGTGCCCTGGTACATCGGGATCTTGGTGGTGTCGGCGCTATCGGCCCTTGCCTTCAACGGTGGCCGCGTCATCCCCGGCAACAGCCGTCTCGTCTTCATCCAGCACCCCAACGGGATCGGCCTGCTGCTGCTGGCGCTGCTCGTGACCTCCGTCGCCGCGCCGGTGTGCGAGGAGCTTTTCTTTCGCGGCATGCTCTTCCGGCTACTGCAAACTCGCATGGGGTTGTGGATCGGCGTCATCGGCAGCGCGCTCGGATTCGGCGCCGCGCATGCCAGCCCGGCCGTCAGCCTGGCCTTGTTACCGACCTTCGTCTATATGGGTGTCGTCCTGGCCCTGCTCTATGTCCGAACCGGCTTCTTGACGAACACGATCCTGCTGCATGCTCTGAACAACGCGATCGTCACGATCCTGGCGTTCAACGTGGCGACGCGCTGATCAGCCGAGCTCGACCGGGATCAGCGCCACCTTCTGGCGCGGCACGCGGTCGACGACAACCTCGCTTGGCGCGTTGCGCACGACGAAGTCCGCAACCCGGCCAAACGGACTCTCATTCGGCCGGCTCTGTTCCCGGATGCCCAGCACGATCAGGTCGACGCCCTCTTCCCGAGCGATCTCCACGATCCGGTGACCCGCCTGCCGGGCGACATTCACCCGGGTGCGGGGAACGATCGCGTGCTGGGTGGCGATGAAGGCAGCGGCGTCCAGGGCTCGCTGAATCTTCGGGTCCTTTTCCGGCATGACCAGCGGCGCCTGGAGCGGGATCTCGTGCACGTAAACGATGAGCATCTCGGCTTTGTGTCCCTGGTTGAGACGGGCCGCCAGCTCGACGGCGCGAACCGACGCGCCCAGGTCCAGGATGGGGACGAGGACTTTGCGAATCGCCTCCACTGATCGGACTGTGCTGGTAGCCCCGCGCGGGGCTGGTGGCGGAACCCGCAGCATCCAGCCCAGCGTCCCGGCCAGGGCCGCCGAGAAGCCGACGGCCAGCACCAGGCCGAGCGGATCGAGGAGGATCCTCAGTGCGGCAGCCTCCCAGCAACCTGCAGTCGCCAGGCGCCGAAGGCCAGCATACCGACGCCGGCGATGGCGTAGGGCAGCGAATGCACCCAAACAAGATCTCGTAACAGGATCAGAGCGCCGATCGCAATCGCCGCGGTCCCGATACCTTGCGTGAATCGGTACGGTGTCATCTCGATGCCCCGCGGTCGTCTCGTTCAGCCAGAGCGGCCTCGTATTCCTCGAGCGACTCGAACTCTTCGGCTTCCCTGAGCACGCGCTTCTGCGCATCTTCCCAATCTCGGGGAACGTTTCCGGTTTGCGGCAAGCCCTGGTGACGTCGATAGAGGAGGTACAGCCCAGCGCAGATGATCACCCACACCGGTCCGGCGATCCGGCCGAGGGGATGGGTCAGGATGACCTCGAACCAGGTAATGCCGACGCCGATCAGCCCGATGACACCCAGGATCGGAAAGGAAACGGTCGTGCCACGATAGCGGATGGGGACGTTCAGCGGCATCCTGTAGGGCCGCGGCGTATAGGGGTCGTGAAGCCGGAGGCTGATGAGGGAGACGAAAACGATCAGATAGCCGGTCGTCGCTCCGAAGGCATAGAGATCGGTCAGCAGCTCGATGGCGGCATTGCTGGTGGCCGACCCGCCGGGCGTGAAGAAGGCGATCAGTGTCTGCACGATCGCCACGGCGCTGAACACGATGATGGTGCGGCTCGGCGTACCGCGGCGCTTGTTGACCTTGTTGAACCACATCGGGAGCAGCTTGAACTGGCTCATCGAGTAGGTGAGCCTGGAGGCACTCACGACGCCCGAATTCGCCGAGATGTAGACGATCACCCCGCCGATCAAGGCCGTCAGTGGCGCGGCCACCACCCCGATCACGGGGATATGCGCGGCGATCCAGGCGACCGGATCGCCGCTATGGCCGAAGAAGCCATTCTGCTGCGCTGGTCCGAGGTGAAACATGCCCGCGGCAAGAATGGAGAACGCGAGCGCGAAGAGCAGAACCGAGAGGATGAGGCCGATCGACGTGCGCGGAATGATGGTTGCCGGCCGCCGGGTTTCCTGGGCGACCTGCGAAATCGACTCCAGGCCGACAAAGGAGATGATCGCGAGCGAGGAGCCCAGCGCAAAGTCCCCGAAGCTGGCCGGGAACTGCGTGAAGTTCTGGACCACCAGGGCCGGGTCCCAGACCAGGCTGAAGCCGGCGATCACGATGATGGCCTGGCCGATGATGGCGATCACGCCGAGGAAGTTGTTGAACGCGGATGAGACCCTGATTCCGCGGACGTTCATCCAGATCAGCACCAGGATGCCGGCCAGGGTTTCGACCAGCCAGAACCAGTGCAGATGGGTGGGGCCAACCTGGACGGTCAGCTTGTCAGCGAACGGCAGAAAGTAATTGAAGTAGCCGAAGGCGATCACGGTGAAGAGCGCGATGTCGATCGTGTAGTCGAGCAGCAGCGCCGAACCGGCGACAAATCCCCACAGATCGCCGAGCCCGCGGAGGGCGAAGTACTGGCCGCCGCCGGCGATGGGGTAGGCGGACGCCAGCTCCGCGTAGCAGAGGCCGACCATGGCATAGACCAGACCGGCGGCCAGGAAGGCCAGCGGCGTGAAGCCCAGTGCCGCCAGCGCCACGATGCCCAGCGCGACATAGATGTCGGCGCCCACGTCGGCATAGCCCCACATGTACGAGCCCCAGACCGTGACGTCCCGGCGGAGCTCGCTGACGCCGATCGCGCCGCTCGGAACTTGCTGTTCGGTGGTCACTCGCCTTCGAAGAAGCGCTTGACCTTGTCGGCGCCCATCGTCGTCGGACAGATGGTTTTCAGCCCCAGCTCTTGGTACACGTCCGCTCGAGCCGGATCGTAGATGCGGCAGATCACCTTCTTCACGCCGAAGGCGTGCTGGGCCAGCTGGGCGGCCATGATATTCGTCGTGTCGGCGTTGGTCACGGCCACGAATGAATCGGCCCGCTCGGTGCCGGCCCGCCGCAGGATGTCCTCGTCGACCGCCGAACCAAAAATCATCTCGCCGGTAAAGTCCTCCCCCAGCCGGTTGAAGGCAGCTTCGCTGAAGTCGACGACGGCCACCTCATCTCCTTCTTGGCTGAGCCACCGAGCCAGGTTGGAGCCGACTCGGCCGCAGCCAACGATGACCGTCCGCATATCTCGCCCGAGGCGTATTCTACGGGCGTTTCATCGTTTAGTGCCCAATTCGGCCGGGTATATACCGCCCAGCTTTCCGGGCGCCGGCTGCGTCCGGGACCGCGGATAGAGAAGGAGTAATCAGAACTATGGCAAAGACAGTTGGAATCGACCTGGGCACCACCAACTCAGTGGTCGCTGTCATGGAGGCCGGTGAGCCGGTCGTCATTCCGAATGCCGAAGGTGGACGGACCACACCATCCGTCGTCGCCTTCACGAAGTCCGGGGAGCGGCTGGTGGGCCAGCTGGCCCGCCGTCAGGCCGCCGTCAACCCGGAAAACACGGTGTTTTCGATCAAGCGCTTCATGGGCCGCCAGTATGGCGAAGTCGACCGCGAGCGGAAGATGGTTCCCTACAAGACCCTGGCCGGCAAGGACGGCCGGGTCGAAGTCGAGATTCAGGGCCAGCGCTACACGCCCGAGCAAATCTCGGCGATGATCCTGCAAAAGCTGAAGGCCGACGCCGAGGCCTATCTCGGTGAGAAGGTTACCGACGCCGTCATCACGGTGCCGGCCTACTTCAACGACTCGCAGCGGCAGGCAACGAAGAATGCCGGCCAGATTGCCGGCTTGAACGTCATCCGCATCATCAATGAGCCCACAGCGGCGTCGCTGGCCTATGGCCTGGTCGAAGAAGGAGAACGAGAAAATCCTGGTCTTCGACCTGGGCGGCGGCACCTATGACGTCTCCGTGCTCGAGGTCGGGGAGGGCGTGTTCGAGGTCAAGGCCACGAACGGCGATACCCACCTCGGCGGTGACGACTACGACCGCCGGCTCGTCGACTTCGTCGCCGACGAGTTCAAGAAGGAAAACGGTATCGACCTGCGGAATGACCGTCAGGCGCTGCAGCGGCTGACCGAAGCGGCGGAGAAGGCGAAGATCGAGCTTTCGAGCCGGGTGGAAACGGAGATCAACCTTCCGTTCATCACGGCGGATCAGACCGGGCCGAAGCACCTGACGCTGACGATCACGCGCGCAAAGTTCGAGCAGCTGACGGTCGACCTCACGGAGAAGACGGTTCAGCCGTTCAACAGCGCCTTGAAGGACGCCGGCTTGCAGCCGTCCGAGCTCAACGAGGTGATCCTCGTTGGTGGGGCGACCCGGATGCCGGCCATCCAGGAGCTGGTCAAGAAGCTGACCGGCGGCAAGGAACCGCACAAGGGCGTCAACCCGGATGAGGTCGTCGCCGTGGGCGCGGCCATCCAGGCGGGCGTGCTGAAGGGCGAGGTCAAGGATGTCCTGCTACTCGACGTGACGCCGCTGTCGCTGGGCATCGAGACCCTGGGAGGCGTGTTCACCAAGCTCATCGAGCGGAATACGACGATCCCGACGTCGAAGAGCCAGATCTTCTCGACGGCATCCGACAGCCAGCCGTCGGTCGAAGTCCACGTCCTGCAGGGCGAACGCGAGATGGCCTCTGCCAACAAGACGCTGGGGAAGTTCCATCTCGATGGGATTCCACCGGCTCCGCGTGGCGTGCCGCAGATCGAGGTCACCTTCGACATCGACGCCAACGGCATCCTCAATGTGCGGGCCAAAGATCTTGGGACCGGCAAGGAGCAGCGGGTGACCATCACCGCCTCAACCACCCTGAACAAGGACGAGGTGCAGCGGATGGTGAAGGATGCCGAGGCGCACGCCGAGGAAGACCGCAAGCACAAGGAAGAGGTCGAGGCCCGCAACCAGGCCGACAGCCTCGTCTACCAGGCGGAAAAAGTCCTCAGGGACAATGCCGACAAGATCGATGCGTCGATCCGGTCCGAGGTCGAGAGCAAGATCGAGCCGGTGAAGCAGGCGATCAAGGACAACGACGTCGATCGCATGCGGTCGACCAGCCAGGAGCTGGCCGCATCCATGCAAAAGATCGGCGAGGCCGTGTACCGGCAGGCGCAGGGCGCCGGTGCGGGTGCCCAGTCCGGCTCCGCTACCGGTACCGAAGGTCCCGGCTCCGGCAAGTCCGGTGACGGCGACGTCGTCGACGCCGACTTCAAAGAGGTTTAGCCAGACTAGAACATAATCGCGCCGTGCGCCGTCCAGCCGGCCCATCGCGCACTCGCGCTTAAGATCGTGCGCTCGTTTGCGCGGACAGGCCGGCATTCGGCGCGGCGCTGAGCGCGCGAAAGCGCGGGCCGCAGAAGCGGCCTAAACACCTGAACGGTTTAATAGCTAATCTGACTCGGGTAGATCCTTAGCATGCCGTTTCGTCCTGACCGTTTAACCGAGAAAACCCAGGAAGCCATCCAGCAAGCCCAAGCGCTTGCCCAGGAGGCTCAACAGCAGGAGATCACGCCTGAGCACCTGCTGCTGGCCTTGCTGCAGCAAGCCGATGGCGCCGTCCCGCCGATTCTCCAGCGAATCGGTGTTGATCCATCCCGGGTCGCGGCAGACCTGCAGGCACAGCTCAGCAAGCTGCCGAAGGTCTATGGTGCGGAAACCTACCTCGGCTCGCGACTGCGTCGCATCCTCGACGCTGCGTCGAACGAGATGGAGCGGCTGAAGGACGAATACCTTTCCACCGAGCACATCCTGCTGGCCATCATCGATGAGGCCAATAGCGACGCGGCCCGCACGCTCCAGCGCGCAGGCGTCACCAAAGAGAAGATCCTCGAGGCGCTCACGGCGGTGCGCGGCTCCACGCGCGTGACCGACGCCAATCCCGAGTCGAAGTTCCAGGCGCTGGAAAAGTATGCGCGCGACCTCACCGCGCTGGCTCGCCAGGGCAAGCTCGATCCGGTCATTGGACGCGAGGAGGAGATTCGGCGCGTCATCCAGGTTCTCTCCCGACGCACCAAGAACAACCCGGTGCTCATCGGCGAGGCCGGCGTCGGCAAGACCGCCATCGTGGAAGGACTGGCTCAGCGCATCGCGCAGGGGGATGTGCCCGAATCGCTGAAGAACAAGCGCGTCGTCGCACTCGACCTCGGATCGCTGATCGCCGGAACGAAGTATCGTGGCGAGTTCGAGGAGCGGCTCAAGGCCGTCCTCAAGGAGATCCAGGCCTCAGAAGGCCAGATCGTTCTCTTCATTGATGAGCTGCACACGCTCGTTGGCGCGGGCGCTGCAGAAGGCGCCA
>CAZRMD010000024.1:0-23643 GCA_964601135.1 uncultured Actinomycetes bacterium | reverse complement strand
GACAACACCGAGGAGTCGATCGTCGACTGGCACGCGCGAATGGGTCTGTCCCAGCCCCAACCGTCCGAATAGGTCGCTCGCACGGCCTGCCGAGGGGAAGCCGATTCTGGATGCGCAATATAGATATAGGTATGCCCCGGCGATGATGGGAGAGCGGCTAAAGGGGCAGGTCGTCCCCGCGCCGCTCTACGCCCTGGGGGCTATCGCCTCCGTCCAGGTAGGAGCCACGGTCGCCCGGCGTCTGTTTGAGTCTCTCGGACCGGAGGGGACGGTCTTCGCCCGGGTCGGGTTCGGGGCGCTGATCCTGCTGGCGCTCGCCCGCCCGCGTCGGCTCTCGACCGTCACCCGGCACTGGCGTTCTGTCGTGCTCTTCGGGCTGATCATCGCTGCGATGAACCTGTGCTTCTACGAGTCAATCGCGCGGATTCCTCTCGGGATCGCCGTGACGATCGAGTTCGTCGGGCCGCTGGGGGTCGCGATCGCCGGATCACGCAAAGCCCTGGACTTCGGCTGGGCGGCCATGGCGGCGGCCGGCGTCGTCATGCTGTCCCTGACAGGCGGAAGCGTCACGGCCCTCGGCATCATCTTTGCGTTGGGGGCCGCGGCCGGCTGGGCATCATACATCCTGATCAACCAGAAGGTTGGCCGCCTGGTGCCGGGACCCGATGGCCTTGCCCTGGCACTGCTGGTCAGTGGCCTCGCGCTCGCGCCATTTGGAATAGCGGGGGCGGGCACCCACCTGCTTAGCCTGCGCAACCTCGGGATCGGGCTGGTCGTCGCGATCCTGTCGACGGCGATCCCCTTTTCGCTGGAATTCGCCGCGCTGCGCCGCTTGCCGAGCCAGGTATTCGGCATTTTGATGAGCCTGGAGCCGGCGGTCGGAGCGGCCGCCGGCTTTCTTTTCCTCAGTCAGCGTTTGTCGCTTCGTGATCTGGTAGCAATTCTGCTGGTCATGGTGGCCAGCGCAGGTGCGACGCTGACCGCAGCCCGACTCCCAGCTATCCGCGACGTGCCCTGAGTTCCCGCTTGAACGAGATCAGTCGCGGTTGCGCCTCGGACCCCAACCCACTTTGCGTCGACGCCGCCGCCACTGCCATTGGCGGACACCGTTGGAATGGTCCCCAGTCGAGGTGAGGGTTTCGAGGTCCCAAGCCTGGCCTCCTCGCCCGATGAAATTCATCAACTCAAGAAGGAGTTATCAGATGATAAAGACACAAAGGAGAGAAGCAAATGAAGATCACAGACTCGAACCTCATCCGCTGGGCAGGTTTACCAGCGATGGCGGCAGGAATTTTATACGTGGCCATTCAGGCAATCCATCCACTTGACGTCTTTTCCTCAGTCACGACTGCCCGATGGGCAGTCGCCCACTACCTGAGCATCGCCATGGACGTTCTGGCCATCTTCGGCGTTACTGGCATTTACGCCAGGCAAGCGGAAAAGGCCGGTTGGCTCGGTCTGGCGGGCTATCTCCTGTTCAGCCTCTTTTGGGTGCTCTCCGTGGCGTTTCATTTCCTCGAAGCTTTTGTCTCACCGGTGCTGGCGGGTGAGGCACCGAAGTATGTGCAAGGCCTTCTCGGAGTCGTTACTGGCGCACTGAGCGAGGTTACCCTCGGCGCGCTCCCCGCGGTCTATGCGCTGACAGGGATTGGTGGCTATGTGCTTGGCGGCTTGTTGTTTGGCATCGCCACATTCCGCGCCCGCATCCTGCCGCGTTGGGCCGGGGTTCTGCTCGCCTTGGGGACCGTATTGCCCGTCCTTGGCTCTTCGCTAGTGCCGCACCCGTTCAATCGGATCTTCGCCGTCCCGGTGGGGTTGGCGCTGATATGGCTGGGGTTTGCGCTGTGGTTCGCACGGCGAGAGGCAGCCTCCGAATCCTCGACCGGCAGCCGAAGCCCGGAGCTCAGCCAAACCGGAGCCGTCTAAGGCACTCGACCAGCGCATATCGCATCATTTGGAACATGCCTGCGGTGAGCCTGCTACGCGCCCGAACCGGCCTGCGAGGGGTGACCAACGTCGAGGTCTTCTTCGATCTCGTGTATGCCTTCGCGGTCACCCAGCTGTCGCATTACCTCCTCGATCACGCCACGGTCGAGGGCATCATTCAGACGTCAGTGCTGTTTGGAATGGTGTGGACCATCTGGGGGGCCACCACGTACCTGGTCAACTGGCTCGACCCCAACCGGCTGCCGGTTCGACGGATGCTGCTGGCGATCATGTTCATTGGCCTGTTGACTTCCGCGGCTATCCCGCAAGCGTTCGGCCCGGCCGGCCTCGCGATCGCCGCCGGTTATGCCGCCGTGCAGATCGGGCGCAACCTCTTTGCCGTCTATGCGACGCGACACGAGGCGCTCGAACGCAACTTCCAGCGATTCTTAGTCTGGTCGGTCCTGGGCGCGTTGCTAGCCATTGCCGGTGGGCTGGCCCAGGGTCACGTGCGCGAGCTGCTGTGGGGCCTTGCGGTCGCGCTCGATCTTTTTTCCGCAGCCGTTGGTTTCTATGTGCCGGGGCTGGGTCGCACGGCGACACGCGAATGGAACGTCGATGGCAACCATGCGGCCGAGCGGATCCAGGCCTTCATCATGATCGCTCTCGGGGAATCGATCGTCATCATCGGCGCTTCCCTGACTGGTCTACGTGTCCTGAGTCCGGGCGAGCTGTTCGGCTACCTTCTAGCCTTTCTCACGACCGTCGCCTTGTGGTGGGTGTACTTTGACCGCAGTGCGGGTTATGCCGCTCGCGCCTTCGCAAGCTCAGCGGATCCCGGGCGTCTGGCCCGCTCGGCCTTCTACTGGGCGCAGGTGCCGATCGTTGCGGGCATCATCGCAGTGGCGGCGGGCGGCCGCCTCGTGACGGCTCAGCCAACAGACCGGGCAGCACTGGCGACGGTGTCAATCCTGCTCGGCGGAACGGCGTTATTTATCGCTGGCCATGCCTGGTTCAAGGTGTTGGTCTGGCATCACCTGTCGCGGCCTCATCTGCTCGCCATTGCGCTGTTGCTGCTCTCGATGCCCATCGCCGTGTTGCTACCAGGGCTGGCCGTCGGCGCCTTCCCACTGATTGCCTTGAGCGTGGTGGTCCTGGCGATGCAGGGTGCCCAGCCTGCCGGCATCATCGAGTCACCCGTGCCCGCGACCTCCCGGGAATATCGCGCGACTGCTCCGTCAGCGGTGTGAAGTGGCCGGCTCGCGCGCGCCGACCGGAACATTCTCGAGCCGCACCTCGCCCCAACCCTCAGACAGACATGGGTCGATGCGCAGCGCGCCGTCGACAACCTCGAGGCCGAGCGCAGTCCGCAGCGCCATCAATGGCGCGCCCGCGGCCCAGGCTTGCGGCCGCGAGGCAGTCGGATACTCGACCGGCGCGCCAGTCTCATCGCGGGGGAAGCCGGCGAAGACTTCCGGCAGCCGGTAGGCGAACGCCTCGGCTGCCTGGATCAGCATCAAGGCCAGGTGCGACGCCTCTTCGCGGTAGCCGTAGCGGCGCAGCCCCTCAGCGACGAACGCCGTATCGTGCGGCCAAACGGTGCCATTGTGGTACTCGATCGGGTTGTAACCCATATCGCGATCCGACATCGTTCGGGTGCCCCAGCCGGTGAACATGTCCGGCGACATCAGCCGGCGGGTCAGCAGCGCGGCGCGATCCTCAGGCACGATCCCAGACCACAGGAGATGGCCGACGTTCGATGTCATGGCATCCACCGGACGCTTCGCGCCGTCGAGTGCCAGGGCGTAGTGGCCGCGAGCCTCGATCCAGTAGTCGCGATTGAAGCGCTCGCGCAGTGTCGCGGCATCGAGCATGACGCGATCCGCAAGGGCCGCATCATCCCACACCTCGCGAGCGAGCCGAGCGGTGCGGACGCGCGCATCATACGCGTATCCCTGGATCTCACAGGTCGCGATCGGTCCTTTGGCAACCGTGCCGTTGCTGAACAGGATCGAATTCCATGAATCCTTCCAGCACTGGTTGACCAGTCCCTCTTTCGATCGCGTCTGATACTCGAGGTATCCGTCGCCATCGCGATCCCCGTGTCGCTCGATCCATTCCAGCGCCTTCATCGCCGCAGGCTTGAGGCTCAACACGAAGTCGCGCTCACCGGTCCAGCGCTCGTACTCGTCGAGGAGGATCAGAAACAGCGGAGTGGCGTCGTGGCTGCCGTAGTAGGGGCTGTGCGGTCGCTCCCGGAGCATGGTCAGCTCACCGACGCGCAGCTCGTGAAGGATCTTGCCTGGCTCGGCGTCGCGAAAGTCGTCGAATCGATCTGCCTGCAGCGCGGTCAAAGCTTCAAGGCTGGTGCGGGCGAGATGCGGCTGGAAGGGGAGGGCCTGGTAGGCGCTAATCAGGCTGTCGCGTCCAAACAGCGCCATGAACCAGGGAAGGCCTGCCGCCGGTAGCGAGTAGGAGAGGTCTTTCAAGGGGCGGAAGCGCAACGCCGCCAGGTCGATCATGCTCTGCCGGTAGGTGTGGCGGAGCACGTCGTTGTCTGTGACGAGCCGCGGCGCCTGCGCCATCCACTGCGCGAAGCTCGTCGGCATGTTGGGCTTGGGGTTGCCGAATTTTCGCTCCCCATGGTGGAGGCGGTTTTCCGTTCCATCGACGACGGGCGCGACATCGATGCAGGTCTTCCAGCTGCCTCGAGGTTCCAGACGGAGCTCGCAGCGCGCACTTCGCTCGCCAACGGTGAACTCCTCGCCGAAGCCCAACATGGTGTCGCGTCGAAAGTTATCGTGGGTGTAGATCAGGGTCACCGAGTGCGGACCGACGTCGATCCGTAGCCGACCCCGCTTTGGCGTACGGTCTTTGACCTCGAAGAGATCGGCGAAATCCGCGCCATACTCGACGTCGATCGTGATCGTCTGGGGCTGGTCGCTATTGTTCTGGACGGTCAGGTCCTCATGAACGCCACCGGCGGTAAAGCGGTCCCGCCGGATGGAGATGGCCGGGTTCACACCGACGCTGACACTGGCAAGCGTCGCAAAGATCGCCGCGGAGTAGTAGTCGACCGTGCGGCTGGTCAGCACATGGATCGGCTGGCTGTTTACCAGCAGCCGCCAGGTCGAGAGATGCCGCATATCCCCGTGGAAGAAGCCGTTGGGGACCTGGCTTGGTTGGACGTCGCCCGCTGGATCTGAGACGAAGAACGTGTTTCCGTCGAGAATCGTTAGGTCGTTAGCCATTTGGTTTCCTCTCTAGCGTGATTCAATCGTACTGGCGGGCTCGGCCCGCAACACATCACGCTCGCAGCCGCCTGCCAGAAATCGGAACTTTTCCGGTCCGCTTCCGTCATACAGGGAGGCTGTCATGAATGCCATGTCGCGTTCGCTTGGCCGATGTGCCGTGCAGGTCGCGGCG
Source organism: uncultured Actinomycetes bacterium (assembly GCA_964601135.1). Taxonomy (GTDB): domain Bacteria; phylum Chloroflexota; class Dormibacteria; order CF-121; family CF-121; genus CF-13. The sequence goes on along the minus strand of CAZRMD010000024.1, from coordinate 18,291 downwards.
CTCATACTCGCCGCTGTTCTTACCTCATGCGGTGGGTCGACGTATCCCGGGACCGGCCACACGCTGACGGTTCCCCAGCTGAAGTACCGCCTCGTGGACCAGGTTGGCCGGCCGCTCTTCTGCGGGCCGCCTGTGGTACGCGTCCCCACCGCCACCGAGGCCAGCAGTGAGGTGGCCGACTTACGGGCGAACGATCCGGCCACCTTCAACGCCATCGTGACCCACGAGCATCTGAACCCCGCAAGCTTGACCACAGATGACGAACGCCAGGTCCTCCAACAGGTCGACATCCTCCGGGCGCTACAGCTCAGCGAGAGCCTTGATTTCGACTACATCGCCGACCGCAACGGCGCTCACCATGTGGGCGGACGTATCGACCGGTCCGGCGCCATCAGGCTGTCGTTTTCGGATCCCACGACATTTCCTGGCCGGGGCGGTTGCCCAATCTGCCTGGCGACCGGCGACCTCATCTCGACCCCATTGGGAGACATCCCCGTTACCCGGCTAACACCCGGGATGGTGGTGTGGACGCGCGACGCCGGTGGTCGCCGGGTCGCATCCCCGATCCTTCGAGTCGGCCATGTCCGGGTGCCCGCTGGACACCACGTGCTCAGGATCACGCTGGCCGACGGGCGTGTCGTCGAAGCCTCACCCGGGCACCCGACGGCGGATGGCCGCCGCGTCGGCGACCTTAGAGTGGGAGAGCTTCTCGACGGAAGCCGGATTATGGGCATTGACTCGGTGCCTTATGCGGGAGAGACCTGGGACCTGCTTCCAGCCGGCCCAACGGGCGATTATTGGGCGAACGGCGTCCTGCTGGGCAGCACCCTGCGATGAAGGTTGTGATCATGAGCCGTCAACGTCCCCGGTCAGCTCATGGTGACAACAACTTTTCCGAGAGCGCGGCCCTCACCAACGTGTGCGAGCGCGGCCGGTACGTCGTCGAGCCCGAAGGTGCGGTCCACATGGATCCTGACCTCGCCCGCAATGCATAGGGCGGCGAGCGGTTCGAAGTGCGCCGGGCCCTCCTTGACGATTAGCATTCCCATCCGGCGATGGGTGAGCCGGCCGAGGATCGAGCCGATCGTGACAACGCGGAGCAGTGCTGGCACGCGTCCCCCAACGCATCGGTAACGGCCGCGCGGAGCGAGGGCACGGAGGTAGGCGAATACCGACCGGTGAACGACGAGATCGAGGATGAGGTCGTATGGCTGGTGGCGTCGGCTAAAGTCCTCGCTCCGGTAGTCGATCACCTCGTCCGCGCCGATCGACCGCATGAAGTCCAGCTTCCCGGCGTTGTCGACGCCGGTCACGTACGCACCCCGTCGCTTGGCCAGCTGGATCGCGAACGAACCCGAGCCACCCCCTCCACCATTGATCAGTACGCGACGGCCGGCTGCGGCACCTTCGGTCCCTTGTAGCGCGATCGCTCCCGACTGGGGGATCGTCGATGCCTCGACGTATGTCAGCTCCCTGGGCTTGCGAGCGAGCGCCTGCTCGGGGGCGACCGCGTACTCGGCGAAGCCCCCCTTCAGCCAGAGGTTGTCGCCGTACACCTCATCACCAGGTCGGAATCGCGTCACTCCGCTGCCGACGGCCTCGACCCCGCCAGCGATATCCGAGCCGAGTATCCGGCGAGCTGGTGCGCGCAAGCCACCAAGGCGCGAATACAGCGGCGAGCCGCGAAGTGTTTCCCAGTCGCTGAGGTTGATCGATGTTGCGGCAACTCTGACGAGCACCTGTCCGCTTCCCGGAGACGGCCTGGGAACGTCCGCGACCCGCAGCACTTCCGGATTCCCATACCTCTCAGAAACAACCGCCCTCACGGTCACAACCATAGGCCAGCTCGTGGAATCGACCCGCGCTCGGTACGGCGGCCGATGAATTTCTTAGGCTGAGGACGTCAAAAGGGTTATGACCACACACAAGCTCGAAACTGCCGATGCCGACATCGTTTACGACGTCTACGGCCCGCTGCCCACTGCGGACGGCTGCCCACCGCTATTGATGATCGGCCAGCCTATGGATGCCAGCGGGTTCCGAACGCTGGCATCGCACTTCCCTGACCGCACAGTAGTCACCTATGACCCGCGCGGCCTCGGCCGCAGCACCCGCAAAGACGGACGGGTCGACAACTCCCCCACCGTCCAGGCGGGCGATGTGCACGCCCTCATCCAAGCTCTTGGTGCCGGCCAGGTCGAAATGTTCGCAAGCAGCGGCGGCGCCGTGAGGGCGCTTGCGCTCGTGGCGGCCTACCCCGACGAGGTGACGACCCTCGTAGCGCACGAGCCACCCCTCATCCCCGTACTTTCGGACGCGGAGGCCGCCGAGCGCGCCGAGACTACCTTTCAGGGCGCGTACCAGGCCAAGGGTCGCGGCGCCGGTATGGCTGCCTTCATCGCGATGACATCGTGGCGCGGAGAGTTCACCGATGAGTACTTCGCCCAACCGGTACCGGATCCGGCACAGTTCGGGATGGCGACCGAGGACGACGGCTCCCGTGACGACCCGCTCCTCTCCGGCCGCTCCCGGGCGGTTACCAGCTTTCGCCCCGACTTCGAAGCGCTACGGCGCGCACCGACACGCATCGTGATTGCGGTGGGCGAGGAGTCGATCGGCACGTTCACCGGGCGCACTTCGGTGGCGACCGCCGAACGGCTCGGTGAGCAGGCGACCGTGTTTCCCAGCCACCACGGCGGCTTCATGGGTGGCGAGTTCGGATACCCCGGCAAACCAGAGGCATTCGCGCGCAGACTTCGGGAAGTCCTCGGCGACGACAACCGAAGGGAGACACATCAACCGAAGTAGGTGGGGCACATCACCCTGAGACCTGGGACACATCACCTTCGGCATCGTAGTGCTCCGTATTCGCAGACAAGGACTGCCCTTCATCATTGCTGGACTGAAGCGTTACGGCTTCCATCAGGAAGCCGCCCTCAGCGTGGGCACGATCAGGGCAACCCTCCGGTTCGTCCGGCAAGGGGCCGGCACACAGGTCGTCATTCTCGGGCTAGATGGGCCTCTCAAAATCCACGTCGCGTGTGCCCGGCACTGACGGGCGTTAGTTACTGCGTTTTGGCGAGCTGCTCCCAGGCGTGCGATTCGTTGGGCTTGCCCGGGCAGCTGCCGAGGTCATGTCCGCCAGTCGTCAGCACGAGATGCGTGTCTCTGAAGTCGAGATGGTGGCCGTTGACGGTCAGATGGATGATTGGTACTTCTGGCGCGACGACGTTGCACGCCTGTGCTTTAACTTCAGACGTGTCGAAGTCGGTCTGCAGCGGATCGGAATTCAGAATCCGGGTCTGCGTGAGTATGAGCGTGCTATGAGCTGGGATCTTGATTCCTGTGCCCCAAAGCTCGAAGTGCTTCGCGCCGATATCGACGGAGATCCGGTCAACGGTGATCTCGTTATCGGTGCGGTTATCAATCCGGATTGCACCCGCATCGAGGGTGGGCCCGACGCCTTTGAAGATCACGTTTGGCGCGCCGGCCCAAGGATTGGGTAGGGCAGCCGCCGGCTGAGGCCGGTTGTCGGCGTAGCCAACATAAAGGGCGACATCCGGCGTCCTGGAGAGCACGACATAACCGATTAGGGCAACGGTGCCCAGTCCGATGGCGCTGGTGGTCAGCCAGTGTTTGACGACATAGGCCACGACCTTGTGGAGGAAACCGATGAATCCTGGAGCGGCGACGATGCCGACCGGGATGGCTGCGAAAGCGACCTCGGCGAGGTCGGGCCGAGCCGGTTCGATCTCCTGCTCGAAGGCCCGCTTCAGCCGCGTCTTGAGGTCTTCTCTCATATCACGGGCTCCTCGCCTTCTCCAAGCGCTGGTCGAAGCCGCCGAACGGCGCGATAGACGCGGGTTTTCGCGCCTGCCGGCGAAAGGCCGAGAATCCGGCCGATTTGCGGAAAGTCGAGATCAAGCTCGAAGTAGAGGAACAGCACCATCCGTTCCGCCTCACTGAGCTTGGCCAGCGCCTGCCGGAGGTCGGTCGTCTGAATGATGTCGTCCTCCGATTTCCCGTCGAACGCCGGTGGCTCGGGAAGCTTGACCACCGACCGCCATCGGCCACGGCGTCCCATGCGCGATTCGTTCACGACGATCTGGAAGAACCAGGCCTTTAACGTCGTGCCGTCCCGCAACTGCGAGAGCTTGGTCCAGCCTTTGAGCACGCTCTCCTGGACAGCGTCTTCCGCGTCATGGCGCTGACGCAGGATGGTGAAGGCAAGCTTGTAGGCGGGGTCGATATACGGGGCGATCAGCTCCTGATAAGCTTCTCGATCGCCGCTTCGCGCCCGGCGAATGAGTTCGGCTAACTGATCAGGTTCAGCCATGGGACCTGAAACGCCTCGCCGCTTTTCTGCATCTAACTGTCCGGTGCCTTCTCCCCGGAAGATGCAGGCCACCCGCGGGGCCAGCCGTATCAGACAGTTGATCGCGATTCATGCCATTCAGGGCGCGCTGACCGGAGGTGGTGATCTGCGTGCCGGGTTGCAAGTTGCCGCCGATGAATTGCGCAAGGTGCTCCAGGTGCAGGCCTGCCAAATTTATGTATCGCCGTCCTCGGCGGCCGAGCTCGAGCTCGTCGCGTCATCCGGGACGCCGCTGACCTCGGTGGCTGAATCGGACATTCAACCGGGCCAGGCTTTTGCACGGCGGGCCATCACACAGGCGCCGCTCCTATACATTCGCGACCTTAGAAGGGGAGACGATGTCGAGGCACGTGACCTGCTTCTGAGCCTCGATCTACGGAGTTGCATCGGGACGCCCCTCGGCTCAGCCGGCCAGGTGTTCGGCGCAATCGTTGCGTTCGCCCGCCAGCCGATTACGCCCGATACCGACACCATTCACTTCATCGAGACGGTTGCCGGCCAGGCCGCCATTGCGGTCGACGTTGCTCGGCTCCGCGATGAACTCCGGAGCCGTCGCGAAGCGCCGTCGGCCAGGGGCCGAAAAGACGTAGTGGCTCCCAGCGGCTTAACCGAATCCCAGCTGGCGATTCTTCATCTGGTCGTCGGCGGTCGATCAAATCGGCAGATTGCCCAAGCTGTCCATCTGAGTGAAAACACCGTCAAATTCCATGTGCGTGAAATATTCCGCAAATGGAATGCCCGCAACCGTGTCGAGGCGGCGATGGCCGCCGTTCGACGAGGCATCCTGTGAGCGTCTTCGAACCGCTACTTTGGAAAGACGCCGATTACTTCTTGTTCCCGCCTTTGGATGAGCCCTTTTTCGCCTGAGCGAGGTCGCTGGCGGCAATCTCCTTTTCTTTCCCGGAGCTCTTGGGATCGCGTAGCACCTTCGACGTATCGCTTGCGGGCTTCTTGCCGGTGGGCATGGTTTCTCTCCTTCCTTACTGGTATTGCCGTGGCTGATTGCGCACGTCTTCGGATTCGTTAAGCACCTCTGCCGGCACTGCCTGACCTCCATCCGTGGGCATGGTCGTCCGCTCCATGACGGGCTCCTCGCGACGAACCGTCTCGCTGACCTGGACCACGTCTTGAATGCGACGCTTGAGGACTCGGACCTCCTCACGCACCACGGGATGCTTCTCAACCGTCACCATTTCTTCGAGGATGGGGATGCGAATCACCTCCTCATCGGCATTGAGGGCAGCGGTCTCGGTCTCATCCGACTCGGTCGTCTGTTGCGCGAATCGATTGCCGGCAGGCGCTGCCAGCGGTTCGTTCAGCACTGCGCGTTCGACCACGATTTCTTCGCGGCGGACGGGAACCTCGAGGGTCCGCATCTCGGTGATGACCACCTTCCGAACCACGACTTCCCCGACCTGGACGACGCTTCTTCTGGGCTGCAGCTCTTCTTCAGCCAGCGGCAGCGTCTGGCCATCGCGCGGTGTTGATGTCATCAGCCCATCACCTTCAATTTGCCGGGCTCCGCACCGCATAAGGATCTGGCGAACCTGTTCGACGCGATCGCCTGCCTGTACGGTAAGGCGCGTCTCGTCCGATCGATCGTCGTTCGGCAGGAGCGCCTCGAGCAACCCGCCCTTCCGCTCCTCGGACGACACGGCGCCTTCCTCGAAGCCCAGCGCCCGAAGTTGCTGCAGGGCAGCGGCTGCCTCTTCCGGTTTGCGAAAGACTCCCGTCAACTCCCCTTCCACGACCTGGCACCTCCCTAGAAAGCGCGCCCGCTGGCTCAAGGGAAACGACCCGAGACCTGGCCAGTGGGCGCGCACAAGATATTGACAGACTAATAAACTTTGATATCGGCAGGCTACTATCTTTCGGGTAGTTCATGCCTGGGGATGCTCTTGGGGGCGGCCGCAACAGGGGGCGTAAACAGCTCCGGCGGGCGTTTTGATCTCGAATCCACAACAACTACCCGAAAGATAGTAGCGTCAAGATATAAGAAGTCGTTAGTGTTGCACTACCAGCAACGGGCTGGGCGAAGGGTCATCACTACACCAAAAGGGGAGATAGAACGGATGAAATTAATCGCTCGATTGCAGATCCTCTCCGTGTTGGCGTTGCTCTTGGCCGCGTGCGGCACGGCAACCGCAGGCTCCAACCTTCGGGTCTATGCCGGTTACGCCGACAACCTGCAAACCGTTGGGGCCCGGTCCAATCCGGCCGGCTTTCCCAACCCGTGGCAGGGTGGCAGCAACGTCAACTTCAAGGGGAGCGGCGACAAGTTCGATAGCGGCGCGATCCGAATCGAGAACACAACGGGCGGCGACATGACCATCGATCAGGTCACGGTTGACATCGGCCCGAAGCACTACGACTTGTGGGGTTCAAACCTCAAAGTCCCGGCGAACGGCAGCCTCATCCTGACCCAAACCGATATGGGAGGTCAGAACCCACCCAGGCCGAATTTCGATACCTCTGAGCCGAATGGCGCGGTGAACGGGACGGGCCAAGGCTCGAATGACGTGGCGGTAATCCACGTCAAGGTCAACGGCACGACGACCGACTACCGTGATGACGGCAAAATCCTGACCACCGGAGGAACGGACAAGGGCGACCTGCCTGGCGCGCCGAACGAATCGCACCAGTGGCAATTGATCAACGCGGTCAACGCCGGTGCGCCGTCGGCGAGTGGCCTGTCGCCGGTCCTGTTATTCGCGCCACTGGCGGCCATGCTTCTCGCCTTCTTCAGTTTCATTCCGAAACTGATCGGGGCGCTTCTCTTACTCCTGATTGGCTGGTGGATCGCGAGCTGGCTCGCAGGTCTGCTCGTTCGACTCCTGGAACGGCTCGGTCTCGGCTCAGCGCTCCAGCGGATGGGCCTGTTTGGTTTTCTTGGATCTCGAACAGACACCACTGCCCCAAGCCGGCCCGTTTGGCTAATCGGCCAGATCGTCAAGTGGTTCGTTTTCCTGATCTTCGTCGACCTTGCCGTCGAGGCGCTGGGGCTTGCGGCCGTCTCAGAACTGCTGCACCGGGTGATTCTGTGGATTCCAAACCTCGTCGTCGCCCTGCTGGTGCTGTTCCTCGGAGCTCTCCTGGCACGGTTCGTCGGGCGTCTCGTCCGCGGCGCCGCGGCAACTGGCGGGGTCGGCAATGCAGGACTCCTGAGCGGGCTGGTGGAGTACGGAATCCTTGCTCTGGCGGCCGTGGTTGCCCTGAACCAGCTCGGGATTGGAGCGGTCTTTGTCGACATCCTGTTTGCGGCGGTTGTCGGGGCTCTCGCGCTCGCCGCCGGGCTCGCATTTGGTCTCGGCGGAAGAAATGTGGCGTCGAAGATCTGGCAGCAAAGCTATCGGGCGACTCAATCTCAGGTCACGGTAGGGCGGCGCAGCCAGGCCCTTCCTGAAGAGAAGACACCGACAACGTCCCAGAGCAGTAGGCAACGTTAAAGGAGGTATGAAGCGATGATCCAGAACATCACGAATTGGGGAGACGCCTTCCTGGTTTCCATTACCGGGGCGCTGACGGCGTTCCTCTCGTTCCTGCCAGCCCTGATCGGCGCTCTGATCCTGGTCGCCATCGGTTGGTGGATCGCCGGGATCGTCGGCCGGCTCGTCGAGCGCCTGCTCAACCGCATGGGCTTCGAGCATGCGGCAGAGCGAACCGGCATCACCGGGTTCATCAGCCGAACCGGGGCCGGAACATTACGCGCGTCCTATGTCATCGGTCAGCTCGTCAAGTGGTTTATCCGCCTGATCTTCCTGGAAATGGCGGCCCAGGCCTTGCACCTGACGGCGGTGACCACCTTGCTCAACAGCATTGTGCTGTTCATTCCCAACCTGGTCGTGGCGCTGATCATCCTCCTGCTGGGCGTTCTTCTCGCGCAGTTCGTTGGTCGCCTGGTGCGGGGAAGCCTCAACTCGGCGGGAATGAGCAACGCGAGCGTGCTGGCGGCGGTTGCCGAGTACGGGATCATCGGTCTCGCGATCGTGACCGCCCTGAATCAGATCGGGATTGCCTCGATCATCGTGACCATCCTCTTTGCCGGTGTCGTGGGCGCGCTGGCTCTCGCGGCCGGATTGGCTTTTGGCCTCGGCGGGCGGGAGACCGCAGCCGAAATTTGGGAACGGTCCTATGAGGGCAGCCAGCAGGCGGCCAGGCAGCTGGCCCAGACGGCGGCCACAAGGCGAGGCAGTGATGGCGGCAGCGGTGGAGACGGTGGCGGCGTGCGGACCCCGGGGATCACATCGGCCCCTACCACCCCGCGGCCGGTGACGTCGATGTCCGGGCCGGAATGGCGAACGATCGTTAGCGCCAAGTTACGGGAGGTCCAGCAGTCATTGCCGGACAGCCCGGAGGGCCAGCGGATCGCACGGGCGGTCGAAGACCTGATCGCGCGGGTCGAACGGTCGACGCCCTCGCGGGTCGAGGTTTCGCCGCAACCGAGGTTGTAGCCGGCGAGGCTGTGGAGAGGGCCAGCTAAAGCCGGCCCTCTCGCGTAGGAGGTATCCAATGTTTCCCTTCGACCAAAGCAATCCACAGATGTACGAGCAGTATGCGCAGGCCTTGCAATCGGGTGACTACGGTGGGCTTGATCACGAACAGATGCTTGATCACGTGACGCAGTTCATGCAGTTCGCCCCGCCGGGGATGCAGTCAGGCGTGCTTCAGCAGCTCTTCGGCCAGATGGCTCCCAATCAACGAGGCGCTTTCGCGCAGCAAGCTCCGAGCGAATTTCCCATGGACCCCAACAATCCGCAGCAGATGGCACAGAGCTTTCAGGACATGGGTCAGCACCGGCCGGACCTACTTGGGCAATTACTCGGACCCGGCGGAATGCTGGGCAGCTCGACCGCAAAGATGGCGCTCGCGGGCATTGCGGGGTTGGCCGCCGGCGAGATGCTGCAACGGAGATAACCCATGAACCTGGAAGGTGTGAAGCAATCGGTTCCTGGGAAGGTCGGTCAGAAATTCGTCGAGGACCAGTCGCCGAACTGGGCCGTCGTGATCGCCTGGAACGCCCTGCTCGCCCTGTTTCCCATCGTCCTGTTTGCTGCATCGATTCTCGGGCTCGTGCTGCGGCTGTTCGGTCAAGCCAACAACACCGTCTACCAAACGGTCTTCAGCGTCATTCCCGACCCGCATGCGAGGGATCAAGCGATTCATGCCGTGACTGGCGTGAAGAGCCAGACAGGCATCCTCTTCGTCGTTGGCCTGATCGGCCTGCTCTGGGGAGGATCCGCTCTCTTCGGCGCCATGGAGCAGGCCTTCGCCGTGATTTACCACACGCTGCCGAGGGACTTTATCCGGCAGAAGCTGATTGCCTTCGGCATGGTGCTGCTCTTCACGGTGCTTGCCGGGGCCGCAGTAGGGAGTTCGGCCCTGCTGCCGGCGCTCAAGCACATCCCCGGCGTGCCAGCGGCCCTGACGGGCGGAATTCTTGCTGCGGTCCTGCAGATCATCCTGGGCGTCGTCTCCGGCTTCCTGCTGTTCAGTGCGATCTATTTCGTCGTCCCCAACCGAAAGCAGGAATGGGGCAAGGTCTGGCCGGGCGGCCTGGTGGCGGGAGTCGTCTTCGAGGCCATCACGCTCCTATTTCCGCTCTACCTCACGGTGAACAAGGGCATCAATCAGTACGGGGCGACCTTTGGCCTGATGTTCCTGATGATGACCTTCTTTTATTTCCTCGGGCTGATCACGATGCTGGGCGTGGAAGTGAACAGCGTGATCTTTGCGGTGCCCGTGGAACAGCCGTCGCGGCGTGGAGAGCCAGGCCGGACGGCCGTATCGGCGCCCCCGCAGTCAGGACCGGAAGGCGAGGGCCGCGCGTGGAGTCCGAAGCCGAAGCCAGGCGAGCAGCAGGCGGCGGCTGTTAGTGATCGCCCAACAAAACAGCGGCTGCCCGCCCGCGTGCCAGCCTTCTTGATCTTCCTTGGCTCGGCGGTGGCAGGACTGCTGGTGGGACGGCGAGCAGCGGGCGGAGCGAGTTGACATGACGGATCAAGGTTCAAATCAAGGAGGTACGCGGTGGGATATATCAGAGGCGTGATTCACGGAGCGGTGATCGGGTCGGTCGTGGCCCTGCTCTACGCACCCAAGCCCGGCACTGAAATGCGCCGAGACGTTTCCAGGCAACTCGACAGATTGCGCGGCCAAGCACAGCCGATGATCGATCAGGCGCAGACGACCATCGAGAAGGCGCGGCCTCAGGCCGAGCGCCTCGCGTCGAAAGCGCAGGAGAAAGTTCAGGAGACAGCCAGCCGGAACTCAACGCCGAAGTCCGCTGCCAGCTCAGTTCAAACCTAGGGAGGTCGCTCAATGGAGAACAGGGTCGAGCAAGCGACCACGACCGGAACGGCTAGAAATGGGGACCGTGGCTTGGTGGACCTCGCCCGCCTCGCCATCGAGGACGTCGTCCGCCTCGTCCAGAAGGAGATCGAGCTCGCCAAGCTCGAGGTGCGGGAGATGCTAACCAGTAATATCCGGGCCGCCATCTTCCTGGCGATCGCTGGGCTTTGCGTGCTACTTGCGCTCAACCTGGCGCTGGTGACGCTCGCCCTCGCGTTTGGCGCGATCGCAGTGTTCGTGGCGGCTATTGAGGTTGTGCTCTTCTTGGTGATCGCTGCGATCTGTGGTCTCCTCGGCAAGGGCATGCTCAAGATTGGTCCGCCCGAGAAGACCGTCGCCAGCTGGAAGGAGGATGCCGAGTGGGCGAAACAGCTCTTGAAGCCAAACGGGAAATAGACGAGACCCGCGAGCACCTCGGCGAAACGCTCCAGGCGCTGCAATTCCGAACGCGACGGACCTTCGACCTCAAGGCGCAGCTGCGGACAAATCGCCAGGTCCAGCGGTCGCTCGCGGGGCTCGTCCTGGCGGTCGCCGGGCTGGCGGCGTTGGCCGTTGTTCGACGTCGGCGACGTTCTGCGGCTGATCGGTTGCTGCGCAAACTGAAGCTGAACGAAGTTCGGCAGCGGCTCGGCGATCTCGGGGAGGACGCACGAGCGTGGAGCGCCGCCCAGAGGCGCCTGATCCGGGCGAGCAGCAAGAGTGAGGAGGCGGAGCTCGAGCGGCGCCAAGGTATTGCCCGACGGTTGATCGTCCGGGCTGCCGAGTCAGCGCTGACCGTACTGGCCGCAGGGTATGCCAAGAAGTTCATCGAGCGCGCTTCGGGTCCGGAACTGGTTCATGCCAACGGTGAAAAGCGACCCCGCAACGACAAGTAAGGAGGATGCAAATGAAGGCAGAAACCGCGACCGAATGGATCGATTCCCTCGTCCTGGATAAGGACGGCAGCGAGCTCGGACGGATCAGCCGGGTCCTCGTGGATGACCAGACCCAAAAGGCTGAATGGGCCATGGTGGGCATGGGGTTCCTCGGTGGCGAACGGCCGGTTCCACTCGCCGGCGCCAAAATCGACGGCGACAAGATCATCGCCAATGTGACGAAGGACCAGGTGAAGTCGGCACCTGACGTCCGAGCAGCGGACCGCCTGTCGGAGGACGAGGAGACGGCGCTTTTCGACCATTACGGCATAGCCTATGGGGGCGAGACCGTGACGTCGAAGGGCGCTGCTCCGAGTCTTTCCACCACGACTGGTCAGTCTGGCGATCGGGTGCCTCTACAAGAGGAGGAGCTGACGGCGAAGAAGCAAACAGTCCAGCGCGGCGAGGCCCGCGTCGGCAAGGAAGTGGTGACGGAGCAGAAGCAGATGGACGTCCCTGTCAGCCACGAGGAACCCTATATCGAGAGACAACCGGTGGAGAAGCGTCCGGCCGAGAGCGAGATTGGCCAGGGCGAGGTACGGGTGCCCCTCATGGCAGAGCAGGCGTCAGCCGAGAAGCGGCCGGTCGTGAAAGAGGAAGTCAAAGTCGGCAAGCGACCGGTCGAAGAAACCCAGCAGGTCAGCGAAACCGTTCGGCGCGAAGAGCCGACGGTCGAGGGAGCACCGATCTCCGAACCTGGCAGGGAGCCGTAGGTTCGATGCAGTGGGAGGCCGCCACCGGCGGTCTCCCCTCGTCAAAGCCTGGACCTTTCGCGAAGTCGTGCCAGAAGAACTGGGGTGCGACGTGGGGTCGATGACCGTCGATCTCCCGATACGGATACCTCAGTCTCGGATGCCCCCTGGATGTATCCGTGCCTTATCGCCTCATAGATCTTTGTCCAGTGTTCTTCGGTGAACCAGCGGCGCTCGAGAACCAGCTCGGTGCCCGTGATCGTCAAAGCCGCTTTCCCCACTGTTACCTCCGTACCTGGCCGCTGATGGGTGCGCAGGACTTCAACATCAAATGAGGGGTCGAGCCATCCCAGCGGGATAGTGATGTCCGCACGCGGAATCTGGGTGCCACCCATCCCAAACTCTTCCATACTTGGATGTTAGTTGGCGGTGTTCTCCCGCGAGAGGTCCGAGTGGCCCATGTGTTAAGCGTCTTGCCGAGCCTCACGTAAGGATTTCCGGAACGGAGACGGTTCCGGATGCCCAGATGAGGCGTGGTTAGGCGTGCCTACGAGCTTTGGTCAGTGACGAAGAAGCCCGATCTACGACACCAAAAAAAGAGGCTTCGTCAATTGCTGGTCGGATCTCGCCCGGCGCGTGCCGGCACACGATAAAAGAAGGATAAAATCACCGCGCACCGAGCCGCCTTAGCTCAGCGGTAGAGCGATGGTTTTGTAAACCATTGGTCCGGGGTTCGAATCCCCGAGGCGGCTCACCCCGTCCGTTTTCGTGAAGCCTTCGGCGGCTAGCGGCAGGACGACCCGGCTCGCTAGCCTTGCCATATGGCGGGCAGTGCCGGTTCGAACCGCGCGGTCATCGGCATCGCGGAGCAGGCGGCGCACACGCATCGGCTCCGTGACATCAAGCAGGTCGGCTCCCAGATCGCCGCCGCGATGGACCGCCACGGGGTGCTTACCGACGCGACGGCGATCGCCTTCCGCATGCTCTTTGCCCTGGCGTTCCTTGCGCTTACCGGCCTGGCTTTTGCTGGCGCCATCCATCTCGACGCGATCTGGCGACACCAGCTCGGACCCAATATCGCCCGGCTCGTGTCAGCGAACTTCTACCGCGAGCTCGACCACTCGGTTGACCAGGTGCTGACCACGCGCCGCTTTTGGTGGCTCTCGGTCGGCCTCATCCTGACCGTCTGGCAGGTCTCGAGCGGGGTGCGAGCCCTGATGACCGCGCTGGACAGCATCTACGAGGTCGACGATCGTCGGCCGTTCTGGATCCGGATGGCCGTCTCATTCGGTCTCGCCGGCGTCATTATCTTCTCGTTGCTCGTGATCGGCGGACTGTTGCTTGCGCTTGGGGTTGGTTCGTCAGGGCCGCCCGTTCTCAGGGTCGCACTCGTTGCGCTGCGCGTGGTGGTTAGCGCCGCCATTCTGATCGTCATGGTGTCGCTGCTCCTACGCTACACAACGCCGGCGCATCTGGAGGTCCGTTGGGTCACCCTGGGCTCGGCCATCTCGATCGCGGTCTGGCTCGCGGCATCCTGGGGGTTCGGCTGGTACCTCGCCAATTTCGCCTACCATGCCTACCAGCAAGCCTTCGGCGTGCTCTCGCTGCTAATCGTCGTGATGACCTATTTATATGTCGCTGCGATCGCCTTTCTCCTCGGCGCGGAGCTCGATGCCTGGCTGGTGACCGAGGCCAAGAAGAAAACAAGCGGAAGTTAGGAGCTGGCCACCGTCGTTGAGGCGGGTTGTAGCGGGTTGATCGTCACGACATTGACAGGCTGAATGTCGCTCACGAATGTCGTGACGAAGGTATGCCGGTTGGGGTCGTACCAGGTGATCAGGTATTGGCCGGGCGGTAGTAATACCTTGAAGTTGCCACTGGCGTCCGTGGTGGTTCCGTAGATCTGGCCAGTGGAATCGTCGTACGTGTGAGGCGCCACGATCCGCCATTTGCTGGCGATCCGAATCAGTCGGTTCGCGACCGGCGCCGGATTTTGATCGCTCACGATCAGCTTGCCCATAAGCGGCTGGCTGGCATGTAGGGCCGCAGTCGCCTGAGTCGCCCAGCTCGTGTTCGGATAGTTTTGCACCAGCTCGGTCATCGCGTCGAGCGCCTGCTGGTACTTGAGCTGATCCACAAAGGCGAGGCCGGCCTTGTAGAGCGTCTGCGGTAAGGCGTCCGCCGCCGCTTGCTTCGCTTGCGGGCTGTCGGGAAACTCCTTCTTCAGGGTCTCGTACCAGACGAGTGCATTCGGATAGTCCGGTGGCTGTTGTTGCGTGTACCACTGCGCGAACCCGGCATACGCGGCAGCAAGGCCGGCGTTGGTGGTTGGTGAAAGGTTGCCGGCCGGGTCGAAGGCGGCGACGGCTTTGTACTTGTCGATGCCCGCTTGAAATTGCTGCTGTGAAACCAGCGACTGACCCCACGCGATGAAGAGCTCCGCCAGGGCGGCATTCCCTTTCGCCGCCCAATCGGCGATCCCGCTCTGAACGACGGCATGCAGCTGGGCCTCGCTATCCGCGAACTTGCCCTGCTGCTTGAGCTGGGTTCCCCACAGGAAATGCGTCTCGGCCGTACCCGTCAGGGCACGGTCGTTCAAGTCACCAAGCAGTGGCCGCGCGAGCGGATTGCCGGCAACGCCATGCACGGTCGAAAAGGCGCTCAATGCCCGGCTGTAGGCGCCCGCAGCCTCCAGGGACTGCGCCGAAGAGAGCTGGCTGGCAGCAACGACGTACGCACCGCCCGGGATGGCGATCAAGAGGAGGACAATCGCGAGCGGCAGCAGCAGCAGCTTGCTGCGGATAGCGCCGCGGACACGCTGCAGGCGCGTCGCCGGCTGCTCCGGGTCGACTGGCGGGCCCGGTAGATAAGGAGCTGTCTGACTCATGGTCGGCTGGCTCGAATAACGGCTTGACCTGCGCTATCCAGCGCCTCTACACTTGGGGACCGTTGATTGTTGAGTTTGTGAATCGAATTAGTCAACTTAAGAGGAGAGGCAGACATGGCAAAGACGGCCAGCGAGATCAGCACGACAGGCTATGCGAATCCTGAGGCCTTGGTCGATACCCAGTGGGTCGCCGACCACCTGAACGATTCGAAGGTGAAGATCGTCGAGGTCGACGTCGACACCAGCGCCTACGACACCGGCCATATCAAAGGCGCGATCGGCCTGGATTGGCGAAAGGATCTGCAGGCCAGGCCCATCCGGGATCTGCTACCGAAGGACGAGTTCGAGGCGTTGCTCTCCTCCAAGGGGATCGGCAACGACGACACGGTTCTCGTCTACGGCGACAACAACAACTGGTTCGCAGCCTGGTTTCTCTGGAATCTGAAGTACTACGGCCACAAGGATGTGCGGTTGATCAATGGCGGCCGGAAGAAGTGGCAGGACGAGGGCCGCGAGCTCGTGACCGAAGCGCCCTCGATCAAGACGTCGACCTACAAGGCGAGCCAGCCCGACAGGTCGATCCGGGCCCTGCGCGACGAGGTCCGGGCGGAGCTGGGCAAGGCGGGCGCGGTTTTGGTCGACGTCCGCTCCCCGAAGGAATTCAGCGGTGAGCTGCTGGCGCCCGAGAACCTTCCCCAGGAAGGAGCTCAGCGTGGGGGCCACATCCCTGGAGCGAAGAACATCCCCTGGGCACAGGCCGTTCGCGAGGATGGCACCTTTAAGCCGGTGGATGAGCTCCGCGAGCTCTATGCGACAAAGGGGGTCACCCCTGACAAGGAAGTCATCGCCTACTGCCGGATCGGCGAGCGCTCCTCGCACACCTGGTTCGTCCTCCAGTACCTGCTGGGCTACCCGAACGTCCGCAACTACGACGGCTCCTGGACGGAGTGGGGGAGCCTGATCGCCGCCCCGATCGAAAAGTAAGAACAGTAAGGAGGGGGATCGACCCCCTCCTTTGACCCTCCCCCGCGAAAGTCGGCCTTGCCTGCAACGGCCGGATGACGACGGTAACGTTTTGCCACTTGGCGTGACCTCGGGTTCGGCGTAACGTTATGGCAATCGGCGAGAGCGAGCAGCCGGTCGGCCTGTGGAGGCGGCCCGGCCCAGACGCTGCCTAACGAAAGAGGGGTGTCGTTCGGTGAGGGGTCTCCGTCGATTGGTCTTCGTCGCCGTTATCGGTGGTTTGCTGGCGGCCATTCCGCTCTCGGCCATGGCCAGCGAAAACATCCTGGCAGGGGAGGTTCGCCAGGCCCAGGACAGCTTCAGCCAGCAACTCGGCGCGGCGGTTCGCGGCGGCCTCGAGCCGGTGAATGCCGACACCTTGATGTGGCAGTACAGCCAGGTGCAGGCAATCCGGCCCTCCAGCTGGTGGCAGACGCCAATCGCCGAGCACAGCAAGCTCGATAAGCTCAGCCGGCTCAGCCATGAGCTCGACACGTTGTATCAGGAGCAAATTCACGAGAGCCGGGACGCGGTGCAGCGCCAGCTTCACCGCTGGCACGCCACGCTCGCTGAGGCCCGCCGGGCCGGCGTCTCTGCCGAGGGGCTCGATCGGCCCAACTCTCGCAATATCGATTTCGCCGCCACCCCATCGACGCCCAATGATCTAAACGCCCTTGCGTCGGTCCTCAGCGAGCAGTACACGATCCTCGACGGGCGCCTGGCTGCGTATCGCGATGTGAAAGCACAGGTCGACGCCGCACAGCAGAACGGACAGGCGCTGCTCGCAACCGCCAGCCAGTATCCGCAGCTCAGCCTTGATGGATTCCGTGCCCAGATCGGCGCGGCCATGGCCGGCGTGAATTCGGCTGACGGCGCGGATGCCTTGGGCCCGATCCTCACGCAACTGCAACAGACGGATGCCGCGATCCAGGCTTTGCTCGATAGCCGGACGAACGCCTTCAACCAGCTGGCGGCGACACAGTCGACGCTGGCGTCAGCCCAATCAATCGGCGCATCAGTAGGCAATATCCCGTGGACGATCAACGCGCTGGCTGCCCAGCTGAACAGTGCGGGTGACCAGGCTACCTTCGATTCGCTTTCAGCCCAGCTGTATCAGCAGAAGCAGCAGCTGGCCAGCGCCATCTACTACAAGCAAATGCAGCCGCTCAGCTACAACGCTGGCGCCGGCAAGCTGATCGTCGTCTCCCTGTCGCGGCAGGTATTGACCGCCTTCCAGGACGGGACGCCGGTGCTGACCACCTACGTCGCGACCGGCCGGCCGGCGCTACCGACGCCGCCCGGCGTCTACCACGTGTTTGCCCGCTATGCGCCCTACAAGATGATCTCGCCCTGGCCCTACGGTAGCCCGTACTGGTACCCGCCGTCCTGGACGAACTGGGCGATGGAGTTCATCGGTGGCGGCTACTTCATCCACGACGCCCCATGGCGCTCCTGGTATGGCCCCGGCGCTAACCTGTACAACGGGACCCACGGTTGCGTGAATGTCCCCTACAGTCCAATGGCGTTCCTCTGGAACTGGACCCCGATCGGCACTACCGTGGTCGTCCAGTACTAGGCGCCGCCGATACCTTACTTATATATGTCGCTGCGACAGATCTCCGTCTAGCTCCCTCCCCCTCCGGGGGAGGGCTGGGGTGGGGGCTGGGTCGAAGACCCCTTAGGCGAAGTCTGCATTGACGATTCGGCCAAAATCTGATATCGTCTTATCTCGCCTAGCGGAAGCTAGGTCTTTTTTGTGTTTGGAGATCTTTACCTCTGGAGATAGTTACCCCACGGAGTCATAAATGCCTGCCCTAGCCTCGATCATCACCCTGCAGTGCCAAAGCTGTAAGGAGCGCAACTACACGACGGTCAAGAACAAGAAGAACGATCCCGACCGGCTCGAGGTCAAGAAGTTCTGCCCGCGGTGCCGCAAGCACACCGCTCACCGGGAGACCAAGTAGCGTGGCCGCATCCTTCTTATACTGTTGGCGCCGATCGGCACAGGGGTGTAGCTCAGCTGGTAGAGCAGCGGTCTCCAAAACCGCGGGTCGCGCGTTCGAGTCGTGCCGCCCC
>CAZRMD010000023.1:0-23759 GCA_964601135.1 uncultured Actinomycetes bacterium | reverse complement strand
TACTCCTTCTGGGCGATGTATTCCTTCAGGATGTCGTTCTGCAGGGTCCCGCCGAGCTTGCTGGGCGCGAGACCTTGCTTTTCGCCGACCGCCACGTACATGGCGTAGAGAATCGCGGCCGGCGAGTTGATGGTCATCGAGGTCGTGATCTCGTCGAGCCGGATGCCATCAAAGAGCGTCTCCATGTCCTCGAGCGAGTCGATGGCGACGCCGCAATGTCCAACCTCGCCCTCGCTTAACGGGTCGTCCGAGTCGTAGCCCATCAAGGTCGGCATGTCGAAAGCCACCGAGAGTCCGGCCTGCCCCTGAGAAAGCAGAAACTTGTAGCGGCGGTTGGTTTCCTGGGGCGTGCCATAACCGGCGAACTGCCGGATCGTCCAGAGCTGACCGCGGTACATCGAGGGATAGACGCCACGGGTGTACGGGTACTCACCCGGGTAGCCGAGCTTCTCCTCATAGCTCCATTCCGCAAGGTCGGCAGGCGTGTACAGCGGCTCGATCGGGACTCCGGAGATCGTGGTCGCCGATTCCTTCGGCGCTCTTTTGCCGGACCGGTACCGGGTCGCCCACTCCTCGTAGGCCGTCTTCCGCCGAACCGCCATCAGCTGCCTCCTTCGAGCCCCCGCTCGCGGAGTAATTCCTGGGCGAGAGCGTACGGATTAAGTTTCCCATTCTGGTTCTCGCGGAGCCGCCGGGCCACCGCCGTATCGCCCTCCAGCATGCGGCGCGCGTCTTCCCGCGCCCGTTCGGCGACCAGCGCCACGACTTCCTGTTTCAGGCGCTGTTGACGCCGCGAGGCGAGGCCACCGCTTTCCTCCAGGAAGGTACGGTGCGCCAGAACCGCGTCCCAGATCCTGTCAATCCCCTCTTCCTTCGCCGCCGACGCCATCACGATCGGCGGGCTCCAGCTCTGCTTGGGTCCCATCGCCAGCGCATCCTGGATCAGCCGGCGCGTCTTCTCGGCTCCGCCCAGATCGACCTTATTGATCACAAAGACATCGGCGATTTCGAGAATGCCGGCCTTGATGGTCTGGACGGCATCGCCGGATTCGGGCATCACGACCAGCACGATGGTGTCGCAAATCGTGGAGATCTCCAGCTCGGACTGACCCACGCCCACGGTCTCGACCAGGATCACGTCCCGACCGTAGGCATCGAGCAGATGGATGGCCTCGCGGGTGGCTGCAGCCAGCCCACCGAGATGGCCACGCGCCCCCATGCTTCGAATGAACACTCCCTTGTCGAGCGTGTGCCGGGACATCCGGATTCGGTCACCGAGAACCGCCCCACCGGTGAAGGGGCTGCTTGGATCGACGGCGATTACCCCCACCGTCTGACCACGGTCGCGGATCACCTTGACGAGGGCATCGGCCAGGGTGCTCTTGCCGGTGCCGGGCGAGCCGGTCAGTCCGACCAGGTAGGCCTTTCCCGTGTGCGGCTGCAGCTCCGCCACCAGTTCGGTGGCCTGCGGATCGCGATCCTCCGCCAGGCTGATCGCCCTCGCCAGCGCCCGGATATCACCGGAGAGCAAGGCGCCAGCCAAACTCATCTCGAATTCAGTGTACGGGGAATGCCTTGGCCGTAAAATCGGGACCCAGGACGACCGTGACCAGTGGGCCGCCCGCCGGTACCGGGACGGTTGTCACGACGCCACCGAAGTAGGTCTGCAGCCAGCCGACAAGGGCCGCGGCTTTGCCGCCGGAACCATCCAGGATTTTGGTCTGGACGACGCGCTCTGTCGAGGGCGACGCCTGGCTGGCGTTGAAGCCCTCGGCTTGCAGCAAGGACGTCATGATGCTGGCCGGCGTGCCCATTCCGTAGGGCAGCCAATAACGGTGGCTGCCGTCGGCGACCTGGACCGGCACCTGGTTCGCAAGCACGGCATGATCGGGCAGTGCGGCCAGGTAGTGCTGCAACGCGGCGAAGCTGGGGTCGAGGGGCTGAAGGATGTACTGCCCATCGCGGCTATAGCCGCTGCGCAGGAAGTTGCTCGTATCGATCGCCACCCGGCGAGTGTCCTTATCCTTTATCCCGGCGGCGAGGTCGGCGAGCTGGCGCATCTCCTGCGGACGCAGGTTCGTCCGGACATTGTCTTGCAACGCGCTCATCAGCGAAAACAGCTTGGGCACCGCGTTCAGGGAAAACACCCGCTTGCGAACCGCCAGCATGATCAGCTGTTGACGCCTGGAGCGGTCGAAGTCCGAGGTCGTCTCCCGCGATCGCGCATACTCGAGCGCCCGTTCCCCGTCCATCGTCTGCCAACCCGCGTTGAAATGGATGTGCATCATGCCGGTGGTCTCGCCCTTGGGAAAATATGGATCGTCGAGCGCCGTCGGCACGTCCACCCGAATCCCACCGAGCGCATCGACCACCTCACGGAAGGCTTTGAAGTCGACGCCGATCCAGTAATCGATCGGCTGCCCCGTGATCTTGGAAACGGTTGCCGCAGCCAGGTCACCGCCTCCGGTATCGGTCTTCCATTCACTGCGCACGTTCGGATAGTCCGCATGGTCGGTGCCGATCGCGTAGGCGCTGTTGAGTTTGCCGAACATGGTGCCTTGGTTGGGCAGCGCCGGAATCTTGATGTAGAGATCGCGCGGCAGCGAGACCATGATGGCCTGATGGTCTGCCGGCTGAAGCGACACGAGCATGATGGAGTCCGTCAGGTACGGCCCATCATGGCCGGGCCCCCCGTAGCCGAGCAGCAGGATATTGATGCGCTGGCCATGCTTGATCTTGTAGCCGAGAGAGCCGGGCTCGTCGGCGTGAGCCTGAACCAGGTTGAGGAGATCGCCGGGTTGCGCTCTTGGGGAGATGGCGTGAATCGCCGACCAGACGCGAAAACCGAGCAGTCCGGTAAGCAACAGGACCATTCCAGCGACGACGGCCACCGCGCTGCGAACATATCGCCCCGGACGCGCGGGACCGAGCGCGGCGGATGCTCGCCGCCGGCGCGGTTGGGTTAGCAAGATACGGCTGTCAGTGTAACGAAGAGACGTTTGACCGCGATGGGCGTCTCCGTAAGATGATGCCGATGCGCGCAGGGCCAGTGGGACAAACGTCAGGCCCTTTCGTTCTTCCCGCTCGGGTCATCCTGCTGATCGCCGGGCTCCTCGCGATGCCGCTCGCCAGCTTCGATGTCCTGCAGCAATTTCTTGCCAAGCAGGTTAACGGCGTCTACACCATCGTTGCCCTGGCGGTGGTGACCCTCTGGCTGGTTGCAGTTGTCATGGCATTCTTCGGATCACGGCCGGCAACGTTCTTCGCCAGCGCCGTGGCATTCGTCGAGTTTGCTGTCGTCGCCTCCAGCCGTTTCTAGACCGGGGTGATGGGACTGACCCAATTCGTCCAGACGCAGGGGCTTCCCGTAGTCACCGTCGACATGGCGCTTCTCGTGATCTGCGCCATCGTGTTCATGAGTGCCGTCATCGCCTGGTCGAACCCGCGCGGCCGCAACCGCAGGCTGGATACGCTCCCCCTCTTGATGGCCGCAACCATCGGATCCATCCTCGTCATCCTCCAGGCCACCGATGACTTTCATCGCAGCGACTTCGGAAAAGCAAATCCCGAAGACGGGGCCTTTGCCGCCGCCCTGCTGGCAATGTTCTGGATGACGGGCGGCTTGTGGATTTCGCGAGCCCGGCGCATCGGCGCCCTGCTTATCGCCGCGTCGACATTCGGTGCCTGGTACTCCTTCGTCACCCTGCACCTTCTCAAGGGCGGCATCACCGTGATCCAGATCGCCGAGCGGAGCGGCGCGGCCTGGGCCGGCTTTGCGGCCGGGGCGGCAATCCTCGCCGCTGCCTCGTTCTTCCTGGCGATTGGGGTATTTGCCTGGTCCTTCGTTCCACGGAAACGCGCCTCCACGGAAGCCTCGCAGCCAGTCCGCAAAGGTGCTTAGGCGATCGCCGGTCCCGGGAGGCGGCGCCTAGCTGTCGGAGAGGCGGCTTCCGTCGGGCGCATAACGGTAGAATCCGCGACCCGATTTTCGCCCGTAGTGGCCGGCCTCGACCAGCTGACGCAGCAACGGCGGAGCCGCGAACTTGGGGTCATGCAGACCCTCGTAGAGGACATCGCAGATATACAGGTGCGTATCGAGGCCGACGTAGTCGGCGAGCTCCAGGGGCCCCATCGGGTGATGAAGGCCGAGCTTGGCTCCTTGATCGATATCTTCCCGGGTGCCAATCCCCTGCATCAATGCATGGATCGCCTCGTTGACGAAGGGAACGAACATCCGGTTGACGATGAACCCCGGATAGTCCAGCGAGGTGATCGGTGTCTTCCCCAGCGATTTCGAGAGCTCCAGCGTTGCCGCCACCGTTGCGTCGCTCGTGTCCCGTCCCTTCGTGATCTCCACCAGCGGCATGACCGGGACCGGGTTAAAGAAGTGCATGCCGATGAAGCGATCGGGGCGGCTGGTCGCGGCGGCCATGCGGGTGATCGGGATCGACGACGTATTGCTTGCGAGGATCACCTCAGGACGGCAGACGCCATCCAGCCGCTTGAAGAGCTCGCGCTTGGCCTCGAAATTCTCGGTGATGGCTTCGATGACGAAGTCGGCGCGATCCGCCGCCTCGAGCGATGTCGTGGGATGCAGCCGTCCGAGCGCCGCGTCGCGTTTGGGCGCGTCGAGCTTTCCTTTCTGCACCAGGTTGTCCAGCCGCTTGGTGATGCTGTCGACGCCACGCTTCACCAGGGCGTCATCGACCTCGCGGAGACTGACCTCGTAGCCGCAGCTGATGGCCGTCTGCGCAATCCCGGCTCCCATCAGACCGGCGCCCGCGACAAACAGTTGCTTGATCGTCATGCGCTCTCCTTGAGCAGCTCGCGCGCGATCACGAAGCGCTGGATTTCGTTCGTCCCTTCGTAGATCTGGGTGATTTTCGCATCGCGCATCATCCGTTCGACCGGAAAGTCGCGGAGGTAGCCGTAACCGCCGAGGATCTGCACGGCATCCGTCGTCACCCGCATCGCCGTGTCGGAGGCAAAAAGCTTCGCCATCGAGGAGCTTGCCGTGATGTCTGACTGCTGCCGGTCGAGGGCGTCGCCGGCGGCGTACGTCAGCGCCCGGGCCGCTTCGATCTGCGTCGCCATGTCGGCGAGCATGAACTGAATGCCTTCAAAGTCGGCGATTGGCTTGCCGAACTGGCGCCGCTCGCGAGCGTAGCGGCGGGCGACATCAAATGCCCCTTCGGCAATTCCGAGTGCCTGGGCGGCAATGCCCGGGCGCGAGTGGTCGAGAACGCGTAAAGCCAGCTTGAACCCCTCTCCCTCATTCCCCAGGCGGTTGGCCACCGGAACGGCCACGTCCTCGAAGAACAGTTGGGCCGTTGGTGAGCCCCGGATGCCGAGCTTCTTCTCCAGCTTGCCGACCTTGAATCCTGGCATTGTCTTTTCCACGACAAACGCCGACGTGTTTCGGGCCGGCGTCTCGCCGTCCTGGTCGGTGCGAGCGAAGACCACGATAATGTCGGCGACGCTGCCACCGGTGATGAAGGTCTTGCTGCCATTGATGACGTACGTGTCGCCCCGCTTGACGGCGCGGGTGCGCATGCCGCCGGCATCGGACCCGGATCCCGGCTCGGTGAGGGCGTATGACGCCAGCTTCTCGCCACGCGCCAGCGGCGGGAGATATTTGCGCTTCTGTTCCTCGGTCCCGGCGAGCCAGATCGGCAGACTGCCCAGCGACTGGACGCTCAGGATGAGCGCCGACGTGGCGCAGAACTTGCTGATCTCCTCGACGGCAATGATCAGCGTAAGGGCGCTGCCGCTGATGCCGCCGTACTCCGGCGTGAACGGGATCCCGAGAATGTCGTGCTTGGCGAAGAGGTCTTTGATGTCCCAGGGAAACTTGCCGGACTCGTCGATCTCGGGAGCCCTCGGCTCGACCCGCTCCAGGCACAGGTCGTGGACCATCTCGCGGATCTGCTCCTGCTCCTCGCTGAGGAAGACGTCCATCAGACCTGCTGGAGCTCCCGGGCGATGATCAGGCGCTGCACCTGGTTGGTGCCTTCGTAGATCTGGCAGGCCTTGGCGTCACGCACCCGGCGCGCCATTGGATATTCCTCCAGATAGCCGTAGCCGCCGAACACCTGGAGGGCATCCAGCGTGATGTCCATGGCCGCATCGGTGGCGAACAGCTTGGCCATCGAGGCTTCTTTGGTGAAGGCCTTGCCAGCGTCGCAGAGCGCCGCCGCCTTCCACGTCATCCAGCGGGCGGCCCGGATCTTGACGGCCATGTCAGCCAGCTTGTTTTGAATGGTCTGAAACTCGGCAATGGGCCTGCCGAATTGTTTGCGTTCCTTTGCATAAGCGATGGCATCGTCGAGCGCTCCCTGCGCCAGACCTACCGCCTGGGCGCTGATCCCAATACGGCCCCGATCGAGCGCCTGCATGGCGATCCGAAAGCCCTGACCTTCCTCCCCGAGGCGGTTCTCCTCTTCGATGTGACAGTCGTCGAGCTGGACTTCGGCGATCGCCGATCCATTCAGTCCCATCTTCTTGAACGTCGGTCCCACCTTCAGCCCCGGGTTGTCGCCATTGACCAGGAAGGTTGTGATGCCGTCGGCGCCAGATCCCGGCCGGGTGGTGGCCATCAGCACATAGAGCTGGGCTTCACCGGCGTTGGTGATGAAGATTTTCGTGCCGTTCAGCACATAGCCCCCATCGCCATGGACCGCCGTCGTCTTCAGGTGCGCGGCGTCCGAACCGGCCTCGGGTTCTGTGAGCGCGAAGGCAGCCAGCTTCTTGCCCTGGGCCAGGTCGGGCAGCCAGCGGCGTTTTTGCTCTTCGGTACCGAACTCCAGGATCGGCTCGGTCCCAACCGACCCATGGACGTCGAGGATGCCTGCCGTGCTGGCGCAGTAGCGCGCGACCTCCTCGATGACGATGGCAAAGGAAAGATGGTCGAGACCGGCGCCCCCGTAGGCGTCGGGGACCAGGATCCCCATCAGGCCGAGGTGCGCCGCCTTCCCCAGCAGATCCCGGGGGAACTCGCCGTCGTGATCGATGGCTTCGGCTCGGGGCTTGACCTCGCGTTGCGCGAAATCGCGAGCGAGCTTGCGAATCTCCTCCTGCTCGGCCGTCAGCGACAGCTCCATCTAGTTCACGCGAACGATGGTGGCTTCGCCCTGGGCCATGCCGGAGCAGATGCCGGCTGCACCGTAACCACCGCCACGGCGGCGCAGCTCGTACACGAGATGCATCAGGATGCGGGCTCCCGAGGCGCCGATGGGATGACCGACGGCGAGGGCGCCGCCATCGACATTGACCCGCTCCTCCTGGATGCCGAGCAGGTCCATGGCGGTACAGGCGACCGCGGCGAATGCCTCGTTGATCTCGAACAGACTCATGTCACCGACACGCAGGCCGATTTTTTTCAACGCCGCCTGGATGGCGGAGGCGGGTACCGTGGCCAGGTAGGGCGTGTCGGCGGCCGATTCGCCATAGGCGATCCATTGCGCCAGCGGCTGCAGATCACGGCGCTTTGCCTCACTGGCGCTCATCAGCATGACCGCGGTCGCACCGTCGTTGACGCCGGGCGCATTGCCGGCGGTGACCGTGCCGTCGCCCTGATAGACGGGCTTGAGGCGGGCCAGTCCCTCGAGTGTGGTGTCCGGCCGCGGCTGCTCATCGGCCGCGACGACGACGGTGGATCCTTTCGCATTGGCGACGCTGACCGGCACCAGCTCGTCCTTGAGACGGCCGGCTTTCAAGGCCGCGGCATAGCGCTGCTGGCTGAGGTAGGCATACTCGTCCTGGCGTTCACGCGAGACTTCGAATTCTTTCGCCACGTTGCTGCCTTCCACCGCCATGTGGCAGCCATTCGCCGGATCGGTCAACCCGTCGCGAACCATGCTGTCGACCAGCGCCCCATCACCGAGGCGGTAGCCAAAGCGCGCCTTCTCCAGCAGATAGGGCGCCTGGCTCATGCTTTCCATCCCGCCGGCAACGACGATGTGGGCATCCCCGTTGCGGATCAGCAGCGCGCCGAGGTTCACGGCTTTCAGCGACGACGCACAAACCTTGTTGACGGTCAACGCGGGGACAGTGGTCGGCAAGCCAGCTTTGAGCGCCGCCTGGCGGGCCGGAATCTGACCCATGCCGGCGGTGATGACGGTGCCCATGATCACCTGATCGACGTCGTCGCCCTCGACGTGTCCGCGGTCGAGGACTTCTTTGATCACGGTGGCGCCCAGGTCCGGCGCCGGCATGGTGGAAAGGCCGCCGCCGAGCTTCCCGAATGGGGTACGGGCAGCTGCGACCAGGACCACGTCCTCCACGAAACTCATTCTAGAAGTGATCCACATGGGAATCCCCATGAACCCCTGACTAAGAATGACCGGCCATATACTTCCGGCATGAGCGCGGCAGAACCGAAAGGCAATGGCGAACCACGCGATGAGCTGGAGACCCGGTCGGCTGCGGCTCGCGCTGGTGGTTCGGCGAAATATGCCGAAAAACTTCGCCAGGAGCACAAGCTTCCGGTGCGGAAACGCCTCGAGCTGCTCCTCGACCCGGGGTTCCTGATCGAGGATGGGCTACTCGCGCACAGCGATGAGCCCGGTTTCGGCGCCGACGGTGTCGTCACGGTCATCGGCCAGATCGACGGCCGCCCGGTCTGTGTGATGGCGAACGACCCGACCGTCAAGGCGGGGTCGTGGGGACCGCGAACGGTGGAGAAGATCGTGCGCATCCAGGAGACCGCCGAGCGGCTTCGCGTTCCGATCTTCTACCTCGTGGACTCGGCCGGCGCCCGGATCACCGACCAGGTGCAGATGTTCCCCGGCCGTCGCCACGCCGGTCGCATCTTCTACCAGGAGGTCCAGCTCTCCGGTGTCGTGCCGCAGATATGTTTGCTGTTCGGTCCGTCGGCGGCGGGCGGCGCCTATATCCCCGCCTTCTGCGACATCACGATCATGGTCGAGGGCAACGCCAGCATGTACCTGGGCTCACCGCGGATGGCCGAGATGGTGATCAGCGAAAAGGTGACGCTCGAGGAGATGGGCGGAGCGCGGATGCACGCCACGACCAGTGGATCATGCGACATCCTGGTGTCCTCCGAGGAGGAGGCGATCCAGGCCGGCCGGCGCTATCTCTCCTATCTTCCCCAGAACTGGACAGAGATGCCGCATCGTTCACAACCGCTGGAGGCAAAACCGCCAGCGCCTCTCGAATCCCTCATCCCCGAAGACGAGGGCCGCGCCTTCAACATGCAGCAGCTGATCGACGGCGTCATCGACGAGGGCAGCTTCTTCGAAATCAAGAAGCTCTACGCCAAGGAGATGATCTGCGGCCTCGCCCGGATCGATGGACGGGTGGTCGGCGTCGTCGCGAACCAGCCACTGCACAAGGGCGGCATCCTCTTCGTCGATTCGGCCGACAAGGCGGCCCGGTTTATCTGGCTGTGCGACGCCTTCAACATTCCCCTCCTCTTCCTGGCCGACGTCCCCGGATTCATGATCGGCACCGCCGTCGAGCGCCAGGGGATCATCCGTCATGGCGCCAAGCTGATCGCCGCCGTATCGGAGTCGACGGTGCCGAAGATTTCGGTGATTGTGCGCAAGGCCTACGGCGCCGGTCTCTACGCCATGGCGGGCCCGGCGTATGAGCCGAATGCCACCCTCGCCTTGCCCACGGCGATGATCGGCGTCATGGGACCGAGCGCCGCCGTGAACGCCGTGTTCTTCAACAAGATCCAGGAGCTGCCCGAGCCCGAGCGCCTTGCCTACGTCAAGAAGCTGCAGGAGGAATACAAGGAGGACATCGATATCTACCGATTGGCCTCGGACCTGATCATCGATGCGATCGTGTCGCCCAGCGATCTCCGCACCGAGCTGGCCAACCGATTTGCGGCTTATGCGACGAGCCAGAAGCCGAGAGTCAATCGCAAGCACGGCGTGTTCCCCGTCTAGCATTACGTCGTGGGCTTTGTGCTGGTCGGCCTCAGCCATAAGACGGCGCCCATCGAGATTCGGGAGCAGGTCTTCATTCCGGAAGCGGGCGTCGGTGAGTGCGTTCGGAGGCTGGTCGATCACGATCTGATCGAGAGCGGCGTGCTCCTTTCTACCTGCAACCGGACGGAGCTCTATGCGGTGGTATCAGACGCGCACCATCCGGACCGGGTTTTCGAATCGTTCGGCTTGTGGCCGCACGAGCTGCCCTATGACGCCTGGCGGCGATACGCCTACCAGCTGACGGACGACGCGGCGATCGCGCACCTATTTCGAGTGGCAAGCGGATTGGATTCCATGATCCTGGGGGAGGGTCAGGTTCTCGGTCAGATCAAGCACGCGCTGGCGCTGGCTCGCTCGGCCGGCGTGGTCGATGCCAGGCTCGAGATCATCCTTCGCGGCGCGATCCGGGCCGGAAAACGCATCCGCCACGAAACCGAGCTCGGCCGCCGGCCTGTCTCGGTGAGCCATGCCGCGGTCGCGAAGGCCGCCGAGGTCTTCGGCGATCTCAGGAATCGTGGCGTGCTCTTGCTCGGTGCCGGGCCGATGAGTGAAATTGCCCTCCGGCTGCTAAGCAATCGGCGCGTCGGTCCCATCTATCTGACGTCGCGTACGGTCGAGCGAGCCGATCGGCTGGCTCGGCCGCTGCAGGGCCGGGCCGTTGCCTTCGACGCGATCGAGGAGATCATCCCCGAGGTCGACGTCATCATGTCCTCCACCGGCAGCGGGCACGTCCTGGACCGGAGTGCCGTGGAAGCCTTCCAGATGCGACGCGGTCGCCGGCCCTTGTTGATCATCGACATGGCGGTCCCCCGTGACATCGATCCCCAGGCCGGTCTCGTGGAGGGCGTGCACCTCCTGAATATCGATGACCTGCAGGCAATCGCCGACACGAACCGCGAGGAACGCAATGCGTCGGTTCCGGCCGCCGAAGGCATCATCGACGAGGAGCTTCGTGCGATGCGGCGCGCGCTCGCCAGTCGGGACTCTGCCGTGACGATCGCGGCGCTCGTGAATCGCGTCCAACGTCTCAAGGCCAGCGTGCTCGAGCAGCAACTCGCTCGAGTGCCGGCCGATGATCTCCGCACCCGCCAGGCGATGCGTGAGCTGGCCGATGATCTTACGGCGAAGTTTCTGCACGGCCCGATCCGAGCCCTTCAAGAAAGCCCGGCCCCGCCGCTGGAAGCGACCGTGATGCGGGACGCATTCGGCCTCGACGAGGATCCAACGTAGGCAACGATCGATCCAGGGCGCTCTTCGAAGCCGCGCAACACCTGATCCCTGGGGGCGTCAACAGTCCCGTTCGCGCCTACCGTGCGATTGGCGGAGCTCCGCCGTTCATCGCGCGCGGCGACGGCCCGTGGGTGTGGGACGTCGACGGCAATCGCTATCTCGACCTGGTGGGCAGCTGGGGGCCGCTCATCCTCGGTCACCGTCCAGCCGCGGTCCTTGCAGCATTGCAGGCACAGCTCGAGCGCGGCTGGACCTTTGGCGCGCCGACCGAGGGCGAGGTAGAACTGGCGAGGCTCGTATCGAGCCGAATGCCCGCCATCGAGATGCTTCGCCTGGTCAACTCGGGGACCGAGGCTGCCATGTCGGCGGTGCGATTGGCCCGGGCCGTCACCGGCCGGCGCAAACTGATCAAGTTTGCCGGCGGTTATCACGGCCACGCCGACGCCTTGCTGGTCGAAGCGGGCTCAGGTGTCGCCACTCTGGGCATCCCAGGAACCCCGGGTATAACGCCCGGCGCCGCGGAGGACACGTTCGTCGCTCCATACAACGACCTGGACGGTGTCCAGGCGGCCTTGGCCCGCTGGCCACGGCAGGTCGCCGCCATCATCGTCGAACCGGTTGCCGGAAACATGGGCGTCGTCCCGCCCACGCCCGAGTTTCTGACCGGGCTGCGCCGCCTGACTCGCGACGACGAGAGCCTCTTGATCTTCGATGAGGTCATCACCGGCTTTCGAGTCGCCCGCGGTGGCGCCCAAGACCTCTATGGCGTGACGCCGGACCTCACCTGTCTGGGCAAGGTGCTGGGCGGCGGTCTTCCCATCGGTGCCTACGGCGGGCGGCGCGACATCATGCAACAGGTCGCGCCCGCTGGTCCCGTGTATCAGGCAGGCACGCTGTCGGGGAATCCGCTCGCGGTGGCCGCCGGCCTGGCCACGCTCGCCGCACTCGACGACGGCGTCTACCGTCAGCTGGAGCATGCCGGCGCGCGGGCGGCGGCGGCGCTGCAATCAGCCGCGGCGGCCGCCGGTGTCCCCCTGACTGTCAATCGCGTCGGCTCGATGCTGACACCATTCTTCACCGCCGGCCCGGTACGGGATTACGCCAGCGCCAAGCAGGCGAGAACGGCCCTGTTCGGCGGATGGTTCAGACGCATGCTGGCGAAGGGTGTCATGTTTCCGCCCTCGCAGTTTGAAGCGGCGTTCCTGTCAGCGGCACACTCTGACGAGGCGCTCCGCTTCCTGGAGTCAGCGGTTTCGGACTCGTTCGTCAGACTCGAATGAGAGTTCGACGATTTCCAACAAGGCGGTGCTAGCCATCGGCGCCGTTCGCGTTACCAGTATGTGGCGCTCCGATTCGATGAGTCGCAAGACCTAACCAGTCGGCTTTACGCGCAGGGCGAGGCCGCGCTGCATGCCGGCCACTGGATCGAGGCCGAATTCGCCTTTCGGAGCGTGCTCGAGCAGCAACCGAATAACTGGAAGGCGATGCGAGGCCTCGCCGTCGCCCTTCGCCAGCTCGGTCAACGGGATGAAGCCCGCCAGTTCGAAAGTCGTGCAGGGCCACTGGCACCGCCGGCTGAGAAGCAGGCTCGACGGTCGTGGCTCACAAGGCTAGGCGTCGGTGAGTTCGTGCTCGCGGTTCTGAATCCCGGTTCACTCGCACTCCTGATGTTCGGCTCGATGCTTCTACCACTGCTGCCCTGGCTGGCGGCAATCTATTACCGAATCTGGCCGCGACGTCGAAGGACGCTCGCCAGCGGCATCATTGGCTGGATTTTTGTCGGCGTCCGTACTAACCGCAACGGGCCCTTCGTGCTTGGCCTGACATCTGGCCTCATCTGGCTCGCCATCCTCGGCCCCTACGCGATGGCTGATACCGATGCTGGGCTTCGGCTGTTCACGGGTTCGATAGCCCTTTTCACGGTGTTGTGCGGGTTGCGAATAATGTGGTCGATCGGAGCAAGGCTGCGGCGCGGCGGCGTACGCGTTAGCGCCGCCGGGTAGCCGCACCAAGCGCGCCACCGAAGGCCGCGGCTGCCACGGCGAAGCCCATCCCAAAACCAATCCGGAACATCAATCCAATCGCGTCGAGCACCAGAGCGGCGAAACCTGAGGGCGGGGCGAACGCCTCTGGAGGTGGCGTCGTGAAGGCCCCTGGAGGCGGAGTCGGGAAGCCGCCGGGCGGTGTCTCGCCGAAGAATCCTGAGGGCGGGCTCGCCAACACGCCCGGCGGTGGCGTCGGACCGAAGTGGAAAGAGAAGCTCCGAGTGAATGACGGCGTGTGCGGGCAGGCCGCGCTCAAGTCCTGAAAGCGCTGCGTCGCCCTGGAGATGAACGGCGTGGTGGCGACCAGGGCGCAGCCGCTGATCGCTCCGACGACCAGCCCGGCGAGCAGCGCCTGGCTCATCACCCCGGTGCTGCGGCCCGTCGCGAATCCCGCCGCCACCGCCAGCAACAGGAATACGAGCAACGCCACCAGGCTCGCGAGAAACAGGATTGGCGGTCCGGCGCGACAGAGATCGGCGGGCCGCAGCCACAGCACGGAAAGGTCCGCGACCAGTGTGGCGGCGAAGGCCACGACTCCGGCGACGATCCCGTATCGAACCCAGGCTGGCGTCGCGATCCACCAGGACGGCATCACGGACCCTGGATCGTAATCTGACAGCCGACGCCCGGGTCAAGCGTGAGCTTGAGGCGGCCGGTCGTGGCATCCCATTGCGAGCTGTTCAGGCAGCTCCCGGTGGCAATCGGCGCGGAGAGCGTGAGGCCCGACCAACCGATGATGATCTGCTGATTCGAATGGGAAGCATCAGCCTTGATGCGGAAGCGGCCTCGCACACCGTCGCCCCGGGCGGGATGAATCCCCGACGGCGCCGCGACCACGTAGGGACGGGCCAGGTGCCGAAGCATATCCAAGTTCACGACCTGTCCGCCGGCATCGACGATCCCCCAATATTTGTTCTCTCGCCACTGCCACCAGGCCCAGCCAACGCCAAGGTCGTCCATCTCGTCGAGCGCGGCGTCGGCGTACGAGGGGGCGCCCTTTTGGGTGAGGTCATAGCCCAGCTCGCCAATCCACAGGGGCGCAGGCACCTCGGTTGCTTCCTTGACTCGTTGCTGAAAGCGCTGACGTAAAAAGGTCGGGTCGCCCGTCCAGAAGGGCGGCACCAGCGACCCCTCATACAGGTGCGTGCCATAGACGACATTCGGCGCATGCAGATGAACGACCACCGTGTTCATCGTCAGCAGCAGGATGCCTTCGACAAAGAACATGTGGTTCGAATCGACGGTCCCGATGGCCTCGATCGCATCCCGGAACATGGGCCACAGGTAATACTTGTCGAAGATACGGGGCGGGATCGGGAGCGGATGGGCCTCGTTGAAGATGTCATAGCCCGCGACCCCGGAATTGCTCTTGAAACGTCTGGCGACGGTTTGCCAGGTCGCGTAGTAGTCCTTCTTCCAATCCGACGACAACCAGAAATAGGTGTCAGACACAAACGCCGCAGGTGACAGCGAAGGACTCCACGAGTACTGCGGCAGTGGGTTCCAGTTCGGGACGCCGATGGTGGCCCAGTCCGGCGCGTCGGAGTAGCCGAAGCGCGGGCTCCATCCCAGGCGAAAATGCATGTCCAGCACCACGTACAGACCGTGGCGGTTCAGCATGGCGACCGTCCCGGCGACCCGGTCCAGATACGTCTGGTTGATCTGACCGCGTGCCGGCTCGAGCTGCGACCAGTCGATGCCGAGTCGCACGACATCGAATCCCGCCTGCTGCATCAGCGTGGCATCGCTCTCGCTGAGCGCCGCCGGTGGATCTTTGGGATACGCGACGAGGGCATCGGTATTGAAGCCACGGAGTAGAACCTTGCGCCCCTGGTCGTCGACGATCTGCCCATCTGCCGTCCGCAGCCAGGGCAGCGCCGCTTCACCCGGGCCGTACTGCGCGGCTGGAACCGAGGCGCTCAGGCTCCCGGCAGGGAGATAGGCCAGGATTGTCAGCGCCACGATGACGATCAGCAGACCGATCCCGAAGCGGCGTAAGCGTCGAAAGCGCCGGCGAGGAACGCGGCTTCGCGACTCCAGCGAGGTCGGGTTGCGTCGGGAGCGCCTTAGAGCTGAACGGCGCTTGACGGTTGTCCGACGGCGGCCTTCGCGGCCGCCACGACCTCCTCGATGGTGTCACAGACCATGGCCCCGGCCCGTTTCAGTGCGGCAACCTTCGAAGTGGCCGTGCCCGTATTACCGGAAATGATCGCGCCCGCGTGTCCCATCCGTTTTCCCGCCGGAGCGGTCCTGCCGCTGATAAAGCCGATCACCGGTTTGCCGAATCCCCTGGCAATGACCTGGTCCGCCGCTGCCTCTTCGTCGCTGCCCCCGATCTCGCCGATCATCACGACGGCCTGGGTTGCCGGATCCTCTTTGAAGAGGCGCAGGACCTCGATGAACGAGAGTCCGAGGATGGGATCGCCGCCAATCCCGACCGACGTCGTCTGGCCAAGGCCCGCCTGGCTCAGGCCCTGAATGATCTCGTAGGTGAGGGTGCCGCTTCGAGAGACGACGCCGATCGGGCCCTCCCGGCTGATGTGGTTGGGGATGATGCCGACCTTTGCCTGACCGGCGGTGACCAGTCCGGGGCAATTGGGTCCGATGAGCTGGGCACCGGCATCCTCCACAAAGGCTCGCGCCCGGACCATGTCATACAGCGGAATGCCTTCGGTGATGCACACGATCAGACGGATGCCGGCAGCGGCCGCCTCCATGATGGCGTCGGCCGCGAACGGCGCCGGGACGAAGATGCCGCTGACATCGGCGCCGGTGTCGTGGCGAGCATCCGCGACGGTGTCATAGATCGGGACGCCAAGATGCGTGGTACCGCCTTTTCCGGGGCTGACCCCGGCGACAACAGTGGTTCCATACGCCTTCATCTGCTCGGTGTGAAACGTGCCCTCCCGTCCGGTCAGCCCCTGCACCAGGACCTTGCTGGCGCGGGTTAGCAGGATGCTCATCGGCGCGCGCCAGCGGCGAGCTCGACGACATGACGCGCGGCGGCGGTGGCCGAGGCTTCGGGCTTGATCCCCGCTTCCTGCAGCAGCCGCCGTCCCTCTTCTTCGCGAGTCCCGGTGAGGCGGACCACCAGCGGAAGACTCAGGTTGAGCTCGCGCGAGGCATCGATGACGCCGTGGGCCACCTCGTCGCCACGGGTGATGCCGCCGAAGATGTTGATCAGGATGCCCTTCACGTGCGGATCGCTCGCTACCAGCTCGAGCGCGTTACGAACCACCTCAGCCTTGGCCCCGCCGCCAACGTCCAGGAAGTTCGCCGCCTTACCGCCTTCGCGCTGCACCAGGTCGAGCGTGTTCATCACCAGGCCGGCGCCGTTGCCGATCACGCCGATCCAGCCGTCGAGCCGCACGTAGGTCAGCCGCCGCCGGCGGGCCTCCGCCTCCAGCGGATCCTCTTCGGTGTCATCCGCGCCGTGGAGATCCTTGTGGCGGAAGGCGGCATTCTCGTCGATCTCCAGCTTGCCGTCGGCCGCGACCAGTCCGCCGTCGCGGGTCAGCGCCAGGGGATTGATCTCGATCGTCAGCGCATCGTACGTGCGAGCCAGCGAGTAGAGCTTCGTGACCAGGGGGGCGAGCTGCGTCTGCAGGGGACCCAGACCCGCGCGAAAGATCAGCGACCGCACCTCGAAGGACAACGGGCCGCGCCATGGATCGGGATGGAGCTTGGCGATCGCCTCGGGATGCGACTCGGCAACTTCCTCGATCTCCATGCCGCCCTGCGCGCTGAGGATCAAGACCGGCTTGCGCGCATCACGATCGAGCGTCAACCCGAGGTAAAGCTCACGCGTGATCTCCTGGGCGGTTTCGCACCATACCTCGCGGACCGTGTAGCCCTTGATCTTCATTCCCAGGATCTCGGCCGCCGCTCGTTTGGCCTCCATCGGCGTCTTGGCCAGCTTGATACCGCCTGCCTTGCCCCGACCTCCCACCGGAACCTGGGCCTTGACCGCCACTGGCCCCAGCGCGCCCGCAGCCAGCACCGCCTCGTCCGGCGTGCGCGCCAGGCGCCCGTCGGGCACCGGGATGCCGGCGGCCTTGAAGCGCTCCTTGACCTGGTACTCCAGGAATTTCACAGAGGAATGTTTCCGTGGCGCCGGCGGGGCCGCTCGACCTGCTTGTCCTTCAACAGATGGAGTGAACGGATCAGGATCGGTCGTGTCTCCTGTGGCTCGATCACATCGTCGACGAAGCCGCGTTCGGCCGCGACATAGGGATTGGCAAATTTTTCCCGGTAGTCCTCGACCAGCTCCTCCGCCTTTTTCGCCGGGTCTTTGGCGGCGGCCAGCTCGCGCTTGAAGATGATGTTGACCGCAGCTTGCGGGCCCATGACGGCAATCTCGGCTGACGGCCACGCGTAGTTGAAATCACCGCCGATGTGCTTCGACGACATGACGTCGTAGGCGCCCCCGTAAGCCTTGCGCGTGATGACCGTCAGCTTGGGAACGGTGGCTTCGGCGAAGGCATAGAGCAGCTTGGCGCCGTGGCGGATGATGCCGTTGTATTCCTGGGACGTTCCAGGCAGGAACCCGGGGACGTCGACAAAGGTCAGCAGCGGGATGTTGAAGGCGTCGCAGAAGCGGACGAATCGAGCGCCCTTGACCGAGGCGTTGATATCGAGGGCGCCCGCCAGGATGCGGGGCTGATTGCCGACGATGCCAACCACCTCACCATCGAGCCGGGCGAAGCCGATGACCAGGTTCTGGGCGAAGTGTTCCTGGACCTCGAGGAAACTGTCGCGATCGACGACGCCCGCGATGGCGGCCTTGATGTCGTAGGGCTGATTCGGATTCTCCGGAATCAACGACTGAAGCGATGCGTCCCGACGCTGCGGATCGTCGGTCGGCGCGATCGCGGGGGGCCGCTCCCGATGGCTCCCCGGCAGGTAGGACAACAGACGACGGACCCGGGCGAACGCCTCTGATTCGGAATTGTCCAGGAAGTGGGCGACGCCACTTTTGATGTTGTGGACCTCGGCGCCGCCGAGCTCATCGAAGCCCACCCGCTCGCCGGTCGTGACCCGGACGACCTCGGGCCCGGTGATGAACATGTAGCCGAGGTGCTCGACCATGAAGATGAAGTCCGTGATCGCCGGGGAGTAAACAGCGCCGCCGGTGCAGGGTCCGGCGATGACCGAGATCTGGGGGACCACACCGGATGACTGGACGTTGCGATAGAAGATGTCGGCGTAGCCAGCGAGGCTGACCACGCCTTCCTGGATGCGGGCGCCGCCCGAGTCGTTGATCCCGACGCAGGGCCGGCCGGCGCGCACCGCCAGGTCCATGACTTTGCAGACCTTTTCGGCAAAGACCTCGCCAAGCGAACCGCCGAACACGCTGGCATCGTGCGAGAAGACGAAGACTTCCCGCCCGTCCACGGAGCCGTAGCCGGTGACCACCCCGTCGCCCGGGATCTTTTTGTCGCCCATGCCGAAGGCCTCGGTGCGATGGACGGCGAAGGCGTCGAGTTCCGTGAAGGAACCAGGGTCGAGGAGGAGGTCGATGCGCTCCCGGGCGGTCAGCTTTCCCTTGGGATGCTGCTTCTCATCGGGGTCGCCGCCCCGATGCATGGCGTCGTATTTGCGCTTGCGGAGAATGTTGATCTCGCGCTCGGATGGCGAGGGCGTTTCGTCCTTTGCGACGCGGGTCGCCATTCCTAGCTCCGCATTCCCGGGCGGTACTCGCCAAAGACCTCACGCAAGACATCGCACACCTCTCCTATGGTGGCATAGGCTCGCAGCGCCTCCCGCATCGGGGGCAGCAGATTGCCCCTGCCCTCAGCAGCGCGGCGGACCTCCGTAAGTCGCGCCTGCACTCGATCCCCATCCCGCTCAGCCCGCAGCCGCCGGAGCGCTTCGACCTGCTCGCGCTCGTGCTGCGGACTGATCCTGACGACGTCGATCGATTCCTCCTCACCCTGGAAGCGATTGACGCCGACTACTACCCGGCGACCCTCCTCGACGGCTTGCTGAAACCGGTAGGCGCTCTCCTGGATGGCCTCCTGGGTGAACCCCGACTCGATCGCGGCGATGCCGCCACCGCGCCGATCGACCTCGTCGATCAACGAACGAGCTCCGGCCTCGAGCTCCCGGGTCAGCGCCTCAACCAGGTAGCTGCCACCCAGCGGGTCGGCGACGCTGGCGACGTTGGTCTCGTGCGCAATGATCTGCTGGGTGCGAACCGACAGTGTTGCCGCCAGCTCGGAAGGCAAGCCCAGCGCCTCGTCGAAGGAGTTGGCGTGCAGGCTCTGCGTCCCACCCAGGACCGCGCTCATTGCCTGCAGCGCCACCCGAACGACGTTGTTGTAGGGCTGCTGCGCCGTCAGCGTGCTCCCGCCGGTCTGGGTGTGGAACCGAAGGGTTTGCCCCCGCGGGTCGGTGACCCCATAGCGGTCCCGCATCAGGCCTGCCCACAAGGTGCGGGCCGCTCGGAATTTCGCCACCTCTTCGAAGAAGTCGGAGAAGACGGCGAAGAAGAAGGACAGCCGGGGCGCGAACTCCGCCACTTGCAAGCCTGCCGATCGCGCCGCTTCGACGTAGGCGACGGCGTGACTCAACGTGAAGGCCAGTTCCTGAACGGCGGTCGCGCCGGCTTCACGCAGGTGATATCCGGAGATCGAGATCGTATTCCAGTTCGGCAGCCGCTCGTGGCAGTAGGCGAAGAGATCCGTGGTCAGCCGCATCGACGGGCGCGGCGGAAAGATATAGGTACCGCGGGCGGCGTATTCCTTCAGGATGTCGTTCTGCACCGTGCCGTTCAGCCGGTCGCCGGAAACCCCCTGTTGCTCGGCGACCAGCTCATAGAGCAGAAGCAGCAGG
Source organism: uncultured Actinomycetes bacterium (assembly GCA_964601135.1). GTDB lineage: Bacteria > Chloroflexota > Dormibacteria > CF-121 > CF-121 > CF-13. Next base: position 3,694 of record CAZRMD010000023.1, on the reverse strand, counting down.
GCGGCCGGCGCATTGATGGTCATCGACGTGCTGACCTCGTCCAGCGGAATCCCATCCAGCAGGATCTCCATGTCCTTGAGCGAGGAGATCGAGACGCCCACCTTGCCCACCTCGCCTCGGGCAAGCGGCGCATCGGCGTCGTGGCCCATCTGGGTGGGCAGGTCGAAGGCCACAGACAGGCCGGTCTGGCCCTGCCCGAGCAGGTAACGGAAGCGTCGATTTGTCTCGGCCGCGCTGCCGAAGCCCGCATATTGCCGAATCGTCCACGGTCGGCGACGATACATCTCCGGGTAAATACCGCGCGTATACGGAAAGGCGCCAGGAGGCGGGGCTTCAGATCCGGCATCCGATGATTTGTAGACCGGCTTCAGCGGGATCCCACTGTCGGTTGCCGGTTCGGCCGATGCCGGCGCCGGCCTCACCGGCTCGGGCTTAGGCGCCGGGGTGGCCATCGGTCTCAACGAACTCGGTCAAGACGCCGCACACGCTCTTCGGATGAACGAATCCGATTCGCGTGCCGTGAGAGCCAGGCCGAGGTGCTTCATCGAGCAGCTGAGCCCCATCCGTTGCGGCCCGCCGCAACGAGTTCGTCACGTCGTCGGTGGCGTAGGCGACGTGATGAACCGCCTCTCCGCGCTCCTGAAGGAACTTTTCCACCTTGGAGTCGCCGGTCAGGGGGGAGATCAGCTCGATCCGGCTCTCCCCGATGGGGATCATGGCGATCTCGATGCCCTCCGACTCCAGGCGCTCGCGGCCGGTGGCCCGCAACCCGAGGCGGCGCTCGTAGAGCTGGATCGCCTGCTCGAGATCGCGGACGGCGATCCCGACATGGTCGATCCGGCTCAACATGGGTTGATTCTACGGGCCCAATTCGCGCCACACCTTTCGGACCCTGGCGTGACTGCCGGGTGGGCCGCTTGACAATTCCAGCACCCTTTGTAGTAGGCTTCAACACGGTCAGTTACATCACGGTCTGACTCTTTCTCAGCACCCGCCGTCCTGAATGACCATTCGGTAGACGGCGCGTCTGATCCGCCTAAGGGAAGGAGGCCGGACCGTGAATCGCACCGTTGGTTTAACGCTGCGTCGCACCGCCGGTGGAAGTGTGATCGCCGCTCTCGGATTCAGCGCCCTCTCGTCCGTTCCGCAAGAGGTGGTTCCGGTGTCCGCAGCCTCATCGCCACCACCGCTCACCGTGACCGTGGCGACGTTACCGACGGATGAGATCCCGCATCGGGTCCGTCCGGCCACGATGGTGATCTTCGAAGAGGCGCCGCCACCGCCGGCACCGATCGCTGCGGCAACCGCCCCAACCCCGGCGCCCGCTCCGCATGTGGTCGTCGCCATAGCCCCGGCTCGCGCGATCGGGCCCGTCAGTGGGGCAGGCAACGGCTTTAGCTTCGGCTACTGCACCTGGTGGGTAGCCCATAAGCGGTATATCCCATGGCGAGGGAACGCCTATCAGTGGTGGTGGAACGCGCGGTACTTCGGTTATGCCGAGGGACAGACGCCGCGTCCTGGCGCCATCATGGTGATGGGCATCAGCGGCACATCGCCAGAAGGCCATGTCGGCTACGTCGAGTCAACCAACCCGGACGGCTCGTTCGTGGTCTCGGAGATGAACTGGTGGGGCGTGCCGGGCGGCGGCTGGGACCGGGTCGATTACCGGACGGTGACGTCGATGCGCGGCATCCTCGGCTTCATCTACTGAGCGACCAGGCTACCCTCGCCGGGCGTCCAATCGTTGGCGGCTAGCCGCTCCGCTTCAGCAGGCCGAGTCGCTTGGCGCGCGTCTCCGCTCGGCCGAAGCACCACACCGACGCCGGTACCAGGACGGCGCCCATCAGCAGCAAGATGCCCATGTCCGGCAGCGCACCGGCCAGCGACAAGCCGTGCAGCAACGCCTGTCGGACACCGTCGAGCGTGTACGTCAGCGGTGAGACGATGCCCGCGACATACAGCGGGCCGGGCAGGACGGTGATCGGGTAATAGACGCCGGAGATCAAGAGCAGCACGCCCTGCACGGCGAAGGCCATCTGCTCACCCTTCTCTGGCGATAGCAGCGGCAGGATCGCGGTGAAGATCCCGAGCCCGAGCAGCGGCAAGGTGGCGGCAATGAAGATGGCCAGTGCGGCGCCGTAGTTCGCCCGCGAGAGGTCGAGCCTGAAGAGGAAGACGAGCGTCAGCCCGATCAAGCCCGCCCGGGCGATGCCGTAGATCAACGACGCGGCACAGATGCCCAGAAGATGGGTAAGACGCCGAATGGGAGCCATGAAGGTGTACTCGATCGTGCCTTCCCAGCGCTCCCAGGTAACAGCGAAAGAGATCTCGAAAAACACCATCGACAGGTAGGTCCAGAGCAGCGCTCCGATCAACAGATACAGCTCCGCCTGCTGGAGATCGAACCGGCCGGATGATTTGTTGAAAGCCGATAGGCCGGTCGCCAGGTACCCGATGCTCAGAACCGTTACCAGGTTGTAGAGGAGCCAGACCGCTTCCCAGGCCCAGTAGCGGCGGTACAGGTTCTTTTGTCGTTCGATGAAGCCGACGAAGGCGTTCATCTCCCAACGAAGCGCGTTACCGATCATTCCTCTTTTGCCTCCTCTTCCTCTTCAAGGCGCTTGCCCGTCAGTTGCATGAAGGCGTCCTCCAGACTGCCCTCCTCGCTCTCCGTGTACTGGCGAATCAACTGCCTGGGCGTCCCCTCGGCGAGCACCCGCCCCTGGTCGATGACGACCACCCAATCGCAGAGGACCTCGGCCTCGTTCAGATCGTGGGTGCACAGCAGCACCGTGGCCGCGCGATCCCGCCGGATCGAGCTGACCAGGTCCTGCACCTCGCGCTTCGAACGCGGGTCGAGTCCCGTCGTCGGCTCGTCCATCAGCAGCAGCGACGGCGACGTCAGGAAACTGCGAGCGATCGCCACCTTCTGCTGCTGGCCGCGCGACAGCTGCTTCATCGGTCGGTCGAGCGTGTCCAGCGGAAGGCCGAGGCGCTCCAGCATGGCCTCCACCCGATCACGGGTTCCGGCACCGCCACTGCCGTAAAGTCGCGCCGCGTAGAGCATGTTCTCCCAGGGACTCATCTCCTTGAAGAAGGAGGCCTCGACCGAGACGCGGTTGATATGCCGCCGAACGTCGGATGTCTGGCTGACCACGTCGTAACCGAAGACCGACGCGCTGCCGCCGTCCGGGGTGAGCAGCGTCGCCAGGATCCGGATCAGCGTCGATTTCCCGCTGCCGTTGGCACCCAGGATGCCGGTGATCCGCCCGCTGTCGACGTGCAGCGATACGGCGTCGAGCGCGACTTTCTCGGTTTTCTTTTTCTGACCGAATGGCCAGCGGCCGCGCTGAACAAAGCGCTTCGAGATGCCCTGCATCTCAATCGCCGTGCTATTCAATTCCGTTGCCTGGATGGCCATGGATTTCACTCCTGCATTGATGTCGGAACAACAAAAAACCGTGGGCCCTGGGGCCTCACGGTTCGAAAGCGCAGTTGTCGGTCGTTAGCTCAGTCGGCTTTCAATGCCATGCAGCCCCATGAAGGCAGGCTCCGCCCCTGGACCGGGTGAAGACGCCCGCCATGAGTTGCCACATAGCCCCCGTAGCGTACGCTGCGGGAATTCGAAAGTCAAATCCACGCATTCCCTCATCGAGAATCACACCGAGGGCCGATCGTTCCCTCAACAAGGAAT
>CAZRMD010000022.1:7380-24339 GCA_964601135.1 uncultured Actinomycetes bacterium | reverse complement strand
GGCGGCTGGATGCCGGTCACGGTTGACGCCAAAACCACCGGCCGGGGTGTCGATGGAACGCTCGAGGTCCAGGAATCCTTGAGTAATCAGCCGGGTGTGACGGGGCTGACGGTTTATTCCGAGCCGATCAGCCTGGCGACCAGTGCCGGCAAACGGATTCGGCTGTACGTCGATGTGGAGAGGACGGGCGCCACGATCACGGCGCGCATCCTGCAAGACGGGCGCGTGGTCGCCTCCCAGGACGCCTCGCCAGGCGGTACCACATCGGCCCTGATCGGCGTGCTCTCCGATCAAAGCACCGCCTTCGACGAGTTTGCTGCCATCCATCCCGGAGGCATCGCAGCGCGGGTCGTGCATCTCCATGCCGACGAGATTGCGGATTCCGCGATTCCGCTGCGCGCCTTCGACATCCTGGCCATCGATGACTTCGCCACGGACGGCCTCACGGCCCGTCAGCGCGCTGCCATCACCGACTATGTCGATGCGGGCGGCGATCTCCTCATCGGCACCGGCGCGGCCTGGCGCAAGAGCCTCGCCGGTCTCCCCGTGAGCCTGCTGCCGATACAGCCGGATGGCACGACGGTGCTCGACAGCTCGGCGCTAGGGGCGTCGGCCGTCGAGGTGGCGACCGGATCGCTGACGAACGGCCACCCCTGGCTCTCCGAGAACACCCATCCGTTGCTAGTCGAACGGCCGGTGGGGGCGGGGATGGTCACAATGGCGACGTTTGACTGGATGCAGCAGCCGGTCGCCATCAACGCGCAGACACGGGCGGTGATGCGCCAGGTGATGGCACGGGCATTCTTTGGACCCGAGGGATCGGCGCAAAACTTCCCCTATGGCATGGGCGGTCCCGTCGGCCTGGGCTCCCAGGCGTCGGTCGCCTTGAAGAGCAATTCGCTGACCGCCGTGCTCGGTAACCTGCCAGGCCTCGATCTGCCATCGCTGCAGCTCACTGGTGTGCTGGTCCTGCTGTACGTGCTGATCGTCGGCCCGCTGAACTACATCGTGCTGGGGGCCCTGCATCGGCGGGCACTGGCCTGGGTGACCGTGCCCGTGATTGCGGTGCTGGCCGCCGCGGGCGCCTACGGCGTGGGCGTGTTCACCAAGGGTCGTTCAGTGCAGATCAACCAGGTGGCCATCATCCACATCCAGCGCGGATGGGACCGTGCTTACGAAGAGGTCTACACCGGCGTCATCCCGCCCAGCCGCGGCGACTACCAGGCCAACATCGGCGGTGAGGGGCTGCTGATCAGCCCGATCGCGAACACGGGCGGCTTCAACGGCGGCGGCTATGCCGTATTGGGCGGGCTGAGGGTCAACGTGGCGAGCAACGGCGTGACGCTGCCCGGGATGACCGCCTTCTCGCTCGGCGGCTTCGCCACCGAATCGATCACCTCGGCCCCGGCGTTGAGCGCCCACCTGCAGCTGGTCAACGGCCAGATCACCGGCACCATCGAAAACCACTCACGTACCACCTTTACCGATGCCGTCCTGATTGCCGGCGATAGTTACCAGACCATCCCGGCGCTCAAGCCTGGCGCTACGGCGACCGTGTCGCTGACGCCCAAAGCCGTCAATGCCTTCGGCCAGCCGCTCTATACGCGCATTTACAACTCGAACTATTACGGCGGAGGTTTTGGACCGGGCGGGCCGACCGTGACGGCGGCCCAACGCGATCAGTTTGCCAAGACGCAGATCCTCTCGCTGTTGCCGACCGGTATTGGTTTCAAGGGCATAACCTCGGCCACCTCACCGCTGCTCGTGGCCTGGACGCACGATGCCGTCCAATCCGTCACGGTGAACGGCGCGCATCCCCGATCGACCGCAATGTCCGCGGTTGCCCTGTCGCTTGCGGTCGACCAGATTGGTGCCGGACCGTTGCCCGGCGGCGTCGTCGTCGGTCGCATCGTAGACGTGGTGGGCGATAGCTCCGGAAACGGACCGCCGGGAATGCTCATGCTGCAAAACGGAAGCGTGACCTACGAATTCGCGCCGGCGCTGACGGCAGGCGTGCATCTCACCGGCGCATCGGTCAGCGCCGTCAATCCCTATGGACCGAAATTCGGCGGACCTCCCGGCGGTACCTCGCGCTCCGTGACCGGCCAGGTTTGGGACTGGTCGCATGGCGCCTGGGTCGATCTCGCCTACCAGGACAATGGCACGACGGCCATTCCGGACAATGCCATCGATCCGAGCAGTGGCACGATCCGCCTGCGGGTCAGCACGTCGAACAGCGGTTTCCTGGCCGGCACCATCACCCTCTCGGGGACCGTGCAATGATCAGCGTCCAGAGCCTGAGTAAGACGTATGGCCGCCGGGCGGCACTCGACGGCGTATCGTTCGAGGTTCCGAAGGGAGAGATCTTCGGCTTCGTCGGGCCAAACGGCGCCGGCAAGACCACGACCTTGCGCATCCTGGCCGCGCTGCTCGAGCCGACGGCCGGGCGGGCCGTCATCGACGGTGCCGACGTCGTGGAGCATCCCGACCGGGTCCACGATCGGCTTGGCTACATGCCGGACTTCTTTGGGGTCTACGACCAGCTCACGGCGGCCGAGTACCTCGACTTCTACGCCGCCTGCTACCGCCAGCCGAAGGCGCGGCGCAAAAAAATTGTCGACGACTTGCTCGAGCTGGTTGGGTTATCCGACCGCCGTGATCAATCCGTGGACACGCTATCGCGCGGCATGAAGCAGCGCCTGTGCCTGGGGCGCGCCCTCGTCCACGATCCCGCTGTGCTGCTCCTCGATGAGCCCGCCTCGGGGCTCGATCCACGCGCCAGGGTCGAAATGCGCGAAATCCTGAAGGAACTGCAGCGTATGGGCAAGACCATCGTGATCTCCAGCCACATCCTGCCGGAGCTCACCGAGCTCTGCACGATGATCGGCATCATCGACCAGGGCCGCATCCGGGCCACCGGGCCGGTGCACGAGGTGGTCCGCCAGCTCACCAGTGGTCGCCGCCTGCGGATCAATGTGCTGGGCCAGAAAGAAGAAGCGGTCACGCTGCTCAAAGGCCTGCCGTCGATCGAGCAGGTCGACATGATCAACGGCGGCCTCGAGGCGGATTTCGTCGGTGACGAGGCCGCCGCCGCCGCGATCCTGCAAGCCCTGATCGGCGCCGGCATCAAGGTCTCGGGTTTCACCCAGCTCGAGGGCGGACTGGAAGACGCCTTCCTGAAAGCCACGAGGGAGGATATCGGATGAGCCGTCTCGCGCAGCTGCTCTGGAACCCGATCGTCGCCAAGGAATATCGGTCGCGGATGCGCACCTGGCGGTCGCCGATTGCGATGACCGTGTACATCGTGCTGATCGGTGGACTGGGTTGGGCCATCTTCGCGGCCATGTCGTCGTCGGCGCGCAGCTCCTTCAATCCCGGCCAGGCCGCCAACTATGGCCAGACGCTCTTCATGTGGCTGATCCTGTTCCAGATGGTGCTGCTGTCCTTTATCACGCCTGCGCTGACTGCTGGAGCTATCAGCAGCGAGCGCGAGCGGCAAACGATGGACCTGTTATTCGTGACCAAGCTTCCGCCCTTCTCCATCCTGTGGGGCAAGCTCCTCTCCTCGATGTCGTTCGTGCTACTCCTGCTGCTGCTGTCGGTCCCCATCTTCAGCCTGGTCTTTCTCTTTGGCGGCATCGAGCTCGACCAGATGCTGGCGGCCTTCGTCGTGACGTCGGTGGCCGCACTCACCTTCGGCATCATGGGGATCGCGTTCTCCACGCTCTTCCATCGGACCCTTCCGGCGACCGTCGCGGCCTACGCCGCCGCCTTCGCCCTGCTGGCGGGGAGCCTGCTGTTCGGCCTGCTGTTTCCGACCGAGTTCGATGGCACGTCGACGAAGGCGCCGGCCCCGCCTGCGGTCACCTACCTCAGCCCCCTCCTGCCGCTGATCACCATCGGGACCAACGGACCGATCAACAACTACGGCGTCCGCTACGGAAATGGTCCTAATGTCATGGCGGCCGGCGGCGGCGTCGCCTGCTCGAGCACACCCACCGGCGTGCAGACCTGCTACCCGGTCGGCCCAGGCAAGGGCATGCCTCAACCGTTGATCAGGGTCGGACCGGTGCCGCAGCAATCTGGGACGACCATCCCGAGCGGACTGTTTTCCGGCTGGCAGTACTGGCAGGCCAGCGTGGCGCTGTGGGCATTGATCTGTCTGGCGGCCATCGCCTTCGCCGCGGTCATGCTGCCACCCGTCCGCCGACTCCCCTGGCAGAAATCTTCCTCCCCTTTGCGGGGAAGGCCAGAGGGAATATCTCCCTCCCCCTTGCGGGGAGGGGGTAACGCATGAGCTCGCTGGACGCCGTCCTGCGCGAGCTGCGTCGGGCGGCCGCCCGCGCGCGCGCCGCGCGGTATGCGGTGCATGCCCTCGTCGCGGCCCTCGCCTGGATCGCCGCCATCTTCATCATTGGGCGTCTCACCCCGTTGGAACGTCGAGCCGAGATCGCCTTGATCGGTATCCCGATGGCGCTCCTGGTGACCGCCATCGTCTGGGCGGCCCGGCGACCGAGTGCCGCGGTGCTCATGGCGCTCGCGGACCTGCGTCTCGGACTGAAAGAGCGACTCTCAACTGCCTGGGAGCGCCGCCAGGACGCCGGCCCCTTGGATGCCGTCCAGCGGCGGGACGCGCTGCAGCGGGCCTCCGGAGCCCGGCTCAGCGCCGCCTTTCCCATTCGCGTCGATCGGGGGGAGGCCTCGCTCGTCGCCATCCTTGCGATCTTCGCCCTGGCGCTGGCACTCCTGCCGAACCCGATGGACCAGGTGCTGGCCCAGCGCCGTGCCGATCAGGCCAGCCAGGCGCGCGCCGTGAAAGCCGTCAAGGACGCACAAAAGAAGGTTGCCGATTCCACCAAGCCGTCGCCAAAGGATGCCCAGGTAGAGAAGATCCTTTCCGACGCCCAGGCAAAGATCAACCAGGCGAACAGCCCGAAACAAGCGCTCGAGTCGATCACCCCGGCGGAGCAGCAGCTGCAGCGGTTGAGCGATCCCGGGACGCCGGCCCTGAGCAGCAGCGCCCAGAACCTCGCCAACGCGCTCAGCGGAACCGCGGCCGGTAAAAATGTCGCCCAGGCCATCAGCGCCAGCCCCGCCAAAGGCGCCCAGTCTGTCCGTGACCTGGCCTCGCAACTGCAGAATCTGTCTCCCCAGGACCGGCAGGAACTCGCCCAGGCGCTGGCCAAAGCGGCCCAGCAATCGCAGGACAGCGGCATGCGCTCCTCGCTCAACCGGGCATCCTCCGCGCTGCAGAGCGGGGATACCAGCTCGGCATCACAGGCACTGAATGACGTCGCCAGCCAGCTCGACTCGCTGCAGCAGCAGGAGAACACGGATCAGGCCGTCGCGTCGGCCATCAACGGCCTCGAGGCGGCGCGGCAGGAGCTGGCCACACAAGCCGACCGCGATGCGAGCGGCCAGGGCGCGCAGGCGAATGCAAACACTAGCGGGTCGGCCAACGCTGGTGCGAGTGGAAGCCCGAATGGTAGCGGGAATGGCAACGGCAATGGCAACGGCAACGGCAACGGCAATGGCAACGGCAACGGCAACGGCACGGGCACAGGCACCGGCAACGGAACAGGGAGCGGAACCGGAACGGGCACCGGGAACCACGGCTCGGGCACGGGCAGCGGCACGGGCGCCTCGACCACCGAGCGCGTCTATGTCCCTGGCCAGCCGATGCCCGGTCAGTCGCAGAGTGAACCCACCCCGCTCGGACCGGGCCAGGATGTGCCGTTGAGTCCTTACAGCCAGGTCATCCAGGCTTACCAGCAGGCCGCTCTCGATGCCACCGACCAGAGCCTGATCCCCGGAAGTGAGCGCGACCTCGTTCGTGAATATTTCTCGCAGCTGGGCGAGCAAACAAAGAGTGGAGGACAATGATCGCCGAAGAACCGCGTATCGACGCCACCCGCGTAACAGACCTGGCGCAAGCGCTCGAGACCGAGCTGGCGCGCCTGATCGTTGGCCAGAAAGAGCTAGTTCGCGATACCGTGATCGCCCTGATCAGCGGAGGGCACGTGCTGCTCGAAGGCGTACCAGGCCTGGGCAAAACCGTCCTGGTGCGCTCGCTCGGGCAGACGCTCTCGATGAGCTTCGCTCGTGTGCAGTTCACCCCCGACCTGATGCCGGCGGACATCGTCGGCACCAACGTGATCGTCGAGGAGAATGGCCATCGCGCCTTTCGTTATCAGGCCGGCCCCCTCTTCGCCAATCTGGTGCTCGCTGACGAAATCAACCGGGCAACGCCGAAGACCCAGAGCGCGTTGCTCGAAGCCATGCAGGAGCGCACGGTCACGGTCGGGACGCAGACGCGCCCCTTGCCGTCCCCATTCTTTGTGCTCGCGACGCAGAACCCGATCGAGCTGGAAGGCACGTATCCTCTGCCGGAGGCCCAGCTCGATCGGTTCTTCTTCAAGATCCTGGTGCCGTTCCCGGACGAGCGTGACCTGCTCGAAATCGCCCGCCGCACCACCGGCGAGTCGACGCCCCAGCTGAAAGCCGTCGCCGACGCCGAGGCCATCCTGGCGGCACAGCGGATTGCCCGCGAGGTGCCGATCGCCGAACACGTGCTCCGTTATGCCGCCCGTCTGGTCGTCGCCACCCATCCCGACCGCACCGACCTGGACAACGTTCGGCGATATGTCCGTTGGGGGGCCAGCCCGCGCGGGCTGCAGACGCTGGTCCTCGGCGGCAAGGTACGCGCCCTGCTCGAAGGCCGCTACAACGTCGCCTTCGACGACCTCAATGCGGTCGCCCGGCCCGCACTCCGCCACCGCATCTTCCTTCAGTTCGAAGCGGAGGCAGATGGCGTGACGGCCGACCGGATCATCGGCGAGATCATGGAGCACACCGTCAAGGAACCGGCCAAGGAGTAGCCAGTGTCGGCCCCTTTGCTGGAGCCCGCGCTGCTCCGACGGCTGGAAGGCTTGGCCCTCCAGGTGCGCCGCGCCGTCAGCGGGCAGATGGGCGGCGAGCGCCGCTCACGGCGTCGCGGCCAGTCGGTCGAGTTCGCCGACTTCCGCAACTACACACCCGGCGATGACTTCCGGTTGATCGACTGGAACGCGTATGCGCGGCTCGACCGCTTCATGCTCCGCCTGTTCGTCGCCGAGGAGGAGCTGCCGCTTAGCCTGTTCGTCGACCTCAGCGGCTCGATGGACTGGGGAAAGCCGAACAAGGCGGAGACCGCCCGCCAGCTCGCCGCCGCCATCGCCTACGTCGCCCTGGCGGCACTCGACCGCGTCCGCCTGACGGTCTTCGCCGACGGGCCGACATCCGGCGGGGCGCCGTATCGCGGGCGCCGCGCCGCTGCCGAGCTGTTTGCCCGGCTGCAGTCGTTCCCCGTCGGCGGACCGACGAACTACGCCCGCCTGGTGTGGCCGATCGCGCGGCAGCGGCCGGGGATGAGCGTGCTCATCAGTGATGGCCTCGGCGAGCCCGGCGTGGATGTCGCGCTGATTGCCCTTCAGCGAGCTCAGCAGGAAGGGGCTGTGCTGCAGCTGCTGGCGCCGCAAGAAATCAAGCCGGACTGGACCGGCGATGCCCGGCTGAAGGATGCCGAGACCGGCACCGAGCGCGAGTTTACGTCGACGCCGCTGACCCAGGCTGCCTATCTGCGCGCGCTCGGCCAGCGGACAACCGACATCGAACGCGCCACCCATCGCCGCGGCCTGCGCTTCGCCCGGCTGTCGTCCGCCCAACCGATCGAGGAGATGGTGCAGCTGACCCTGCGGCGGCTCGCCCTGCTGGGATGAGCATCCTCGCACCGGCGGCCGCGGTCCTGGGCCTGACGCTCCCCGTCATCGTGGCCTTTTATTTCCTGCGGATCCGCCGTCCGACGCGGATCGTTCCGGCATTGCACCTCTGGCCGGACCAGATCCGAGACCGGCAGGCAAACGTCCCCTGGCAGCGTCTCCGCCCGAGCTGGTTGCTGTTTCTGCAGTTGCTCGCCGCGGCCGTCCTGGTGGCCGCCGGGATCCAGCCGGCCGTGCAGGCCAGCGCGACGCTGGCCCGCCACAGCATCATCCTCCTCGACGTTTCGGCTTCGATGCAAGCCACGGACGTCACCCCCTCGCGGTTGGCCGAGGCCAAGCGCGAGGCCGGCGCGCTGATCGATCAGCTGGGGCCGCTCGATCGGATGACACTGATCGCCGTCGGGCCAACGCCGCGGATCGCGGCCTCGGTAACCGGCGATCGCGATGCGCTTCATCGGGCGCTCGACGCCATCAGCGCCAGCAACGGCGCGGCCGACCTGTCCTCCGCGCTGGCGCTGGCGGCGGGGCTGGTGAGGCCCGGCGACGACGCGCGCGCCTATCTCTACAGCGACGGCATTATCCAGCCGCTGCGTGCGTCCTTTGGGAGTGGCTTGCCCTTCGCCGTCGAGTATCACCGCGTCGGTGTCTCGGGAGAAAACGTCGGCCTCACCTCGCTGACCGTCCGGACCAGTGCTCAGAGCCGGGCGGCGTATCTTCATGTCCAGAACTTCGGCCAGCAGGCGCGGTCGGTCACGCTGGAGTGGCGCGCCGACGGCCATCTGCTCGACGTCCGTCCGCTGACGCTGCCATCGGGTCAGTCGCAGGACATGGTCCTGCCGGTTCCAACGGATGCGACCGCGGTGACCGCGCACCTGTCCGGTGGCGACGTCTTTGCGCTCGACGATACGGTGACCACGGTGGCGAAGACGCCCCGCGCATTCCGCGTCCTCCTGGTGACGCCGGGCAACGTCTTTCTCGAGCAAGCGCTGCGGCTGCGGACCGACCTGCAGATCGACGTCGTCACCCCGGCCGCCTACAAGCCCAGCGCCGCCTACGCCATGACGGTGTTCGATCGCTTCGCGCCATCGGTGATGCCGGATGAGCCGAGCATCGTCATCGACCCGCCTGCCGGTTCGATCCTCGCCGGCGGAGCGCCGATCGGAATCGGCCGCGTTCGCGCCGCCGACGCAGCCGACCCGTTGCTGACGAACGTCGATCTCCAGGATGTCCATGTCGCCCGCAGCCACGACCTGCGCCAGTCGACCTTCGGCCGGCCCTTGATCACGAGCCTGCAGACGCCGCTGGTCCTGGTGCGCGACGAGCCCAACCGGCAGGTGCTGTTTGGATTCGACCTGCACGAGTCCGATCTGCCGCTCCGCATCGCCTTTCCGCTCTTGATGGAAAACCTGAGCGAGTGGATGCTGCCGCCCAGCGTGCCCAGCCACAGCTTCCATCCCGATGAGGCCGTCACGATCCTCCCCGAGTCCGGCGCGTCGGCGCTCAATGTCATCCGGCCGGACGGAAGCCGCCGCTCGCTCACGCCGTCCTCGATCGCGACCTTCGCCGACACTGACCTGCTCGGCCTCTACACCGTCGAGCAGACCGTCGCCGGCAAGGTCGATCGCTCCTGGTTCAGCGTCAATCTGTTCTCCGACCCCATCTCGCAGCTCAAACCACCCGATCGGCTCACGCTTCCGCCGACGCGCCCCACCGCGGTTCAGGCAACCCATCGCGGCCAGCTCGAGATCTGGCCCTGGATCGCGCTGCTCGCTCTCGGAGTCGTGACGGCCGAATGGCTGGCCTTCCACCGTGGGCTTTGAAGTAACCCGCCCCCTCTTCGTAGGGGCGGGGCTGCTGGCGCTCCTGGTCATCGTCGTCATCTGGCGGCTCTTCCCGCCGCCGCTCTCGCGTGGCCGCGCGCGACTGAGCCTCGCCCTGCGCACGTTGATCGTCGTCCTGCTCACGGCCTCGCTCGCCGGGTTGCAGGTGCAGACGACACCCAGGAATCAATCGCTGCTGGTCGCGGCCGACCTGTCGGCTAGCGTGCAGAGCTCTCTCGACACCGAAGCCGCGACCGTTCGCGGCATCCTGCAGCAGCGGCAGGGCGACGACCGCGCCGGCGTGCTGAGCTTCGGCCGGGATCCGCAGGTCGAGGTCAACGTGGGCAAGGATCCGCAGTTCGGCGAGTTCCAGAGCCAGCCGAACGCGAACTACACCGACCTGGCGGCCGCCCTGCAGCTTGGTGGCTCGATCCTTCCCGAAGACAGCCGGCGGCATATCGTCGTCGTCTCCGATGGGCGGCAGAATCTGGGCGACGCCGTCGCCGAGGCGCGGCTGCTCCGCGCCGAAGGGATTCGGGTTGACACCGTCGCGCTGCCGGTCACGATCGGGGCGGAGGCGTATGTCGACCGGCTGGACGCCCCACGCTCGCTGACCCAGGGTCAGCAGGCCAATGCCAGCGCGTTGATCGTCAGCAACACCGCGACGCACGCCACCGTCCGCTGGTACCTCGATCGTTCGCTGATCAACACGATGTCGGTCGACCTCCCGGTCGGCGAGACGACGTTGCAGCAAACGGTCAAGCCAGCCGAGCCCGGCTTCCACGCCGTGCGGGTCGTCATCGATCCGGTACGCGATACCTACGCCGAGAACAACCTCGGCGAAGCGTTGATCCAGGTCGTCGGCCCACCGCGTGTCCTGCTGATCGAGAACACGCCGGGCGAAGCCGCGAGCCTGGAGAACGCCTTGCAGTCGACGGGAATCGGCACGACGAGCGCCACGCCAGAGCGAATGCCCCGCTCGGCTGCTGACCTCGCTGCCTATCAGGCGGTGGTCCTGGTCAACATCCCGGCCGCCAGCCTGGGCACCGATCAGATGTCCCTCCTCCAGGCGTCGGTTCGCGACCTTGGGATGGGCCTGGTTGTCATCGGCGGCTCGGATAGCTACGGCCCGGGCGGCTATGCGGGCACGGCGCTAGAGACGGCGTTGCCGGTGCAGATCCAGATCCCCCAGGACAAACAGAAACCGCCGGTGGCGGTCGTCCTCGTCCTGGAGTCAACCGAAGACGTGCAAGGAGACCAGGTGTTGCGTGGCGCGGCGGAATCGGTGGTCGAGCAGCTCACCCCGAACGACAAGATCGGCATCACCAACGGCTTCGGCGGGAACTTCGTCGTCCCATTCGGGCCGCTGACCGACAAATCGGGCATCGAACGAAAGATCCGGAGCATGCAGCTCGGTGACCCGCCGAGCTATGCGCCCGACCTGAGCGTCGCCGACCAGGCGCTCAGCCACACGTCGGCGTCGCTCAAGCATGTCATCCTCCTCGGCGACGGCGACGCCCCTGACAACTACCAGCCGATCATCACCTCGATGCACACGCATGGCATCACGGTCTCCACGGTCGCCATCGCATCGATGATGTCCGATGCGCAAGTGATGCAGAACATGGCCACCTGGGGCCACGGCCGCTTCTATCAGAGCAACGGCGCATCCGACGTGCCGCAGATCTTCCTGAAGGAGACGCGCGAGGCGCTCAAGCCGTGGATTGTGGAAGGCAAGATTGCGCCGCAGCTCGCCTCCTTTGCCAATGTGATTCCTGGTGTTCCGCTTGACAGCTTTCCAACGCTGAGCGGATACGTTGCGACCACGCCGCGCGCCGCGGCGGACGTCGTGCTCAAGAGCCCCCAGGGCGATCCCTTGCTGGCGACCTGGCAGTACGGGCTCGGTCGAGTGATGGCCTGGACCAGCGACGCCCAGGGTCGCTGGACCAGCGGGTTGCTGCAATGGCCATCGGCGAATCGGTTCTTCGGCGACATCGTCCACGCCAGCCTGCCCCAACCCGGAGATCCCGCGCTGCAGGTCGAGACGCGCGTGCAGGGCGACCACACGCATCTGATCGTGACCGCGCCCGCGACGTCCGGCGCCAGCGTGACCGTGAACGCCGTCACCCCGGATCTCGCCGGCGCAAATCTGACGCTGTCACCTACCGGCGCCGGACGCTTCGAAGGCGATCTCCCCACCGACCAGGTGGGCAGCTATCTTCTGCACGTCAGCGAGTCGGCCGGCGGGGTCGTGCGGCATTCGACGACGGTCGGCCTGGTCGTCCCGTTCTCGCCCGAGTACCGCGATCTTGGGACCGATACGGCGACTCTCAACGCCATCGCCCAGGCCGGCGGTGGACAGTTGTTGACGGATGTCTCGAAGGTCTTTGCCTTGCCGGTCCCGAGCGTGCGGGCAGCTCAACCCCTTAGCGAGCTCCTGCTGATCATTGCCACCCTGCTCTTCCCGCTCGATATCGCGCTTCGCCGGTTGGTGTTCAGGCTCGAGGACGCGCCCGCCTGGAGGGCCGCCCTGCAACCCGCGCCTACAGCAGCGCGGACGCGCCCGGTCCCCGCCGAGGCGACCGTGAATCGCCTTCGCGAGCGGGTCGAGGGCATCCGCGCGGCACGCGCCGCGGAACCGCGGGCCCGAAAGAAACCGGCGGCACCCGAGGATCCAACCGGCGAGTTGCTCGCCCGGCGTCGCCGCCGCTGATTCTCAGCGGACGCTCATGGCTATTACCTAAACTACCTGACGATGTTTCCGGGTTATCAGTACGTCCAGTTGGCGATCACCATCCTGATCATCCTCCTGATCATCCGAGCGATCCTGTCCTGGTTTCCCGGCACCATGTACAGCGATATCGGCCGGTACATCGTGTTGGCCACTGAGTGGTATCTCGCGCCCATCCGGCGCGTCATCCCGCCGGCCGGCGGCCTCGACTTCTCCTTCATCGTCGCCCTCGCCCTGCTCTATGCCCTGAACATTCTCATCAGCACGGGCAACGTGGTCAGCGGCGTACTCGTCGTGATCAGCTACATCCTGTTCTTCGTCATCATCCTGCTCCTGGTGCGGATCTTCTTCATGTTCTTTCGGATGGATCCCTGGCATCCGATCACGCAGATGGTGATGAGCTCGACAGAGCCATTAGCCCGACCGTTCCGGGGCTGGTTCCCCCGACGCCATAACCAGTTCGACTGGGCGCCGGTGGCGGCCTTCGTGGTCGTCCTGGCCGCCTATGTCCTGGTGCTGAACGTCCCGCATCCGGCTTAGGCTGACCGGTGCGCCCGGGGCCGCTTTAGGCTGCTGCCTGCTCGTTGGCCGTGCGAGGCTGTCGCCGCTCACCGCGACGATAGACGAGCTCCAGGAACTGTTGCTTGCTGAAGTCGCCCTTGCGCACGATCGCCTGGATGTTGCCCTGCAGGAGCTCGCGCTCGGCGGCGCCGAGGTTCTTCGCCGTGTAGATCAGGATCGGCGTCCGCTCGGTCGCCGGGTCGCTGCGTAAGTCCGATACGACGGCAAATCCGTCGACCTCGGGCATCATCAAGTCGAGGATGATCAGGTCTGGCTTTCGCGCCTTGGCGACCTTGATGCCGGAGGTCCCATCGTTCGCCACCAGCACCTCGATGTTGTAGGGCTTCAGCATGGCTTGAACCAGCCGCGTGTTCTTGGGGTCGTCGTCGATCACGAGCACGCTGGTTGGCATCTTGCTTGCCCGCCGCCGCTCGGCCAGCAGGTCGTACTTGGCCATGATCTGCAGCACCTGCTGTTTGTTGATCGGTTTGCGCAAGAAGTCGTACTGGCCCAGGCTGACGCCCGCCGGTTCCTCGTCGTTCTTGACTGTGAGCACGACCGGGATGTCCTTGGTCCTTGGCTCGAACACCAGCTCGTCGACCAGTCCCTGGGCGCCCTTGGGCGGGAGCGCGGTGTCGATCATGATGGCGAGGGGCTGTAGCTCGACGGCCATCTTGAGGGCCGACTGGAGATCGTCCGCGAAGGCCACGCGGTAGCCTGCCCGGCTGAGCCACGGCTCGACGCGGTCGCGCACCTCGGCATCCGACGCCGCGACGAGCACCGGCGGCCCATCGGCGCGTACCCGCTCCGGCGGCGCCGCACCCTCCGCGACACCGCCGGTCGAGCTCGGCTGGAGTGACTGGCCGGTGACCCGGTTGACGTACGCCGCCAGATGGCCGCCGCTGTCCCTGATGTTCTGCAGGAACTCCTGGCGCTCCGCTGCGGTGGCGCGGCTGCCCGCCTCGTCGAGCAGCACCTCCGCAAACCCGATGATGGCGTTCAGCTGCGACAGCAGGTCATGGCTCTGCTCGGCCGTCAGGGTCACCCGGCCGGCCACTCCGCGCAGCGTCTGGAGTTCGTCCTGGGCCTTCCAGATTTGTTCCTTCCACTGCTTTTCCCGTTCCAGACCCTGCACCAGTGTCTGACGCGTTTCCGTCAGCTCGGCAGCGAGCCGCTGATTTTCCGCCGTCAGCGCCTGGCGCCGGGCGTTCCAATCGGCGGCCAGTTTGCCGGCCTGGTCCGTGACCTGGGCATGCAGGTCCTTGAGCTGCTCGCGCTCTTGATGAAGACTGGCAAGCTGTTCCTGCTGGGAGCTATGAGCGGCCTGCAGCGCGGTCAGCTGCTGTTGATGAGCCTGGTGGGCGGCGTGCAGCGCCTCTCGGTCCTGGCGCAGGGCGTCATGCGCCTGGCGCAGGCCGTCATGCGCCGTGCGCAGCTGTTCGAGTTCCGTCACCAGGCGCTGGCGTTCCACCGTCCAGCTCTGCTGGGCGGCCCGGAAGGCGTCGAGGTCGCCTTGAAGCTGGCGCTGGCGGGCCAAACTCTGGCTGAGTTCGCTTTGCCTGGCCTCCAGGTCCCGGGCCATGGCCTGGCCGAGCGCCGCCAGCTGGGAGAGCGTCTGCTGGCCGCGCGCTAGCAGGTCCCCGAAGGCGGGCGCCGTTGATGGCTGCTCTGGCACCCCAGTACAACGCCGGAGCGGCACGTCGCTGGCGGGAAGCTGGGCCTAGGCGCCGACCGGACTGGCGACGAGCGTCCGCGGCTGCCGGCCGCCGTTCGGCTGGCGCTCCGGGGCGCGGCGCCGGATGACCTCCAGGCGCCAGACGGGGCGCAAGAAGAGCCCATCGATCTCGCGCTGGGCCCGGTCCCCCGCCAGGCCGCCACCCTGGACCCTGAACTTGTCGCCCAGGTCCATGTCGACCGTCTGGTCGCCGCGCGGCAGGTGCATGACGACCCGATCCGGCCCCGGGCATCGGCCCAGGATCTCCTCCAGCGCTGCCATCTGATCGGGCGTGGCCTCGGCCGGGATGTCCAGGTGAACGATCTGGTTGCGAACCCAGCTTTCGTGGCCGGCGTCGTCGAAGGCCAGGATCTCATCGGCGATCACCTTTGCCTCCTCGGCCCGCTCCTCGTCATCCCCGGACGCCGTCCGAGCATCGACCTTCCCGCGCACGATGACGACGGTGTCCGAGAGAAGCAGGTGGCGGCGCTCTTCGAAGACTTTCGGAAAGACGATCACCTCGACCGTCGAGGTCAGGTCTTCGAGCTGGAGGAAGGCCATCGCCTTGCCGGTCTTGGTAACGACCGGCCGCACCCCCTTGATCACCCCGCCGATCCGAACTTCATAGTTCTCCATGTCGGGTGTGACCTGGTTGGCGTAGGTGTCGACCTTGGCGTGCATCTCCTGCTCGATCCGTTTGAGCGGGTGATCCGAGAGATATAGGCCGAGCAATTCTTTCTCGCCCTTGAGGCGCTCCTCATCGGGCATGGGCGGCATCATCGACACCAGGCCCGCCGCCGGATCATCGAGCTCATCGGCTTCGGGAAGAAGGCCGAACAATGACGTCTGGCCGCTTTCTCGCTCGCCGATGATCTGCCCCGCCCGGTCGCTGACGCGATCGATGCTGGCCAGCAGCCGCCCGCGCTCGCCCAGGCAGTCGGCGGCGCCCGACCGGATCAAGCTCTCCAGCACGCGCTTGTTCAGTTCGCGCGGATCGACGCGGACAGCCAGGTCGAGCAGCGACTTGAATGGTCCCTTCGCTCGCCGCTCCGCCAGCAGCCGCTCGATGACATGGGCGCCGACGTTCTTGATCACGGCCAGTCCATAGCGGATCTTGCCGTCCTCGACGGTGAAGCCGGCGTCGGAGCGATTGACGTCGGGCGCCAGCACCTCGATCTGGCGGGCGTGACAGTCGAGCACCGTGGCGGCGACCCGCTCGTACTCTCCGGCTTCGTTGTTGAGCAGCGCGGCCAGGTACTCGAGCGGATAGTTCGCCTTCAGGTAGGCCGTCTGGTAGGAGATGACGGCGTAGGCGGCGCTGTGCGACTTGTTGAAGCCGTAGCCGGCGAAGAAGGCCATCAGGTCGAAGATTTCCGTCGCCTTGGCCTCGGAGACGCCCCGACCGGTAGCCCCGGCGATGAACTTGGCGCGCATCCGCGCCATCTCGTCCTTCTTCTTCTTGCCCATGGCGGCCCGAAGGATGTCGGCCTCGCCCAGGCTGAAGCCGGCAAGACGCGAGGCAATCTGCATGACCTGCTCCTGGTAGACGATGATGCCGTACGTTTCCTTGAGGATTGGCTCCAGCTCGGGCAGCGGATAGACGATCTCCCGATCGCCGTGCTTGCACTTGATGTACTGGTCGACCAGCCCCCCTTCCAGCGGCCCCGGGCGGAAGAGCGCACCGGCGGCGGTGATGTCCTCGAAGGTCGACGGCCGCATGTCCTGCAGCAGCCGTCGCATGCCCGAACCCTCGAACTGGAAGACGCCATTGGTATCGGCGGCCTGAAACAGGCGGAAGGTCGCCGCATCGTCCCACGGAATCGTGTCCAGGTCGAGCTTCACGCCGCGCGTCTGTTCGATGTTCTTCAGCGTGTCCTCGATGATCGACAGGTTGCGCAGCCCGAGGAAGTCCATCTTCAGCAGCCCGATTTTCTGGACGGCGTTCATCTCGTACTGGGTCATCACGGCGCGCGTTTCCTGTCCGTTCCTGTCGCCCCTGGTGATGGCGTTTTGCAGCGGCACGTAGCGCTGCAGCGGCTCGGGCGTGATGACGATCCCCGCGGCGTGCGTCGACGCGTGTCGGGTCAGGCCCTCCAGCTTCCTGGCATTCTTCAGCAGCTTGCCGTAGACCGGATCGGTGGCCGCCGCGGCGAGCTCGGGCACCATCTGCATCGCCTTGTCGAGCGTCATGTTCAGCTGCGGCGGAACCAGCTTGGCGAGGCGATCCACATCGGGCAGCGGGACATCCAGCGCCCGGCCAACGTCCCGGATCACGGCGCGGGCCTTCATCGTCCCGAAGGTGATGATCTGGGCGACGTGATCCTGGCCATACTTGCGCCCGACGTACTCGATGACGCGGTCTCGGTTGCGGTCATC
>CAZRMD010000022.1:0-7370 GCA_964601135.1 uncultured Actinomycetes bacterium | reverse complement strand
TCGAAATCCATATCGATATCGGGCATCGAGATCCGTTCGCGATTGAGGAACCGTTCGAAGATCAGGCCGTGACGGATCGGATCCAGCTCGGTGATCCCCAGCGCATAGGAGACGATGCTGCCCGCCGCGGAGCCGCGGCCCGGCCCGACGGCCACCCCGTTCTTGCGGGCGTAATCGGTGAAGTCGCTGACGATCAGGAAGTACGCCGCGTAGCCCATGTCCTTGATGACGCCGAACTCCATGTCGAAACGGTCTTTGATCGCCTGCGTCATCTCCGGGTAGCGCCGCTTCAAGCCTTCTTCCGCCAGGCGGCGCAAATAGGAGTCTGCCGTCTCGCCGGCCGGCACGTCGAAGCGGGGCAGGAGCGGCGTGGTCTCCAGCTCCAGGTGGCAGCGCTCCGCGATGCGCATGGTGTTGGCGATCGCTTCGGGGTAATCGCGGAACCGTTCGGCCATCTCGGCCGGCGTCTTCAGATAGAACTCGTCGTTGTGGAAGCGCATCCGGTTCGCTTCCGACACCACCGTGCCGGTTTGCAAACACAGGAGGATGTCATGGGCCTCGGCATCGTCTTTGCGCGTGTAGTGGGTGTCGTTGGTCGCCACCAACGGGATGCCCGTGCGCTGCGACAGCCGAGCCAGCCCCTCGTTGACGCGAGCCTGCTCGTCCATGCCATGATCCTGGATCTCGAGGAAGTAGTCGTCGCCGAACATCCGCCGGTAGTCGAGCGCGGCCTGCTCCGCACCGGACTCGTCACCCTCGAGGAGGCGGCTGGCAACCTCACCGCCGAGGCAGCTCGAGAGCGCGATCAGCCCCTCCGTGTGTTCGGCCAGCAGCGCCTTGTCGATGCGCGGTTTGTAGTAGTAACCCTCGAGATGCGCCGAGCTCGCCAGCCGGATCAGGTTGCGATAGCCGGTCAGGTTCTTGACCAGCAGGATCAGGTGATAAGGGTCGCGATCGGCGCGGCCTTCCTTCTGGAGACGCGAGCGCGTGGCCACGTAGGCCTCCTGCCCGATGATCGGGTTGATGCCCGCCGCCTTCGCCTGCAGGTAGAGATCGACGGCGCCGTACAGCACGCCGTGATCGGTCAGGGCGATGGCCGGCATGCCGGTCTCGGCAGCCAGCTTGACCATCTCGGAGATCCGGCTGGCCCCATCGAGCAGGCTGAATTCCGAGTGCGTGTGGAGGTGGACGAAACTCATGCGCTGCGTTCGAGCTTGGTGACAGCCTCGATGTGGTAGGTCTGGGGGAACATGTCGACGAAGGCCACCTCCGCTAGGGTATACCGTCCGCCTGTGGAAAAACGAGCGAGATCGCGGGCAAGCGTCGACGGCTCACACGAGATATAGATGATGCGTTCCGGACGGAGATTGGCCATGGCCTCGACCGCGGCTTCGGCGCACCCCGCCCGGGGCGGATCGAGCACCAGGACGTCGATGCGGTCATCGATTTTCGACATCGTGTCCTCCACCCGTCCTCGCACATAGCGGACATTTCCACAACCGTTCACCTGCATGTTCAGCTCGCCGAGGCGAACGGCGTATGGACTCTCCTCCACGGCGATGACCTCGGCCGACTGGTCGGCCAGGCGCGCGGTCAGCATGCCGATCCCGGCGTAGGCGTCAACCACCCGATGAGTACTCCCAACGGCGGCGTATTCCAATGCGCGGTGGTACAGGACATCGCGCTGACGCGCGTTGACCTGCACGAAGGTCTCCGGCCGCACCCGAAAATGCCGGCCCGCATCGTCCATGCCGATCGAGTCATCATTGAGATTGAGCTCGGGAATCCAGCCAGCCGCCCGCGCCCCGAAGCCCGGGTCCGCCGACCGCGGTGGATATGGCGCCCATAAGAGATCACTCGTTCCGGGTGCCCAGGTGAACTGCAAGGCCGCGATCCGTGAGGCGCCAGCGTCCTCCGCGGCCCGCGCGAACGCCGGGAGCGCCCGCTCGATGGCCTCGACGTGGATCAGGCAGCTGTCGATCGGCAGCGTCTGATAGGTGTGCTTTTTGTAGAAGCCGAGGTCGACCTTACCGCCGCGGTGCAGCACGTGGAACTCACCGCGCAAGCGGTAGCGCCAGGGATCGTCCATGCCGCAGACGTTGATGCGGTCGAGCGGGAACTCGAGGTGCGCTCGCTCGAGCTGGTGATGCAGCACCCGGCGCTTCTGCGCCAGTTGCTCGGGATAGGCGAGGTGCTGGAGCTGACATCCGCCGCAGCCGGCCTTGAAGTAGGGGCATGGGGGATCGACCCGCTCCTGCGCGGGCGAGAGAACCGACGTCGCCTGCGCCCGCCAGAAGTCCCTCCGCCGGTGCGTGATCTCCGCTTCGACGGTTTCACCCGGAAGTGCACCGTCGACGAAGACCACGCGGCCATCGACGCGCGCGACTGCCGCCCCACCGTGGGCTAGCTCGCCGACCGTCAGTTGCACTAGCGGATTTTCTCGCGAAGCAGCGCGTCGAGCCGCTGGGGGTTGGCCCGGCCTTTCGAAATCTTCATGGCTTGCCCAATCAGGAATTTCAGCGCCTGTTCTTTGCCGGCCTTGAAATCGCCGACGGACTTCGCATTTTCGGCAATCACCTGGTCGACGATGCGCTCCAACTCCGTGTCGCCGGAGATCTGGGTCGCCCCCTTCGCCGCCTCCAGAGCCGGGCCAGGGTCGGCGGCGCGGTACATCTCCTCGAAGGTCTGCTTTCCCATCTTGCCGCTGAGGTTTCCGGTTTCAATCAAGTGGATGAGCTGCTGGAGATGGGTCGGTTTCACCGACGCGTCCTGGATCTCTTTCCGGTCCGCGTTGAGCAACTTGCTGAAATCACCGAGGATCCAGTTTGCAACCGGCTTGGCGGGCGCCCCGAGCCGAACCGTCTCTTCGAAGAATTCCGCCATCGGCTTGGTCGACGTCAGTAGCGACGCATCATAGGCGCTCAGGCCGTACTGGTCGATGAAGCGTTCGCGCCGTCTCTCCGGAAGCTCCGGAAGCGTCGCCCGGATCTCTTCGACCCAGTCGCGGCTGATATCGAGCGGCGGTAGATCGGGTTCGGGAAAGTAGCGATAGTCCTCGGCGAACTCCTTGGTCCGTTGCGAGACGGTCAGACCACGCGCGTCGTTCCAGCCGCGCGTCTCCTGGACCAGCTTGCCGCCGCCTTCCAGGACTTCCGTCTGGCGCTCGATCTCGTAGGCGATCGCCCGATGGATGGCGCGAAACGAGTTCATGTTCTTGACCTCGACCTTCGTCCCGTACTCGGTGCTGCCCGGCGGGCGCAGCGACACGTTCGCATCACAGCGCAACTGTCCCGATTCCATGTCGCCGTTGTTGACACCGATGTATTGCAGGATGGCGCGCAGCCGCATCACGTACTCACGGGCCTCGTCGGCGCTGCGCAGGTCAGGCTCGGACACGATCTCCATCAGCGGGACGCCGGCGCGGTTGAAGTTGACCAGCGAGGCCTGGGTCTCCTCGATCGCCCCCTCGTGCAGGAGCTTGCCCGTGTCTTCTTCGAGGTGGACCCGTGTAATGCCGGCCCGCTTGCGCTCACCGGCGACGTCGAACTCGAGGTGGCCGTTGCGACTGAGGGGCAGGTCGTATTGCGAGATCTGGTAGCCCTTTGGCAGGTCGGGATAGAAATAGTTCTTACGGTCGAACTTCGAGAATGCGGGGATCTCGCAGTTGAGCGCCAGCGCCGTCCGAATCGTGGCCTCGACGGCGCGCCGGTTGATGACCGGCAGCGAGCCGGGCAGTCCGAGACAAACGGGGCAGGTATTCGCATTGGGTGGCGCCGTCAGGTAGTCGGTCGAGCATCGGCAAAACATCTTGCTCTGCGTGAGGATCTGGGCATGGACCTCGAGTCCCACGACGACTTCGTATCGAGTTGCCACGGCGCTCATGCCGCGGCCCCCATCAGGGGTGAACGCGCCTTGTGAAATTCGGTCGCGCTTTCAAAGGCGTGCGCCACGCGCATGGCGACGTCCTCGCGGAAGCCAGGCGCGATCACCTGCAGGCCGATGGGCAGGCCATCGACCAGGCCGCAGGGCACCGAGATACCGCACACGTTGCCCAGGTTGGCGGGGATGGTGATGATGTCGTTCAGGTACATGGAGACCGGGTCCTGCGTCTTGGCCCCGAGCTCGAAGGCGGCCGTCGGGGAGGTCGCTCCTAACAGCGCGTCGACCTTCCCGAACGCGCGCTTGAAGTCTTCGATGATCAGCGTGCGCACCTTCTGTGCCTGGAGGTAATAGGCGTCGTAGTAGCCGGCGCTGAGCGCGTAGGTTCCGAGCATGATCCGGCGCTTCACCTCCGCGCCGAAGCCTTCCTGCCGCGTCAGCATGTATTCCTCGATCAGGTTGTGGCCACCGCCTGCCTGGAAGCCGTAACGCGTTCCGTCGTAGCGGGCCAGGTTGGAGCTGGCCTCCGCCGGCGCGATGATGTAGTAGGCGGGCAACGCCACATCGCTGTGCGGCAGGCTGACCTCCTCGATCGATGCGCCTTGCTGCTCGAGGAGACTGATCGCATCGCGGATCGAGTGCTCGACCGCTGGTTCCATGCCGGCGACGAAGTACTCCTTTGGCACGCCGAGGCGCATGCCCTTGACCCCGTCGGCTAGCGCCGCCAGGTAATCGGGCACGGGTCGGGGCGAGCTGGTCGAATCGCGCGGATCGTGCCCGGCGATGGCCTGCAGCAGGATCGCGCAATCGGCGACGTCGCGCGTCATGGGCCCGATCTGGTCCAGTGACGAAGCAAACGCGATCAAGCCGTAGCGGCTGACGCGACCGTACGTCGGCTTCAGGCCGACGATGCCGGTCAGCGCCGCCGGCTGGCGGATCGATCCGCCCGTGTCGCTACCGAGTGCGGCAATCGCCTCGCCCGACGCCACCGCCGCCGCCGAACCGCCGCTCGAGCCGCCAGGCACTCGATCGAGCGCCCAGGGATTGTGAACCGGCGAGTAGCCCGAGTTCTCATTCGACGAGCCCATGGCGAACTCATCGCAGTTGGTCTTGCCAAGAAAAACAGCGCCCTCGGCCTCCAGCCGCTCGACGACAGTGGCGCTGTAGGGTGGCGTAAACCCCTTCAGGATCTTCGAGCCGGCGGTCGCGGCCACATCCTTGACGCACAGGACGTCTTTCAAGGCGATGGGAATTCCGGTCAGGGGTGTCACATTCCGCTTCGCGCGCAGGCGTTCGTCGGCCGCCTTCGCCTGGCGCAGCGCCAGATCACGAGTGACCAGCAAATAGGCCCTCGTCTTTTCGCCAACCGCGTCAATCTGGTCGAGCACGGATTGCGTCAGGTCGACCGACGAGATCTCGCGATCCACGAGCATCTGGTGCAGCTCCCGGATCGCCCGCTGAAACAGCTTCATTCCTGGATCGCCTTCACCTTGAAGTAGGCGTCCTCCCGGCTCGGCGCGTTTTTCAACGCATCTTCAACGGGCAGGCACGGCTCGAGCGCGTCGTCGCGCATCACATTGCGTTCCTCGAGTGGGTGCGCCGTCGCTGGGACCTTCGAGGTATCGGCGCGGTTCAGCGCCTCGATGTGGTGCAGGATGTTGCGCAGCTGGTCGCGGTAGCGAAGGACTTCTTCGGGAGTTATTCCGAGGCGCGCCAGACGCGCCACATGCTCGATTTCTCCGGACGAAAGTTCAGCGTTGGGTTCCGGCAAGACCTATAGATTACCGTGGCAAGAGGCCGGTCACCTGCAGGGTCCAACCGAGGATCACGAAGCCGCCGACGAGCAGCGCCGCAACACGAACGGCTTGACCGAGCCTGAGCCGCCCCCGCCGTCGTCTGCCCGAGGTCCCGATCGCCGTGCCCAGTAACACCCCGTAGGCGCCAAACAACCCAGTGAAGAAGTTGCGATGAAAGACAGCCAGCAGAATGGTCGAGATGGCCACCAGCAGGAGAAACCCGGCCAGCGCAAATCGCCAGGCATAGTCCAGGCCATAGGCGTTGAACCGTTCGGCCACGATGACTGCCAGACTAGTTCGACACGGCCTTAAAAACAACTACGTAGGAAAAGCCTATTCCATCGATTTGCCAGGCATAGCAACCGGGAGCTCTGACAAAGGTGCCTCCGGGGGCCTGCCGATATCCGTCGGTTCCTTCATTAACCGTAGGCCCCGGCGGGATGATTAGATGTCCTATCACGGGTTGCTCGCCAAATCCCATTGCCCCAGCGTCATCGACCCTTGCGCCACGAATTAGGACGGGACCCGTGTAGCCAGGTTGTGTGAACCACAAGGTCTTTACTCCGTACCAGCCATCTGGTCCCTGGCTAACGATTGCGGTAGCTGCAATCAAGGGCTCGACCGGTCCCGTACCAAGAGCGACCCCTGCAAAGTCGCTTGTCGCCACGTGGTGCTCCGCTGTAGTCGGGCAGGCGTCGCCAATCGCTAGGCGAGGGAGGCGAAGTGGCCGCGCAAGACCGGCGGGAAGCGACTGGGAGCAGATGGCTGAATCGACTTGTGACGCGCAGCTGCAAACCGACGCCTCCAGTTCGCACACACGCCGGTAATCGAATGGCGTAGGCAGTGTTGACAAGTCGTGAGCTGGAGTTGAAGTGGGACTCGCCTTATGCGAGGCGCTTGCTTGCGAGCACCCAGGCAAGGCAATCACCAGGCACAGCCCCAGCACAGCGACACTCCTCACTTCTGGCTAATTGTTACGCGGTGAGCGGGCCGTTCAGGACGCCGTTCAATCCCATCCGACTGCGGAGCCAGGGCCCGAGTGGGGCGGGCGCCGCCGGCCGGCTGATGTAAAAACCCTGGATGAAATCGCAGCCGTACTCGCGGAGGAGGTCTTGGGCCCGCTCGTCCTCCACCCCCTCGGCCACCACGCGGAGTCCCAGGTTGTGGCCCAGGTCGATCGTCGAGCGGACGATGGCGGCGCCGTCCCAGTTCGTGGCCATATCGATGACGAACGACTTATCGATCTTGATCTCGGTCACGGGCAAGCGCTTCAGGTAGGTCAGTGACGAATAACCCGTTCCAAAATCGTCGACCGAGATCTGCACGCCGATGGCGTGCAGTCGCTGGAGGGTCTCCTCGGCCTCGGTGGCGATGATCGTCCGCTCGGTGATCTCGAGGGAAAGCTTCTCCGGCGGCACCTGCCAGGTGCGAAGCAGCTGCAGGACCGTCTCTGGAAACTCGTCATCAAGCAAGTTGCGCGCGGACAGGTTGACAGAGACGCCGATATCGATGCCGGCCTTAGCCCAGGCGTGGACCTGGCCGATGGCTTCATTCAGCACCCATGCCGTAAGCGGCTGGATCAGGTTTGTCTGCTCGGCAGACGGAATGAAGTCGTCGGGCGGAAGGAGGCCGTGACTTGGATGGCCCCAGCGGACGAGCGCCTCGACTTTTATGGGACGGCCATCTTCCGCCGAG
>CAZRMD010000021.1:0-24969 GCA_964601135.1 uncultured Actinomycetes bacterium | reverse complement strand
TGCGCCACGATCCCGGCCCAGATGTTGCCGATGGGCGTGACGCCGATGAACAGCATCGAATAGAGGCTGACCATCCGTCCCTGCATCCGATCCGGGGCGTGCAGCTGGACGAAGGTGTTGGTCCCGATGGAGTAGACGGCAAACGACCAGCCGATGGCGAGCAGCAAGACGGCGGCCTGCCCGTAACCGGGAACAGCGATAAACGCCAGCTCCATGGCGGCGAAGAGCAGCGCCCCCATCACGATCCGGCGTCGCTCCAGCAGCCAACCGCCGGCCACGGTCATCGTCAGCGCGCCGAGCAAGGAGCCGATGCCCTGGGCCGCGAACAGGTAGCCGAGCACGTCGGCGTCCGCATGCAACGTCAGGCGGGTGAAGAGCGGCAGGACCAGGTTGAAGTTCGCGCCGAATGTCCCGGCAACGAAGAGCAGCAGGAAAAGGCCCGCCAGCGGCGGCGTGCGGGCGACGTAGCCCAGCGCCTCTCCGATCAGTTCCACGGCGGTGAGTGGCGCCCTGGCGGTCACCGGCCGACGCCGCACGGTGAGGAGCGCGGCGATCACGGCGATGTAGCTGACAGCATTCAGCCAGAAGCACGCGCTTACACCGAACAGGGCGATGACCACGCCGCCGATGGCGGGCCCGATGATGCGCGCCAGGTTGAAGGCGATCGAGTTCAACGCCACCGCACTGGCCAGCTCGCCTCGGCCCACCATCTCCAGGACGGTTGCCTGGCGCGCCGGAAAATAGAGCGCCTGATTCACACCCAACGCTGCCGCCAGCAGCAGCACGACCGGAATATCGATGTGGCCGCTGCCGGTGAGGACGGCGTAGAGCACCGCGCCAACGACAGAGACCGCCTGCGTCACGAGCAACACGTCGCGATGGGCAAAGCGATCGACAATCGTGCCGGCATAGAGCCCGAACACCAGCACCGGGCCGTAGCTGCAGGCACCGAAAATCGCCAGCGCGAACGCGGAATTGTGGGATAGCTGCAGCACCAGCCAGGCCGCCGCCACCGATTGCATCCAGGTGCCGACCACCGACACGGCCTGGCCGATGTAGTAACGGCGGAACTCGGCGTACTGAAGGGCGGAAAGCTGCACCACCGCGCGGCCGCGCGGCTCGACAGCTGAGGACGTGACGCGAATAGTGCTCAGTTTACCGTCGCGCCGTTACATCGCCAGGCCGAGATACTCGAGGTCGCGCCAGATCAGCCCGTCCTGGAGGTCGATGATGCTGACCGATGGCTGCCGCACCCTACCCTGCGGCCCGGTATAGCTCCACTCGCCGACGACCACCACAGTGTCGCCCTCGGTAACCAGGCGCTCCAGCTCAAACGTCACGTCGGGCGTGCGGGCGACCGCCTGACGGCTGAGGAGCACGAACGCCTCGCGGCCCATGATGGGTTCGGGAAGGCCCGGCGTCCGGTGCACCACGTCCGGATGGAGCCGCCGACCAAATCCATCCCAGTCACGCGCCCTCAGCGCATCGAGCGCGGCGATGACGACCTCGGCCGCCGGCGTCACGCCAGCTGGAAGAGATGTCGTCCGAACAACAGTAGCCCGACGATGACGGCGCCCACGGCCGTCGCCAGCACGGCGGCAGCGGCGACGTCTTTGGCGCGACCGATCATCGGGTGATGTTCCGGCCAGGCGTAATCGATCAACACCTCGAGCGTGGTGTTGAACAGCTCGGCCCCGATGACCACAGCCGCGCTTAGCACCAGGGCGACAAACTCGAGCGCGGAAAAGTGAATCAGGACGGCGGCGACCAGGACGATGGCGGCGGCGATCAAATGCACCCGAAGATTCGCCTGCGATGACACGGCCCAGGCGAAACCGCGGCCCGCGTGGCGGAAGCTGTAGAGCGTGCGCCGGATATCGATGCGGCGCGCCCGACTTGGGCTGCCGATGCGCTCGGCTTCGAACTCGGCGTCGGAGCGCGGCGTCACCCTGAGGCTTCCAGGATGCGGTTGGTCAGTGTGGTCATGCGCGCCTCTTCATCCGGTTCGTCGTGGTCGTACCCGAGCAGATGAAGGAAGCCATGTACTGCGAGCAACCGCAGCTCGTCGTCGAGCGGGTGACGTGCGGCTTTCGCCTGCCGCCTGGCGCGCGAGAGCGAGATGATGATGTCGCCCAGCCAGTGCTCGGTCCCGGGGGGCGCGTGGAAGCGATCATCCCGAGGTTCTTCCTGGGCGGCAAAGGCGAGCACGTCGGTTGCTTCGTCCACCCCGCGGTAGCGCCGGTTGTATTCCCGCAGATGCTCATCGCCGGTCAGGGTGACGACGGTGACGCGATCTTTCGGCACCTTCATGATGCGGGCGCCGGTTTGCAGCAGCGCCTTCAATCCATCCAGATCGACGCCCGAGGCCTGGGCCGCGGGACCCCA
Source organism: uncultured Actinomycetes bacterium (assembly GCA_964601135.1). Lineage (GTDB taxonomy): Bacteria > Chloroflexota > Dormibacteria > CF-121 > CF-121 > CF-13. The sequence continues at coordinate 22,584 of CAZRMD010000021.1, read as the reverse complement.
ACGGCTCATCTGGATGAGCACGGGGCTATCCTAACCGCCTGGCGAAAATCAGGCAGCCGGTTTCTGCGGGGTCGTCTCGGTCCGGCGGGCGAGGTAGCGTACGCCGATCAGTCCGGCGGCAAGCAGCACCCAGACCAGCAAGATCCAGTCTTGAGGGACCGCCGAGCGGCGACCGAGGTCAGCGGCCAGGGCATCGGCCAGGATGAAGAAGCCAATCAACAGAAGGCCGATTCCTTCCATGCGGGTCTGCATCTTGCCGGCGGGGCCGCCTCGACGCAAGAACTTGGGCACCTTACCGAAGCCGATCATTGAAAACGCCGGCACGATGACCGCCGCGGCGGCCACGTAGGCGAGCACGATTACTGAACCCGAGAGAAGCACCACCAGAGATATCGCAAAATCGCCTAAAAGGTTGCGGCCCGCAGCTTCCGAATACGCGGGCTGGCGCTAGCAGTCCGCCGAGCAATACGCTGGAACCTGGGAAAGGCCATGCTCACAGTGCTCCTGGATTCATACACCGCCGGGCGGATCGCCGGCCGCCTCTTGTACTTGGCCGTCATTCCGGTCTTTGTGATCGCCCTTATTTACTGGCGCAGTGGACGTTCGGGACCGGAGCCGAGGTCGTTTTCACACGCCATCTCCCGCTGGTGGGTGTGGGTCTCTGGACTCCTGATCGGCTTTATCCTGCTGATCGCTCTGGGGTTCGCGCTGTCGTCCTGACCTGAGCCGGGAGCGGCCTCGTCAGGACGTGCTGGGGTGCGTCCTGGTCGAAGGCCTCGGCAACGGGATCGTCTTGTCGTCGGCGTCCAGCGTGCCGTCGTGGCCGCCACCGGTCGCGTCGACCGCCGCGCCGGTGGTTGCCGTCTCCGCCGTGGCGGCTGGATACTCGATGCGCGCGTGGTAGATGCTGACCACCATGTTGGCCATCGCGCCCTCGACCAGCAGCAGGTCTCGGAACGACAGCTCGCATTCGTCGAGCTGCCCGTCGCGGACGAATCCCTGGATCATGCGATGCACGTGGTCGCGGATGCCTTCGGTGCTGCGATCCTTGAGCGTCCGCGCCGACGCCTCGATGGTGTCGGCGATCATGACAATGGCCGCTTCCTTCGTGCGCGGCTTCGGTCCTGGATAGCGGAAGGCGTCTTCACGAACGTCGAGCCCCTGCTCCAGGGCCTGCCGGTAGAAGTAGCGCTTGACCGTGGTGCCCTGGTGCTGCTGCACGATCTCACAGATGGCCGTGGGGAAGTGATATTGCTTGAGCAGCTCGACGCCCTCGGTCACGTGCGCATTGAGGATGTCGGAGCTGGTGGTCGGCGAGAGGTTTTCGTGGATGTTGCCGATGTCGGCCTGGTTTTCGACAAAGAAGTGCGGCCGGCGGATCTTGCCGATGTCGTGGAAGTAGCAGCCAACCCGCGCCATTACCGGATTCGCGCCCACCGCCTCGGCGGCGGCTTCCGCCAGGTTGGCCGCGACGATCGAATGGTTGTAGGTTCCCGGCGCGCTGACCATCAGGCGTTTCAACAGCGGATTGTTCGGTGTGGTCAGCTCGAGCAGGCGGATCGGCGTGATGACCCGCATCAGGTCGCCGAGGAAGGTCAGTAACCCGGCGGCGATGATGGCGGACAGCGCACCGTTGATCAGGGCCAGCGTCCCGATGCCCAGGACCTCGTCCAGTGACTGATGGCGCTCGATCAACGAGAAGGACACGAGGGTGACGAATTGCGCTCCGGCCACCAGGACGCCGGCTGTCACCCACTGGCCGAGCCGCTCGAGCCGGTGGACATAGATCGCACCGATCGTCCCGCCGAGGAATCCCATCAGGGTGAGGTCGAGGACGTTGTCGGCAACAATGCCGGTGAGCAAGCCCACGGCGAGGGCAACGATGATCGCGAGCCCGGTATCCATCAGGGCGGCGACCAGCAGGGGCACCGCTGCCATCGGGACCAGATATTGCGCATTTGGATTGAATGGCACGATCAGCTTGGCCACCAGGACGAGCAGGAGCATGAGGAGGCCGAGCGTGCCCAGCTGCCGCGGGTCGCGGAGGATGTCCGGCTTGAACTGCATCAGGTAGCCAAGTGAGACGGCGAAGAGAATGATGACCAGCATCGAGACCGCGAGGATGCGGGCCCAATCCGTTTTTGGTGCCAGCAGCCCGACCGCCTGCGCCTCCTCAACCTGGAACGGCGTGATCAGGTCGCCGTAGCGCACGATGGTTTGACCCTGAGCGACGGTGACGAACACCGGCGGCACGGCGTCACTGGCAGACTGACGCTTCAGCGCCGTTTCGGCCGGCTGGAAGTTGACCTTGAGGTGCGCCCGCACGAGGGTGGTGACGACCGAAGCCGCCGTCGCGTCGAGATGCAAGGCCGCGGCGCGAGTCTGCGCGCTATCGCGGGCGCTGTTGAGGGTGTCCGCTTTGATGCCGTTGTTTTCCAGTTGCTGCAGGATGTCGCCAGCGCTCTTGAAGATCATGCTCACCGTTGCGTCGTCGGCTTGTAAGAGATACTGCCGCTGTGCGTCACTGAGCTGCGTCTCCAGCAGGCTCAGCTGTGCGGACCGGTCGGGCCCCGGGCTCGACGATTGTCTGAGCTCGCTGACTTTGGTGGCCAGTGAATCGATAATTTGGCGCTGCTGACTGGCAACCGAACCGTCGAACTGGTCAGGAACCTGGGCGGCGGCGGCCGCTCGCGCCTCGTCGCGCTTTACCTGGCTTTCGTAGCGCACGGAGCGAGGGGCAACCACGTCCTGGTTCGAGACGTCACCCGCCTTCAATGTCAGGCTGTTGGGCAGGAAATTCTGCGCGACCACGAGGGCCGTCGCCAGTGCCAGGACCAGCGTGATGCCGGCCGAGCGCACATAAGGCGGCCACCGGCGTTCCCCGCCGATGTGGCCAAGCCGAAGATCGCGCGCAAACAGGCGCCCGCGCCGCCGAAGTCGTTCGATCGCCGACGACCCGCGCTGTTTCATGTAATTGACCGAAAGCCCCGCGCTACAGGGGAGCCCTGGTTACGTGGTGCGAGCCCGCCGCTTCCGCGCCGCTGCGATCTTTTTCTTGCGCTTCACGCTGGGCTTTTCGTAGTGTTCCCGCCGGCGAACCTCCGAGAGGACGCCGTTCTGCTTGATCTTCTTATTGAAACGGCGAAGGGCGCTCTCGAAGGTCTCGTTCTCGCGGACCTTGATCTCCGACACGTGCGTTGCACCCCCTCTGACCGGAGCCCATGTTGGGCAGAAGTATAGCCGCGCTCGACTTTAGGCGTCAACCAAAAAGCGCCTGCGTTCTCGATCGGCCGGGAGCGGCGTTCATCACCGAGCGTAACGAGCTGCTGACGGCCGGGTCGCGCCGGCGCCCGGCTGAAAAACGAGGCAGTGCCGCGCCCGGACTCGATGGCCCGCTCTTATGGCGCGTTCATTCATCCAGAGGACCGATCCTCAAGGAGGTCTCGCTGTAATGTTCACGCTTCTGACAACCTGGGTCAGCCAGCGGATCATCACCGTCACCGCCGTGAGCGTGCTGACGGTGGCCGCCGTACCCACGACCCTGGTGATCGTCTCGCACGACGACAGTAAGAGCGCCACGATCGCCATGATCCAGCCCGCCGATGACCATTCGAGGACGATTCTCGTCGCCGCCGTCAAGAAGGCGGGCGACGACGTCATTACCCAGTTGAATGCTTCCGAAGCAACCTGCGACGCGACGTTGACCCAGACGGTCAATGCCTCGAAGGTTGCGGCCAAGGTCCAGCCGACGCTGGCTTCGGCGAAGTCGACCGTTCACTCGAGTGTCGCGCCGGTCGTGGCCGCGATCAAGAACGATGAGGAGCGCTTCGCCAACCTCAAGTTCATCACCCCGCAGGATGAGGAGAACGAGCTCTCCGAGCTCAACCTGATCAAGGTCATCGCTCTCGGCGACGGCAAGACGAGCGGCACGATCACGATCACCTGCGAGACGGTCAAAATCACGATCACGGAGACCATCAACATCAGCGTGATCGAGCAAACGCCCCCACCCTGCCACCGCGACGACGACTAGGAAGCTCGACGCTCAAAGGCGGGAGTTCAGCTCCCGCCTTTTTCTTTTGTCGCGACCGCGAGTACCCGGAGGCTGCGCTCGTTGAGCGGAGAACCGTCCCAGTCGCCAAATAGCTGCACCGGGCCGAAGGCGGCCTCGCGCAGCTGCGACTCGATCTCCGACGGCCCATAAAGGCGAATCATATGGACATTGGTCTCAGACTGCCCGGCGCGCTCTACCGTTCGTTCCACGGTCATGCGGCGCAACCCCCGGTCAAGCGTCCGCCGCTCCATGACGGCCGCATCGCCGACCGTAAACCACTCGCGCTCCTGGAAGTTCGCGAGAATGCGCTCGCCGTTGACCACCTCGATGAAGAAGCGGCCCTCGGGATTGAGCATGGCCGCGGCGGCGCTGATGACGGCGGAATCGTCGCCAGGATCGGCGAAATAGCCGAGGCTGGTGAAGAGGCTGAGGATCAGATCGAAGTGGTCATCCTCGAGCGGCTGCCGCATATCGCCGAGCACCCAGCGCACGCTGACCCCGGTCGCCTGGGCCCGCTCACGGGCAATCTCCAGCAGATACGGCGAGACATCGAGACCGGTCACCTGGTAGCCGCGGCGGGCGAGTTCAATCGCATGTCGCCCCTGCCCGCACGCCAGATCGAGGATCCGGAGCGGAGGTCGCAGTCTCAGCAACAGCTCGAGCTGATCGATCTCGTTCGGAGTCCGCTGTGCGAGCTCGCGATCATAGAGTGCGAGGTAGGACGGACCAAACCACGTCCGCCACCAATCGGCCCTCGCCTCGACCATACCTTTATATATATGCCGTCCCAAATGCGATCGACGACCCTAACTGGAGGCAAGACCACTGGAAACCGCTGAGGTAGGAATCATCGGCGCCGGCATCCACGGCGTCAGCGCCGCCTACCACCTCGCGGGAATGGGCGTGAAAACCGTCATCTTCGACCGGGCCACCCCTGCCGGTGGGCCGACGGGAAGGTCCAGCGCGATATGTCGCGCCTTCTACACCAACCGCTTCATCGCGGAGGTCGCCCATGAGAGCCTGCAGATGTTCGCGGCGTTCGAAGAGATTTCGGGAGGCCGCGATGCCGGGTTCCGTCGCACGGGTGACCTCTACCTTCTCGGATCGGATGAGCTGGCGCACGTCAAGGAAACGGTCGGCATGCTCGCCGACATTGGGACGGAGGTCGAGCTGCTCAGGCCTTCCGATCTCGAGGGCCGGCATCCTGAACTGAACCTCGACGGCATCGGGGTTGCCGCCTGGGAAATGCAGGCGGGGTATGCGGACCCCGTCGCCACGACGCAGGGCCTGTTTCAGCGAGCGGTTGAGCTCGGTTTGACGCCGCGCCTCTACACGCCGGTGACCGCGATCCAGGCCCGGCCAGGCGGTGGCGCGTTTGTGGTTACCGCCGCCGGGCGCACCGAATGCTCCCGACTGCTCGTTGCCGCCGGGCCCTGGACCAAAGGGCTGGCCCGACAGCTGGAGGTTCAGCTTCCGCTCACGGTCGAGCGGCACTTCGTCGCCACCTTCGGTTGGGATCAGGCCGCCGCGATTCCCTACGTGCTCGGCGATATCCCGGCCGGCTACTACATGAAGCCGGAGGGTTCTGACTTGTTTCTCGTTGGCCCCCTGACCGCCGAACCGCAAGTCGATCCGGATCGCTTCAGCGCGTCGGTGACCGCCGAAGAGATTTCGCGGATGGCATCGGGCATCACCTCACGGATTCCATCACTGGCGATGGCGGATGCGCGCGGCGGTTGGGCCAGCCTTTACGACGTCAGTCCAGACTGGCAACCGGTGATCGGCGAGATCGCTCCGGGCGTTTTCGTTGATGCCGGGACGAGCGGCCATGGCTTCAAGCTTGGCCCGGCGCTGGGACGGCACGTCGCTTCAGCCATGCTGGGCAACGTGATCAACGATGGGATCCGGCAATTCGAGGCAAGCCGGTTTGAGGCGGATCAGCTTCTGGCAGCCGGTTTTGGCTCGGCACGAATCATCGGGTAACTCAAGCCAGTCAACAGCGAATCGCGCCCGCGCAAGAGATGGGCTCGCGGTTCGTGACTACATGAGTGAGCACGATGAAGGCCAAGCGCGGCTCGCCGGGCGAGGACCCTCTTACCACGCACTGGGAGCGCAAGTCAGGCGCGTGGACGCACTACATCTGGGTCGGCCCCTATTACGTGGAGTGCGGCAGCCACGCCGGCCCAGGGCAAAGCGATAACTCGCAACGTATCTTGCACGACCGCTTTCTCGCCGGTGAATACCAGGGCGGGATCGAACCGGAATTCGGTGGCGATGTTCTGCAGGAGGTCATCCATACCGTCAGTCATGGCCAGGAGGTGCCCCGGTTTGTCGAGGAATGGCGGGCGGCGAAAACCCGGCTCGCGTTCTGGCGATCAATCCCTATCGACCCGATGCTGGCCGAACTCGGAGCACACGCCGACGAAGACGGTTACCGGCAGAACTACTGCAATGTGAAGCACCCAGATGGATCGGATGAAACCGTGGTCCGCGCCGGAAACGTCGAGCTCCATCTGGACGGCTGGCAGGCCCACCTCGTCGACAAGCGCACGCGGCTACCCGTTCTCCATTTGCCCGTTTATCTCGAGGCGAACCACTCGGCGGCCCTCGGCCACGGGAGACATTTCTATGTTGCTGACCACCATCTGCAGGTTTTTGGGCTTCATGGCCTGGAGTCCCATTCGACGCGGGACCTCGAAAGGCGGTCCGGGATCGGGACGCTCTACCGCGTCGTGAATGTCCCTCGTTCAGGCGACCGATTCTTGCCGGGGATCACGACGACGACTTCGTCCCGCCGGTTCCTGAAATCGGTAGGCGCGGATACGTCGATGTCCATCCAGACCGCGGCATCCTTTCCCGCTGTATCGTCGAGCCCGCTAGGTCAAGCCGCTGATCGTTCCATTCGCGTCAATGTCGATCCGGGTGTAGGCCGGCTCTTTCCCAAGGCCTGGCATCAGCTGGATATCGCCGGCCAGCGCCACTACGAAGCCGGCGCCCGCCGACGGATACACATTGCGGATCGGCATCGTGAATCCGCGTGGCCGGCCCTTCAGCGTCGGGTCATGCGACAGGGACAGGTGCGTCTTCGACATGCAAACCGGCAACGTGCCCATCCCGCGCTCGGCTAGCCAGTCGATGCGTTTCTGACACTCCGGGAGGAACTCGACGTCGGCAGCGCCGTAGAGCCGCCGGGCCAGAGTGAGGATCTGTTCTCGGATCGGCGTTCCCTCGGGATAGAGCGGCGTGAAGTCACTGCCGCTTTTCGTGGTCTCGAGCACGGCCTCCGCCAGCTCCATCGCACCTTCGCCGCCGTCGCTGAAGCCGTCATTGACCACCGCGGCATCCGCGCCAAACTGTATCGCCAGCTCGGTCAGCAGCTTTAGCTCCCGATCGGTATCTGTCGGGAAGCGGTTGACGCCGACCACGCAGCGCATGCCGAAGGCCCGCACGATGTCGATATGCGCGGCCAGGTTTTCAGCCCCGCGTCGTAGCGCGTCGAGGTCCTCACTTCCGAGCTTCGTGATCGGCACGCCGCCATGCGATTTGAGGGCCCGGACGGTGGCAACGACGAGCGCGGCCTCCGGACGCAAATGACCGTACCGGGCCACGATATGCGCGAACTTCTCCAATCCGAGATCGGCGCCGAATCCGGCCTCGGTCACCACGATGTCGGCCAGCTTGAGTGCGATCTGATCGGCGAGCAGCGAGTTGTTGCCGTGGGCGATGTTGCCGAAGGGGCCCGCATGGACCAACGCCGGCTGGCCTTCCATCGTCTGCACCAGGTTCGGCAGCAGGGCGTCCTTGAGCAATACCGTCATCGCGCCCGCCACCCGCAGATCCTCGGCCGTGATGAAGCTGCTATCCTTTCGCTGGGCGACGATGATCCGCCCCACACGGTGGCGAAGGTCCTCGAGGTCGCTCGCCAGCGCCAGGATGGCCATGATCTCGGAGGCGGCCGCGATGATGAAGCTCGATTCCCGCGGCACGCCGTGCTCTGCGCCACCGAGACCCGTCACGATGTGGCGCAGAGCCCGGTCGTTGACATCGAGCGTTCGCGGCCAGGTGATGAAACTTGGCCCAACCTCCAGCTGGCCGTGAAAGATGGCCGCGTCGATCACCGCCGCGAGCAGGTTGTGCGCCGCCTCCACGGCATGGATGTCGCCGGTGAAGTGGAGATTGATCTCGTCCATCGGTACGACTTGCGCCATGCCACCGCCGGTGCCCCCGCCCTTAATCCCAAAGAGTGGCCCGGTCGAGGGCTGGCGCAGACACAGTGCCACATTGGCGCCGATCCGCCCAAGTCCCTGCGTCAGGCTGATCGCCGTCGTCGTTTTGCCTTCCCCCAGGCGCGTCGGCGTGATCGCGGTCACCACCACGAGCCGGCCTTCGCGCCGAGACTTGAGTCGCTTGAGGACGTCGAGGCTGATCTTGGCTTTGTGGGGACCGTAGGAAATCAATTCCGATTCCAACAAGCCAAAGTCCGTGCCAATGTCAATCGCCGGTCGGAGGCGATCGGACGGCATCGGGTCGAAGCCCTTCGCCGGCTGGCTCATGCTTTGGGCCGCGCCGGGATGAATGTCTTGCGCTGCTCGAAGTCTTCAACTTCCTTGCGCGCGGCGTCGAAGGCATCGTGCTGTCCCGCCTTGGCAAGCTGCCGCTGGGCGATCTCCGCCTCTTCTGCCGGACGGACGCGCCAGCCGAATCGAAAAACGAGCTCGCCACCGATCCAGGCGCCGACCAGGAGGCTCGCGGTCGCGGCCCCGAGCAACGCGAGCCGTCGCCGGCGGCCCGTGAACGCTGCGAGCAGCGCCAGCACGCCGGTGCTGTTGATCAGGCCATGGAGCGTCGCGGACGTATGCACCGGATGCTCTCCGGGAATTGTCAGCCAGTCGATCCACCCGATCAATGCAGCACTCGTGGCTGCGGCCGTGGCCGCGCCCGTCGCGGCGTCACTCAACTGCCGGCTGATGACGTCGTTTCGAGTCCGATGCCAGCCCTCGACGGCAAACGCCACCGGGATCATCACCGCCGGACCATCGGACAGGATCGCATGCACCGGATGACCATGCACAACGGGATGCCTGGGTAGATCCATCACCGAACCTCCTTTCTGGCGGCTAACGTCACGCATTCGAGAACAGCGGAATGTTGGCGCCGCTGGCGGGAACCATTGCGCCGTCGAGCAGGCTCAAGATCAGCGTCGCCACGTCCTTTGGCGTAAGGCCGGCGCGAAGGTTCGGATTCGCGCGCCGCAGCAGCTCAGTGTCGACCGCGCCGGGACTGAGGCAGATGGCCGTGATGGCGTGTGGTCGACCCTCGAGTGCCACCGCCTCGGTCAAACCCACCACGCCGTATTTCGAAACGTTGTACGCCGCCAGCCCGGGGAATTTTTCCGTTCCATAGACGCCCGAAAGCGAGGCGAGATTCACGATTCGACCGCCGCCCGCCTCGCGCATGATCGGAAAAGCGCGTCGGCAAGACAGAAACGTCCCCGTGAGATTGACGCGAATCGTCTCCTCCCAGATTTCGGGACTTGTTTGTTCAAAGGCGACGTTGTGCAGCACCGCCGCAGCACACACCAGCGCCGTTGGAGGACCAACTCGAGACGCAAGCGCAAAGAGCCGCTCCACATCGGCGCCGCGACCAATATCGGCGGCCACCGCCGTGGCGCTGCCACCATCTCGTTGGATACTCGCCGCGACGTCGTCGATCTCAGACGCGGTCCGCGCTGCGAGAACGACCTGACCGCCAACCCTGGCGATCGCCTCCGCGGTGGCCCGACCGATTCCTCTCCCGGCGCCGGTGACCACCGCGACGCGCCCGGTCAACCAGTGGGAGCCTTCAGGCACGCGAGATGGCGCCCTTGGTGGTCTCGATCTGCTGGTAGAGACGTTCGTGGGCGGTAATCGTCTCCCCGAGCTCCAGGCTCGCCTCGGCATGGCGCCGGCAATCGCCCCGGCTGATCGACCTGACGGCCGCCGTGACCCGAGCCGCGGCAGCGACATCGCCAACCGCGACCAGAAAACCGGTCTTCTCGTGGACGACAACCTCCGAAAGCGCGCCCGCATCGTAGGCGATCACGGGCGTTCCTGCGGCTTGCGCTTCGGCGGCGGCCATCCCGAACGGCTCGGCCCATTTCGCCGGACAGAGGACCGCCAGCGCCCGAGCCATCGCGTGCCAGAGTTGCGGACGTGGCACGCCTCCATGGATCGTCACACGGGGCCGCCTTCGTGGCTTGATCTGTTCGCGGAAATATTCCGGATCGTACGGCTCACCATAGAGATCGATTGGCAGCTCCGCCTGCTCGGCGATCGCGATCGCATCGGCGGCGCCCTTCTCGGGGCTGAATCGACCGGCGAACAGCAATCCACGGCCAGCCTCCTTGGACCAGGGAACCTGGTCGACCGGCACGCCGTTGCGCAGCACCGCATGGACGCGGGTCAATCGCTGCCATCCAGCGGCAGAGCTCGCTGACACGGCCGCGATGGTTGGAGGCCAGGCAGATGCCAAGGCCTCGTTGAGCGCAGCCGCCATTGCGGGATCAGGTGGGAGATGCAACGTATGGACGACGGGCCACTCCAGGCCGATCGCGCCGCGCACAGCGGGCGCGTCGAAGGCGTGATTGTGAACCACGTCGTAGCGCCCGCGCCTGACAGCGTCGAAGACGCCCCGAAACGCCGACTCGCCGATACCGTCATCGGCCCGTTCCCGACCGTCCGCGCGATACAGCAGCGCGGCCAGGGACTCGGCCCTGACCCCGGGATCGATGATCGTCACGCCGGGGATGGAGGATCCGGCCGCTGCATAAACGTCTACCTCGTGACCGCGGTCCTGCAAGCCGCGCGCCAGGTCCGCGACCACGGCTTGCGACCCGCCCTGCTGTGGCTCGCGGATCGGGGTCACCAGTGGCGCGATCAGGGCGATCCGCATCAAGCCATCGCCTTGTAGGCGAGGTCTCGCGGCGGATTGACGCCCAGGACCTTGTAGGGCACCTGCGAGTTTGCTCGCCGGCGGACCTCGTCGACCGAATCCGGATAGAAAATGCTCGCCAGCTCGATCGCCTCCTCAAGCGAGGCGAATTCCATGGCCATCTCGCCGGGAAATGCGAGATGGCGATAACCGTGTCGCGCCAGCCAGTCCGGATGGTTCGGCCAGACGATCACCACCATTCCCGGCCTGGCGCAGACACGTTCCATCTCCACCAGCCCGCGGTCTCCGCCCTGCGACGCTTCAGGCGTCAGCGCCGAGCAGGCGATCACCACGTCGGCTGAGCGGTCCGCGACTGGAAGGGCATCGAAAAATCCCTCGGTTACCCGGATGCTGGAGACGGGTGCCCGTCGCTGCGCATCGCCAAACGACGAGGCCTGGGTAGCGTGATCGAGCTTTCGGGTGAGGAGCTCTCGCAGTGTGGCGGCGGGTTCGATGGCGATCAATGTATGGCAGCGCTTCACGAGCTCGAGGGTCAGTCGTCCCGTTCCGGCGGCGACTTCGACGATTCGGTCGACGTGCCGCGGCAGCCAGTCGAGGATGCCAGGGTGCAGTCGTTCGGCATTCACCAGCCGGTCATAGAGCGCGGGTTCCAGCCGGTAAAGCAGCTCCCAGGCAACCACTGGGTCCCGCCGAGGGTCGGCATCCATATCGATGTGGAGTCGCCTGCGCTCCTCATCGGTGAAAACCGCCAGGTCATCCCGCGAATATCGGTGCAGCAGCGGATTCGCGTCCGCCCTTCCCTCAATCGGCGGAGCACTCGGCCCAGTTCTTCTCAGACTCATACACCCGCACCGTGTGCAGGGCTCCCTCCGGAAGATGGGGGCGCAACCGCTCCCAGAAGGCGAGGGCAAGATTCTCGGCGGTTGGAATCCCGCCCGAAAGCCAGGCTACGTCGGTGTTGAGGTTGCGATGGTCGACCTGCTCGATGATCTGGCCCGTGATCAAATCGGAGAGCCGCTTCAAGTCCATCAGGTAGCCCGTGCTGCGATCGAGGTCGCCCGCCACGATGACTTCCACGGAATAGTTGTGGCCGTGGACGTTGACGCATTTGCCGTACAGGCGCCGGTTCTCCTCCTGGGACCGGGACGGATCCCAGAGCTGATGGGCGGCGTTGAAACCCTCCCGCCGGCTGATTCGCACCCGGGGCGCCCTGTCCAAGATTGACACCTCAATCTTAGAGTCAGCCGCCGTGTTCGGCGATCTGTCGATCGAGAAAGCGATACAGAGTGGCGAGGTAGCGAGCTGGATCCGTCCGGAACGACTTCACGTGATCGGCCTTCGGCACGATGACAAGCTGAGACTCGGCGTTCGCGGACGCACTGCGCAGGTCGTATGCGTTGGAAACCGGCACATAGTGGTCGGCTCCGCCGTGAAAGAAGAGGAAGGCACGATCGGGTAGGTCACGGACCGCGTCGACCGGCCGCAAGTTTGCATTGAAGCCCCAGAGTTCGGCCGCCAGTTCAGCCCCCGGATAGAAGATTGGTGGCAGCCAGGTGTTGTACGGCAGCTGGGCATCGAGCTCCGGCTTGAGCGAAGCGAAGCTGTTATCCGCCACGAGCGCGCCGACCTGACGGAGGTCTTTCGCGGCCTCGATGACGATTGCCGCGCCCTCGCTGTCGCCGAGAATCGCCATGCGGCTCGCCGCGTAGCCACGCCTGCGCATGAAGTCGTAGGCGCCCAGCAGGTCGCGGGGCTCCAGGTTTCCGAGCGTGAATCGATCGCCAGCGCTCGTGCCGCAGGAGCGCAGGTCAAACAAGAGGACGTCATAACCGTGAGCCAGAAAGTCCCTTGCCAGTCCCACGGCGTTGAAATCGTGATTGACCCGGTTCTGGCCTTTTCCGTGAACCACGATCAGGCTCCGCCCTGCCGGCGATGGCGCGCGGTAGAGCCAGCCGCGCAACGTCAGGTGATCGACGCGACTCGGGAAGGCCACGTCGTCGAACCGCGTCTGCACCACGCTTCCCGGCACACCCAGCGGCCGGTGGTTTCCCAACGTGAGCTCGTAGGCCATACCGAACGACCCCAGGGAGTAGCCCGCGATCAGGAACACGGCGACGACAGCGACGATCCGCAGCACCCGCATGTTCTCTGGCACTAACGGGCATCGGTCGCTGAAGGTATCGCGCCGACCCGTCTTCGGGCGATCGAGAACGGCGCGTTGAGTACCGCAAGGAAGATGACTGCGAGGATCAGCCCGGTGCCGATGTACCAGGGCCAAGGGCCCATGAAATCCAACAGGCTCCCACTGAGGGGCTTGTGGCGCAGGTACATGTAGTTGCCATGCGTCACCAGGTTGGCGACAGCCGCGACGACGGTGAAGGCGAGGCTCGCCAGAAAGACGCGCAGCGGCGCACCGGGTCGCGGGGTGATCCGAAGTCCCACCGTCAAGAAAAGGGCTGCCACGATGACGCCGCCGTGCCCGACGTAAAAGCTGAAGTACGCCGGATCGGGGAAACGCTCGCGAAGGTCGGGTGTCAGCAACGCCTGGATGACGGCGCTGAATGCCCAGAAGTAGGCCAACTCCACCAGGACGGGCGTTCGCCACCAAAGGGCAGCGGCGGCTACGAATTCCGCCGCGTTCGAGAGCTGGAAGGGAAGGTCGACACCCGCCGACCAGGTGTGGTTGACCGCGTGGCGGATCCAGTAGCTGGGCTCGGCGAGCAGGACGACGAGTGCCAGAACCCTGGAAACGACCATGGTCCACGGGCCCGGCCGAACCCGGGCCCCGGCCGTCAGCCCGACCGTCGACACCAGGGTTCCAGCGAGGGCACCGAGATGCTCGAGGATCAATGAGAGCCGGCGCGCGCGAGCAGGTTCTGCAAGTCGGAACGGAGAACACGCGTCCCGACCATCGGGATACCAAGCGCGATCAATCGTCCGCGGAGCGTGCGCGGCGTGCGGACCACGGTCACATCGACCTGGGTCGTGCCGTCCGGCGTCGGATGAACGCGATATTCCCACCGGCTCCCAGGCGCCCAGCTGTTCGACTCGATCGTTTGCACGATCACCGTCCCGGTTGCCGCGTCCCATTCATACCGGGTGCGCTCCCAGGCCAGGACGTTTCCTTCGGTCACGTCGGCCCAACCGGGACCTCGGGAATGAACACGGAAATGCGAACGGTCGATGTTTCGGTAAAGGTCGGGGCGCCGATCACTGAAGTCGGTGAGCGCATCGATCACCGCCTCGGGTGCTAGGGCGGTTGAGACCTGGAAACGAACGCTCGGCATGAAGCAGTTCATACCACGCGCCGCATCCACCGCCAACGGTATTAGCGCGAGTAGCAGCAAAAGGGCCATTGACAACCCAGCGCCCTGCCGGGATAGTGGGCATCAGGACGGCATCGGCTCACGCTTTAGGAGGCGGCCATGGCAACATCCAGATATCCCGTCGACGATCACATCCGCGTCCTCTTCGTCGAAAACGATCCGGCCGTCGCGGAGATGTACAAGCTGAAGCTCGAACTCGATGGCTACGACGTAACCGTCGTGCCAATCGGTGAAGAGGTGTTGGACAAAGCGGCGTCCGTGGCGCCCGACCTCGTCTTTCTGGACACGCAGCGTCATGAAGACGGCGGCATGGCCACGCTGCGAGCACTCCGCAGTGCAGCCGCGACGCGGAGCGTCCCGGTCATCATCCTCTCCAATCTCCAAGCCGACGAGCTGGCGGCGTCCGGCTTCAAAGCAGATGTGTTGGATTACGTCGTCCACGCCGACATCACGCTCAGTTCCTTGAGCCGGAATATCGACGCCCGGACCGCGCCTGTCGCCCGCATAGCCACGCAGCGCTAAGCAACCCGCTGTCGTTCCGGGTCGGATCGGCTTCCAAATACAAGGCTGAGCTGCGTCGATAGCATGGGGTGCGCATGTTTTGGATGTTTGCCCAGCCCTCGCAACTGGCTGGCGACCGGATCACCTTTGACCTGAAACAAAGCCACCATCTTGGGCGCGTTCTGCGGGTTCGCGCCGGCGAGCGGGGCGTCGTCGTGGCGGCGAGCCGCGAGCATGATGTCGAGGTTCTCGAGGTGGGCGACCTGCATGTCGTCGCCCGCATCATTGGACAACGAGCGATTACGACCGAACCCCGCATCGCGGTCACGCTGTGGCAAGCGGTCCTGCCCAACGCCGACTTCGACAACGTGCTCGTGAATGGCACTGCCGTCGGGGTTCGGCGCTTCGTCCCCATTCAGGCGGCCCGGTCGATCGCTCGGCTCGACGGCACACGCTCGCCCCGCTGGGAGCGCCTGATTGCGGCGGCTGCCGAGCAAAGCCACCGTGGCGAGTTACCTTCCACAACAGATCCGATGACACTGGAAGAGGCGCTCGGCCGAGAGCTGGGCGGGACGCGGCTGCTTGTACTCGACCCGACGGCACCCGAGCCGCTGGCGGGCGCCATCGACAGCTCCGCCGTCTACACGGTCGCCGTGGGTCCTGAGGGCGGGTGGACCGGCCAAGAAGTAAGCCTTATGGCCGGAAAAGGCGGCAGGCGCGTCAATCTCGGGCCTCTCATCATGCGCGCGCGGCTGGCACCGGTGATCGCCACTGCTATCCTCGTTCAACCGCGATGAAGGTTTCGCTGCAGACGCTCGGATGCAAGGTGAACTTTGCCGAGATGGCCGAGCTCGGCGATCGCCTGTCCCGCGCGGGATTCACGGTCTCGGATGGCGATGACGGCGCGGATGTCTGCGTCATCAACAGCTGTACCGTCACCGCACAGGCGGACCGCAAGCTCCGCACGATGGTGCACGGGCTCCGACGCCGGCATCCCAGTGCCCATCTGATTCTCACGGGCTGTCATGTTGACAATCCCAATCCCCGGGTGTCGGCGGTTCCCAGTGTGGACGTGGCGTTCCCAAACGCCCGCAAGCGCGAGATTTTCGATTACGTGACCGCCAACTTCGCTCCTGATCCGGGTCAGGGGGTGAGCGGTTTCACTCGATCGCGGTTCTTTCTCAAGGTCCAGGATGGATGCAACCACCGCTGCACCTATTGCATCGTGTGGCGCACGCGTGGCACGTCACGGAGTGACGACGATGCGAGTCTCATCGAGCAAGCGCAGCAGGCGGTGCAGGATGGGTACGGCGAGATCGTCCTCACGGGCGTGGACCTCGGCGCCTACGGTCGCGACCGCGGGAAGACACTCGCGTCGCTCGTCCGCCGGTTGCTGGATGCGATCAAGCCAGCTCGGCTTCGGCTCAGCTCGATCAACGCCAATGACTTCACGCCTGAGCTGGTGGAGCTGACCGCGGCGCCCCGCTTCTGCCGCCACCTTCATATTCCCCTTCAATCTGGCAGCGACCGGGTGTTAAAGCGCATGGGCCGGCTCTACCGGCGTCGTGATTACCTCGACCTGGTCGGCGCCGTGCGCGCGCAAGTTCCGGACATGGCGGTGACCGCCGATGTGATCGTCGGCTTTCCGGGCGAGAGCGGCGACGACTTCGCCGACACGCAAGTGGTCGCGCGTGACGCCGGGCTGAGCGGTATGCATGTCTTTCGCTATTCGCCACGGGCGGGCACCGCGGCGCCCCGCCTGGGATTGCCCGTCGACGATCCGATTTCGCGTCAGCGGAGTCAGCAATTGCAAGCCCAGGCCGACCGGCAACGGCAAGCCTATGAGGCGCGCTTCGTCGACCGTGAGCTGGAAGTCGTATGGGACCGTCGCCTGCCCAATCGCATGCGCGGGCTGACTGACAACTACATCACGGTCTACGCGCCCCCGCGCGACCAACGGCTCGGCGCGCTGGCCCGCGTCCGGCCGCTAACCCAGGCGGCCGACGGCCTCTTGTGCGCGTAAGCTGGGTCGAATGGCTGAAGACTGCCTGTTCTGCAAAATCTTCCGGCGCGAGCTCCCGGCGAAGGAAGTCTTCCGCGACGAGGAGATCGTTGCCTTCGAGGACATCCGGCCGGTCGCTCCAACGCATGTGCTGGTCATTCCCAAGGAACACATTCCTTCGGTACACGAGCTCACCGATGCGAGCGGACCGATGCTGGCGCGAATGATCGGCGTGGCCAACCGGATCGCGGATGAGCGGAAGATCGACCGGGAAGGCTACCGGCTGGTGCTAAACAAAGGGCCGCAGGCCGGCCAGAGCGTCTATCACATTCACCTTCACCTCCTCGGTGGCCGCGGCATGGGCTGGCCACCCGGCTAGAGTCCGCAGGACAGTCCGGGCGGTCGAGTCGTAAAGCTCTTGCGACAAGGCCGTCACAGCGGCATCGCTGACCGGGTACGCGCGAAAGAAGGGCCGTAATCGGCGGGCGATAGGGTGGGCGCAGATGCGCCTCCCATCGTGGCGTCCTGCCCGGCCGGAAAAGACCCCGTCCATTGTGAGTCCCGAGCTGCACCAACGGCTCGCCAAGCTGGTCGGCGGTCCTGCCGCGGCCGCGGCAGGTCAAAGCAGCGAGGCTGCAAGCGATACGAGTCTTCCAGCAGAGCAGACAACGACGGCCACGACGGCTGAAATCACTCCGCCAGCACCAGCCGAAAACAACCCACCTGCGCCGGCCGAAGACGATTTGCCAACGTCCGCCGAAAATAGCTCGCCTTCGGCCAGTGAGAACAGCGCGCCGGGGCCGACTGAAAACAACCTGCCGACGCCAGCCGGAAGCAGCTTGCCCACAGGGAGCACGCCTACCGTTGAGCCGATCGTCCAGGAGTCGATTCCGGCTGAACCGGTCGCGGCGGAAGAGTCCCTGGTGCCCGTGTTCGCAGGCTCGCCGTTTGCTCAGGAAACGCCCACCGAGGGCGCGGTCGTGCTATCGAGTGAGCAGAAGCCCGAGCGACGGCGGCGCCGCAAAGTCGGCCTGCTGCTGTTCTTCGGAGGGCTGGTCCTGGTTTTCTTCCTGGTCCGTGCGATTCCGCCGGATTGGGAGATCGGTCCATTCCGGATCGATGTCAGCGGCAGCGCGGCGGACCCATCCGCCAGCCTGTATTTCGCCGATGACCCGCACGCACCGTTCTGGCTGCTGGTACCGACCTTCAACCTGCCGCCGCGGTTCTTCGCGGCCCGGCCAAATGCCACCCGAACGCCCATCGTCGCCCTGCGGCCGACCACGTCGGCCACCTCAGCCTCGGCCGCGCCGAGTTCCTCGTCCTCCGGCAGTCCAAGTGCGTCGGCATCGGCGAGCGCAAGCGCCTCGGCATCAGCCAGCGCAAGTGCGTCGGCTTCGGCCAGCGCAAGTGCGTCGGCTTCGGCCAGCGCAAGCGCGTCGCCAGCCGGCAGCCCGAGCCCGTCGCCCTCGGCGAGCCCGAGCCCATCGCCATCGCCCACACCCACACCCACGCCGACACCCACGCCGACGCCTACGCCGACGCCCACTCCGACGCCCACTCCCACTCCTACGCCGACACCCACACCAACACCCACGCCAACTCCGACGCCGACCCCCACGCCCACTCCCACGCCTACGCCTACGCCGACGCCGACGCCCGGCCCATTCGCCATCGCCAGCGCCTTCGACAGCCTGAGCCTGTCACAAAACGGGTCGGACAAATGCGCCCAGACCACGGTGAACATGAGCGGCACCTTCCGGATGCAGGCCGGTGGTCCGGGCGGCACCGTGACGTACAGCTGGGTCTACAAGGACACCCTGAACGGCAACACCGTGATCACGACGCACTCTGGGTCAGTCGTGGTGGCGGCCGGCGATACCTCAGCCCACTTCATCACCGATAGCTACCTCCATCCAAACTCGGCGGGCACCGTGTACCTGGTCTTCACCAGCCCGTGGTACGCAGCGCCGGGCCTGTCGCAGTCCTGGACTTGCCGGTAATAGGTACTGTTTCGGTCAAGCGGCGGCGCGGGCCGAGTATCTGACGGTCTTGCCACTACCGCTGCGCTTGGCCTGATAGAGCGCCTCGTCCGCCCGGGCCAGCAGGCTCTCGGGCGTGGCGCCATCGTCGGGGAAAACGGCAATCCCCATGCTGAAGGAAACGGTGACGTCGGTTCCGCGCAGGGTCTGCCCCATCGATCGATAGATGTCCTGGATGCGGGTGGCGACCACCATCGCGCCCTCGCTATCAGCGTCCGAGAGGAGCAAGACGAACTCGTCGCCGCCAAAGCGGAATGGTTCGTCGCCCACCCGCACCGCGAAGCGAAGCAGGTTCGCAACCTCTTTGAGGAGCTCATTTCCCACCCCGTGACCGAGACGATCGTTGACGGCCTTGAACCCGTCGATGTCCATCATCAAGACGGCCATCCGCCGGCCCGTTCGTCCGGCAGGCGCGAGTCGGGTAGGCAGCTGCTCTTTCAACGCCCGCAGGTTGTACAGACCGGTCAACTCGTCGACCCGGCTCATCCGTAGGAGACGCCGGCGTTCCTGCTCCCAGTTGTTGGTCAGCAACGCGGCGTAGCCGTACATCAGCAGACGGGTCACGCCGTTGACCATCAGGCTGGTTCCTTCTGCGCCGCTGATGCCGACGCTCACCACCGCAACGCTTGCTGCGATGACCAGTGCGAGCGTGCGCGGTAGCAGGATCGCGCCGTAGAGCACGATCACGAAATACAGCAGCCGCAGATCGAAGCTGCCTCCCATCGAACGTTCCAGGTAGGCGACCGCCGCAACGGCGGCCAGCAGCAAAGCCAGGCCGATGACGCGGCGAACGCCAAATGCCTCGCGCAGGGCCGGTCTTGTCAGTTTCACGGTCGCCATGGAAGAAACGGGGCTATTGCCGTCTTAATTGCTTCTCGGCGCCTCTGACTGACGACCGTTCATGACAGCGCGCACGATCCAGATGCCGATCAGGAGAACCACGCCGGCGACGAGGGAAAACACAGGGTGGGCGCAGCCGACGAGGAGCCAGGGAACCCCCAGCGCCAGCCCGCTCAAGGCCTCGCGGATCGGGACACCCCGGCCGATCGGCGTGTCGCACGCCCGGCAGCGGCCGTGCTGTACCAGGTAGCTGATAACTGGCACGAGTTCGTCGGCGGTCAGGCGATGGTGGCAGGTCCGGCAGTGGGAAGGCGGCCAGAGGATCGACTCGCGCCGGGGGACCCGATCGAGGACAAGTTCGAAAAAGCTGCCCAGCGCCATCCCCAGCGGAAGCAAGAAGGCCGCGCCCAGTAGGTTGCACAGGATGTCAATCAATGGCGCCTCCTGGCCAGCAGGCCCAGCCGCAGCCACCGATGATCGACGCCTATCTCCGGGTTCTGCTGGAGCAGGCGGCATCGGATCTCGTCCTGTCGGCTGGCGCTCCACCGACCATGCGCAAGGACGGGGCCCTGGTTCCGATCACGCGTGAACCGCTTCGGCCCGAACAGATCGAGCAGATGGCCCGCGAGATGCTGTCGCCTGAACGCTGGAAAAGGTTTCAGGATGATCGCGACCTCGACTTCTCTTTCAACTGGCGCGGTGAAGCGCGCTTTCGCATCAATGCCTTCATGCAGCGCGGCTCCGTGGGATTGGCCTTGCGGCTGATCCCCTACCAGATTCCGAACTACGACCAGCTCGGCGTACCTATGGTGGTGCGTGGACTCTCCCGCCTCACCCAGGGGCTGATCCTGGTGACGGGTCCGACTGGTTCCGGCAAGTCGTCGACGCTGGCGGCGATGGTCAGCGACATCGTGGCCAACCGCCCTTGCCACGTGATCACCATCGAGGATCCAATCGAATACGTATACCGGCACCAGCGCAGTATTGTCGAGCAACGCGAGGTGGGGGCGGATGTGAATTCGTTCGCCGACGCCCTGCGCGCCGCCCTTCGCCAGACGCCCGACGTGCTGCTGATCGGGGAGATGCGCGACCTGGAGACGATTTCGACCGCCATCACCGTGGCGGAAACCGGCCACCTGGTGCTCGCCACACTGCACACGAATGACACCACGCAGGCCGTCGACCGAATGGTGGATGTCTTTCCGGCCGAGCAACAGCAACAGGTCCGGGTGCAGCTGTCCAGCACGCTGGCGGCCGTCATCTATCAGCAGCTTCTGCCTCGGCGCGATGGACCGGGGCGGGTCGCCGCCTTCGAGGTCCTGCTCAACACGCTTGCCGTGCAGAACCTGATCAAGGAAGGAAAGACCCGGCAGCTTCGAAATGTCCTCGAGACCGCCGCCAAGGAAGGCATGAACACCATGGAGCGCAGCCTGAGCGACCTCATCAGGGCGGGGTTGGTGGACTTCAATACCGCCGCTGCCCGGGCGCAACACCCGGAAGAACTTCGCCGCCTGGCGGCTTAAGCGAGCCCGCAGGGCGAGCCGGCCTTTCGGCCGAATAAGCGCAGGCGCCGGACGAGGCTTGTACCGCGCAACCGAGGGCGATGGAATTTGGCCCGAGGGCGCGATGAGCCGCTGTCCGGCGCACCTGCGCGGTTGAGTCACTGTGAAAGTTTGCCCCGCTTGACGCGTTTGCTCCAGTCGGAAGATCCATGAAACCGGCGCTGTCGACGAGCGAGGCGGCGCGCATGCTTGGAATCAGCAAATCAACCCTGATCCGCGCGGTCAACCGCGGGGAGATTCAACCGGCGTTCCGAACGCCGGGACGCCATCTTCGCTTCACACCCGAGATGCTGGACCAGATCCGCCGGCGGCTCGAGGGTCGCGCGCTGGAGGTCGCATGAGCGCGGTCGAGCGCCAGCCGATCGAGCGGTTCGGCCTCCGGCAGGAGAAGCGGCTGGGCGAGCTGTTACTGGAAAGGGGCCTGCTTAGCGCCGAGCAACTCGAGACGGCACTGGTGGAGCAGAAGCGGCAGCGGCGGCCCCTGGGCCAGGTTTTGCTGAGCCAGGGCCTCGTCGATGAGAAGGCGCTGGCAGCGGCGCTGAGCGTCCACTTCAACGTACCGCAAGTCGACTTCGGCCGCGCACGAATCGAGAAGGATGCGCTGGCGCTGATCCCCGAGGCATACGCGCGCGAGCACACGATCGTTCCGATTCATCTGGCCAAGGACGAGCTGGAAGTCGTCACCGTCGATCCCGGTGACCTGGCCCTATTCGCCGAGCTCAAGGTCCTGACCCGGAAGCGGATCAAGCCGCTCCTGGGCGTGCGTTCCGAGATCGAGCATGCCATCGCGCAGGCCTACAAGCTGCGGACCGGTGTCGACCGCCACGTGCGCTCCTTCGAGGAGACCTTTCAGACGGCCGCTGCCGCGCGCCGCTTGAGCGACGTCAAACAGGATGCGCCGGTGGTGCAGATCGTCGATCTCATCATCAACGAGGGCGCGGAGGAGCGGGCTTCCGACATCCACATCGAACCGCAGCAGGACCACCTGCGTGTGCGCTTTCGCATCGACGGTGTCCTGCATGACGCCACCCGGCTGCCAGCAACCCTCGCGGCGCCCATTGCCTCCCGCGTGAAGCTGCTGGCGAACCTCGACATTGTCGATCGCCGTCACAGCCAGGACGGACAGATCCAGACCACGGTCAACGGCCGGCCGCTCGACATTCGGGTCGGCACCATCGAGACCATCTGGGGCGAGAAGGTCGTGCTGCGCCTGCTCGAACGCTCGCGCTCGATCCTCAGTCTCGACACGCTGGGCCTATCGCCAACCGGATTGCGGACGTTACGCGGGCTGATCCAGTCGCCCTACGGAATGATCCTGGTGACCGGACCA
>CAZRMD010000020.1:22384-25020 GCA_964601135.1 uncultured Actinomycetes bacterium | reverse complement strand
CTTCATCGGAGATCTCCATGCCGTATTCCTCTTCGAAGGCCATGATGAGCTCGACCAGGTCGAGGGAATCGGCCTGAAGGTCCTCGGTGAAGGACGCCTCGGGTGTCACCTTCTCGACGTCGACGCCAAGCTGTTCCGCGATGATGCCCCGGAACTTGTCGAAATTGGCTTCGGCCAACCTTCCCACCTCCTGGATTCGGGTATGGGCTCACCTGGGAGCCCAAATTCGGTCTATACAATATCGAACTCCGAGGATGGTTACGGCCCAAATACACAAATTCGTTCAATTCGAGCGTAACCAGCGCGAATACCCGGTCATACAATAGGGCGTGACCTCCTCCTCGATCTCCCCTGCTCAAGCGCGCCATGGCGTCGCCCTGGGCAGCATCGCCGGTCTGGCGATCAACCGCCCTCGCCCCGATGCGCCGCTTGCACGCCGAGTGACCGGGAGCGATGTGAGGGGCGTCTCCTACCGCGTTCAAGCCGAGAGCGGCGTGACCACATCATCGCTGGCTGCCGGGGCGGCCCGCGCTGCATTGCGGGCCGCCGATGCAAATCCGGCCGACGTCGAGATGGTGATCGTCGGCACCACCACCCCCGATGTCATGTGGCCCTCGACCGCCTGCCTGGTCCAGACGGAACTCCAGCTGCCGATGGTCGCCAGTTTCGACCTGTATGCGGCCGAGACCAGCGCACTGGCCGCGCTCGATGTCGCCGTCCGCTATGTCACGGCGGGTGCCCGTTCGGTGCTGCTGATCGGCGCGGAGTCCGATAACCAGTTGGTCGACCTCCCGGGCCAGGGCAGCACGGTCCACGCTCGCGCGGCTGCCGCGGCCGTCCTGACGCCGGCGACCAATGGTGGCGGGGTGCTTTCGACGATGGCCAGCGGGGCCGCCCGTCCGCAGGTCAACGCCGATGGCCAGGACCGACTTCTTCTGCAGGGGCTGAGCGACGGCGTCAACGAGTGCCTGCAACGGGCCAATCTGACTTTCGACGACATCGATTTGGTGATTGCGGAACAATCGGCGCCGGAGATCATGCAAGCGTGGAGCCGGCGCAATGGCGTCCCCTCGGGGCGGCTTCTCCTCGATCCCGGGCGCTATGGGTCACTGCTGGCCGTTGCGCCATTGGTGGCCCTGCACGATGCTGTCGCTGACCACCGGCTCAGGGACGGGATGACCGCCCTGCTCGTGGGCTGCGGTACGGGACCCGTCTGGGCGGCGGCCTGCATTCGCTGGGCCGGTGGAGGTGTGGGCGAGTGCTAAACGGAACCAGGGTTGTCGTCACCGGCAGCGGCGCCATCACGGCGCTGGGCCATACCACGCGCGAGACCTGGGAGGCGGTCAAGGCGGGCAAGTCCGGAGTGCGGCGAATCCAGAGCTTCGACCCTTCGGCGACGCCGAGCCAGGTCGCCAGCGAGGTCGTCGACTTCAAGCCCGAGACCGTACTCGATCGCAAAGAAGCTCGGCGCATGTCGCGGTTCGTCCAGTTCGCCATGGTCGCGACCCGCGAGGCGCTCAACGAGTCGGGGCTGACGATCACGGATGCGAACCGGGACCGGGTCGGCGTGCTGATCGGCAGTGCCATCGGCGGACTCGAAGAGATCGAAGAGGCGCACACCGTCCTGCAAGAGCGCGGGCCGTCCCGCATCAGTCCGTTCACGGTGCCGATGATGATCGCCGACATGGGCGCGGGTCAGGTCTCGATTTCCCTGGGGGCCCGCGGTCCGAATTACTGCACGGTGTCGGCGTGCGCTTCCGGCGCCCATGCCATCGGTGAGGCATTCGAGATCATCAGGCGCGGCGACGCGACCGCAATGGTTGCGGGCGGCAGCGAGGCCTGCGTGACTCCGCTTGCGCTGGCCGCCTTCTGTGCCATCCGCGCGGTATCGACACGCGCCGTGGATCCGAGCCTGGCCAGCTGTCCGTTCGACCTGGAGCGGGACGGCTTCGTCATGGGGGAGGGTGCGGGCATCCTTGTCCTCGAGGAGCTGGAGTCGGCAATGAAACGCGGGGCGCCGATCCTGGCGGAAGTGGTGGGCTACGCCGCCACGGCCGACGCCAGCCATATCACGGCGCCCGATCCGGTCGGCGCGGGTGCGGCGCAAGCGATGAAGCGCAGCCTCGAAAAGGCGCGCGTCCTCCCCGCAGACGTGAGCTATATCAACGCCCATGGCACCGCCACCCAGCTGGGCGACGTCGCCGAGACACTGGCGATCAAGGACATCTTCGGGGAGGCCGCCTACAAGATTCCCATCAGCTCGACGAAGTCGATGCTTGGCCATCTGCTTGGCGCGGCGGGCTCGGTCGAGGCGGTGATCTCAGTCAAGGCGGTGCAGGAAGGCGTGGCTCCGCCCACGATCAACCTCGAGCATCCGGATCCCCAGTGCGATCTCGACTACATTCCGGAAGGCGCTCGCGAGCTCGATATCAAGCTCGCGTTATCAAACTCCTTCGGCTTCGGCGGTCACAACGTGTCGTTGCTCTTCAAGCAATTCCGGGGCTAGCCGCTTGATCTTCCTCAGCGATTTCCTCAATGCTGAGGTGGTCGATCTGCATCAGCATCGGGTGGGGCGGGTACGCGATCTGGTCGTCGCGATGATCGAGCCCTTTCCGCGGGTCACCGGCGTCATCCTG
>CAZRMD010000020.1:0-22374 GCA_964601135.1 uncultured Actinomycetes bacterium | reverse complement strand
GTCATCCTGAAGGGCAATCGCAAGCTCCGATCCATCGACTGGTCCGTGGTGCGGAGTTGGGACAACAAGGAGCTCAGTCTCAAGGTGGAGGCCGCCAATCTTCAGCCACACACCCGGGTCGAGTCCGAGCTGTGGTTGGCCCGTCAAATCCTCGACAAGCAGATCGTCGACATGGACGGCCGGCGGGTGGTTCGAGTCAATGACCTGCAGCTCTCGCAGATCGACGGCAACATGCTCCTGGTCGGCGTCGACATCGGCAGCCGCGGGCTGGCCCGTCGTGTCAGCCTCGAGGGGCTCGGCCGGCGGCTGGCGTCGATGGCGGGCCGTGACTGGCCGCAGAAGCTGATCTCCTGGGAGGCGGTCGACCCGGTGAAGAGCGACGTCACATCGGTCAAGCTCCGCCTGGCGCATACCAAACTGGCGAAGCTGCATCCGGCCGACATCGCCGACATCGTCAATGAACTGGGTCCCGACGATCGGAATGCCGTTTTCGCCGCGCTGAGTGACGAAAAGGCCGCCGATACTCTCGAAGAGATCGATGAGCCCGAGATGCAGGCCTCGATTCTGGAGCGGCTGGACGTCGAGCGAGCATCCGACATCCTCGAGCAGATGGCGCCAGACGAGGTTGCAGACCTGCTGGCCGACATGCCGCGCGAGCGAGCCCAGCAGCTGCTGCAAAAGATGGAGGATGACGAGGCCGAGGACGTTGAAGAGCTGCTCGCCTACCGGGAGGACACGGCGGGTGGCCTGATGACCACGGAGTACGTCGCGGTCCTCCACACCCTGACGGCGGCCCAGGCTATCGACAAGCTGCGCGAGCTGGAACCCGACGCCGAGTCGGTTTATTACTGCTATGTGGTTGACGAGCAGGAGCACTTGCTGGGCGTGCTGTCGCTGCGCGATCTGATCGTGGCGAAGCCGGACACCAGGATCCGGGACTTCATGATCAAGAACGTTATCTCGGTTGGGCTGGACGCGGGACCGCGAGAGATTGCCGAAGTCATGGGCAAGTACAACCTGCTGGCCGTTCCCGTGGTCGATCAGCACAACCGGATCCAGGGCATCGTGACCGTCGATGACGTGATGGAGCGAGTGATGCCCGCGCGGGCCGGCGGACGCCGCCGGCGGATGTTCTAAAGAACGTTGGCGGGGGAGCGGCCGTTGGAGCGACCGCTCCGCCTGTTACGAACCCGGCAAGCGCGGTTTCTCCTGCTTTTGTCGGTGATCGGCCCCGGCGTCATCACCGGGACCGTCGACAACGACGCGACCGGTGTCACCGGCTACGCGCTGGCTGGCTCGCAGTTTGGCTACGAGCTGCTGTGGCTGCTGATCGTCACGGCGATTTGCCTGGTCGCCATCCAGGAGATGGTTGCCCGGATGGGGACGGTGACCGGCAAGGGGCTGTCGGACCTGATCCGCGAACGCTTTGGCGTCGCCCCCACACTCGTGGTGATGATCCTGCTTTTCGTCGCCAATGCCGCCACCACCGTCGCCGAGTTTGCCGGCATTGCCGCGGCCTCGCAGCTCCTGTTCGGGACGTACGCCCCCTACATCGCGATTCCGGTTGCCGCCTTCGTCGTCTGGTTTCTGGTGCTGCGCGGATCGTTTCGGATCGTCGAGCGCGTGCTCCTGGTCGCCTCCTTGATCTTCATTGCCTACGTCGTATCAGCCTTTATGGCGCGCCCGCAATGGGGTGACGTCCTCAAGCACACCGTCGTGCCGACCGTTCACTTCACGGCGCCTTTCCTCCTGATCTTCATCACGATCGTGGGCACAACGATCACGCCCTGGATGGCGTTCTTTCAGCAGTCCAACGTCGCCGACAAGGGGCTGAATCCCAGTGATCTGCGATTCGAACGCATCGATACCTACACCGGCATCCTGGCGCTCAACGTGGTGGCGTTCTTCATCATCGTGGCCACGGGGGCGACCATCTTCGCCCACCATATCCAGGTCGATCCATCCGACCCGTCAGCCTTTTCCAAAATCGCCCAGTCGCTCAGGCCGCTGGCGGGGTCGTTTGCCACGCAGCTCTTCGCCATCGGACTGTTGAACGCCTCGATCATGGGGGCGTCGATCCTGCCACTGTCAACCACATACGCGATCACCGAAGCTTTTGGCTTCGAGCACGGCATCGACAAGTCGTTTGGCGAGGCCCCGGCCTTCCTGTCGATTTACACGACGATGATCATTCTTGGAGCCCTGATCGCCATGTTTCCCAGGGCGCCGCTGGCGCTGATCACCAACCTGCCCAACATCGTCAACGGGGTCATGCTGCCGCTTCTGTTACCAATTCTGATCGTGCTGGCCAACGACAAGCGGGTGATGGGCCGCTACGCGAACACGCCCTTGTTCAATGTTTTCAGCGGCATCGTCTTCGCCTTCCTGTTCCTGGTCGCCCTCGCCTTCGTCGCCTCGTTCCTGTTCCCCGGCCTATTCGGGAGTTAGCTGTCGTCCGGCTTCTTTTCGGAACGCTTCCTCTGCCTCCTCACCGAAGAGCACGAAGCGCACGCCGATCAGCGAGGTCCCTTGTTTGGCATGCGCGGCGACCTCTTCGATCATGATGCGAGCGCACTCGTCGATCGGAAAGCGAGCGATTCCCGTGCCGACCGCCGGAAAGGCAATCGTTCGCAGTCCACGCTCGTTGGCGATCTCCAGGCTTCGTTTCGTCGAGCGGCGCAGATGCTCGGCGGTGGTGCGGCCCCCCAGCCGCATGCTGGCCGCGTGGATAACGTGCCGCGCCTTCAATTTGCCGCCGCTGGTGATGGCGGCGTCGCCGACGTCGATCGAGCCAATCGCGTGGCATTCGGCCTGAATCTCCGGACCGCCGGCACGCGCGATCGCTCCAGCCACACCGCCACCAAGTTCGAGGTCGTTATTCGCGGCGTTGACGATGGCGTCAACGTCCTGCTGGGTCAGGTCACCCTGAAGGACGTCGACGCGCACATTGTTGACGCGCCAGCTCATCCAGCCGCTTGCACCTGCCAGGCCATCGACGCCATGCGCTCCTCCACCTCGGCGCGAGTTAGCCGCTCCAGGCCGCGGACGCTGAAGTGCTGGATGGTGAACGACGCCATCACCATGGCGTAAGCAAGCGCCAGGCGAACCGTGTCCGGGTTCTCGACCTGTTGCTCGGCCAGGCACCCGAGGAACCCGGCCGCGACGGCGTCCCCAGCACCGGTGGGATCGGTCGGTGGATCGACCGGCAGCGCCGGAAGATGGATTTCTTCATCCTCTCGGTACAGCGTCGCTCCCTTGGGGCCCTCCTTGATCACGAGTCCTCGCAAGCGGTAGCGCTCCCGCAGCCGGACCGATGCCTGTTCGATGGTCTCGACGTTGGCCAGCGCCATGGCCTCGGAGGCATTGAGAAAGAGGTAGTCGAGGCGCTGCAGCACGGGCTCGAGCGCCTCCGGCTCGTTCCAGATGTAGAGCTTCATCGTGTCGCCTGCAACCAGCCAGGGCTTCTCCAGTTGCTCGAGCACGCGCAGCTGATGGCGCGGCTCCATGCTGCCCAGGAACACGATGGGAATCTTCCGCTGGTCGGGGGTCAGCACTGGCATGAATCCGCGATACGCGCCCTGGTCGGTTCGCTCATTTTTCGTCGTACCGGCTTCATAGTCATGCTCAGCGAACCAACGGTAGGTCGGCAAACTCGATGGAGCGACGCTGCGCAGATCAACGCCCGTGCCATCGATCGTCGACCTGAACACGGGCAGGAAGTCGGGCCCCGCCGTGGCGACCACGGACACCGGTGCAAACAGCCGAGCGGCGAGTGTGAAGTAGGTTGCCGAGCCACCCAGCCCGTCGGTGTTTACGCCCATGGGCGTGCGGACGTCATCGCGGGTGATCGTTCCGGCAACCAGCAGTGGCCAGGGATCGCGAGGGGCCATGAGGCCCCAGCTTAGCTAGACAGCGAGCAACTGCGGGTCGGGTCGGGCAAGCTCGCCTTCGACCGCGGCGATGAAGCGCCGGACAGCGGACGGGTCTGTCACCAGCCAGGCTTCCTCGGGCTGGTGGAGGTCCGGCCGGCAGATCAGAGCCATGGCGGTGTCGTCACCCAGGACGGCGCTGAACCATAGCTGGGCCAGCCAGCCCATCCCGGGATCGCGCCGATCGGCTTCCGGCGGGACGGGCGTCGTGTCGGGAGTGGTGATCACCGCCCGCCGGGCGCTGCGCAGTAGACCCACCTCGGCGTCCCATTCGGCCCGGACGGCCGCCGGATCGGGGCGGCCAAGGTAGACCGTGAAGCGCCCCGGCCGCATCGTCGCCAGGCTCTCCACAACTCGGCGGAGCAGCGGAATGGTGGAAAAGTCGGTTACTGGACGGCTGCCGGGGGTGCCTCCGATAAGCGTTGCCATCTCGCCCATGGGTTGAACCGTAGCACAAATCCGGCCCGAATGCAAACATATGTTCGTACGGCCACTCAAGCCCATCACTAGTTCCCTCCGGGGAGGGCTAGGGAGGGGGTCCTAGCTGCGGAAGAGCGGAATCACATTGCCGCCGGGCCGGCGGCGGCTGGTCCGGGCGGCGAGCATCAGGTTCTCCTGAGCCTCGAACAGGACGTCGGCGGTCCGCTCGACCGAGCGGTCGATGCCCAGCTTCTCAGTGTATGAGCCATCGAGCTGACCGAGCAAATGCACCACACGCCGCCAGATGTGCGCCGGAATCAGCTTGAGATCATGGAGCCGGCATTCTTCGACGGCTTCCAGGAGCTGGTCGGTTTCTCGAAGCTGATTGCGCGGCGTTGGCGCCGTGCGCCGTTGCCAGGCCCAGAAGCGATGCTGGGCAATTTCAAGAACGGTTCGCTCGATCATCGTCTAAGGCGTCATGATAAGCCGCGGATGGAAGAACGGGTCGACAGCCAAGAGGTCTATCCCGGAAAGCTCTTTCAGGTCTACCGCGATCGGGTCCGTTTGCCCGACGGCAAGGAGACCACGCGCGAAATCGTGCGCCATCCGGGCTCGATTGGCATCATTCCACGCCGTGCTGATGGACGGATCGTGCTGGTCCGTCAGTTTCGATACGTGACGGGCCGCGAGCTCTGGGAGATTCCGGCAGGGACTTTGGATAAGCCAGGCGAGGACTCCTTGACGGGGGCGCGCCGCGAGCTCGCTGAAGAGGCAGGCCTCGAGGCGCAGCGATGGACGACCCTGGGCAGCGCCTACTTGATGCCCGGTTATTGCGATGAGCTCATGACGTTCTACCTTGCCGAGGAGCTGTCGCCAACCGAGGCGCATGCGGAGATGGATGAGTCCTTCAAGGTGAATCCGTTCGACATCCACGATCTCCAGGTACTGCGCTCAACCGGCGAGCTGCAAGACGCAAAGACGCTGCTGGGACTGGCCTGGGCGGGCGTGCCGCTCTGGGACATTCCCAGCCCGCGCAGCTGAGAGCGCTACTCTTCCTCTTCGCCGCCCTTGGCTTTCTGATATGCGGCGATCACGGTCTGCGCCGCATGGGCCGGCACTTCCTCATAGTGCGAGAACTTCATCGTGTACCGGCCTCGTCCCTGCGTCATCGAGCGCAGGTCAATCGGGAAGCGATACATCGACGACAGGGGCACCTGCGCCTTGACCTTTTCCATGTGATCGCCCGACGGTTCCATGCCGGCGATCTTCCCCCGCTTGCCGTTGAGGTCGCTGATCACGTCACCCATGTTCCGCTCGGGAACCAGGACTTCAACTTCCATGATCGGTTCGAGCAACACCGGCTTGGCATCCATCACGGCCTGGCGCATGGCCATCGCACCCGCGAGCTTGAAGGCGATGTCTTTGCCGTCCACCGGATGCGTCGAGCCGTCGAGCAGGCTGACCTTGATGTCCACCAGCGGGTTGCCGGTCAGCACCCCCTGGTCCATGGTTTCGCGCACGCCCTTCTCGACCGACGGCCGGAAGTTCTGAGGGATGGAACCCCCGAAGATCTTGTCTTCCCAGACGAACCCGGTTCCTCGCGGCACTGGGGCGATCTCGATGACACAATGCCCGTACAGGCCGGCGCCGCCCGATTGCTTCTTGTACCTCTTCTCGGCCCGGGCGCTGCTGGTGATCGTCTCCTGGTACGGCACCTTGGGGACCGAGGGCACGGCCTCGACACCGTATTTCCGCTTCATCTTCTCCAGCACCACGTCCAGGTGCACGTCGCCCATCCCCTGGACGATCGACTCCTTGGTGATCGCTTCGTGCACGAGCGTCAGCGTCGGATCTTCGTCAACGAGCTTGACCAGGGCGGCATTGACCTTTTCCTCGTCGGCCTTGTTCTTGGCGCTCACCGCCGCGCTATAGGTTTGCGGTGGGTACTCGATATCGGGCAATCGCAGGGGATGGTCACGGGCCGCCAACGTGTCACCAGTGGCGGCGACCTGCAGCTTGCTGATGCCCGCAATATCACCCGCCACGACTTCCGTGGCCGGCTCCAGGGTCTTGCCCTTGGGGAACCCAATCGCTCCTGGCCGCTCGGGCTGATCTTTGGTGGCGTTCACCAAAGGCGTTCCCGGCGTCAGTGTTCCGGAGACGACTTTGACGTAGCTGATACGGCCGACAAACGGATCCGCCGTTGTCTTGAAGACCAGTGCCGCCAACGGCCCCGAGGGATCGACGGCCAGGGGTTCCGGCTTATCAGTCTTCGGATTGACCGCCTGAACTGGTGGCATTTGCCGAGGCGAGGGGAGCAGGTCGACAACCGTATCGAGCAGCGCGCCGATGCCGATGGACTTTCCCGCGGCGGCGGCGCAGAGCACTGGCACGATGGTTCCCTGGGCGACGCCTTTCGCCAGCGCCGTCGTGACCTCGTTGTCGCTCAACTCGCCGGCGTCGAGATACTTCTCCAGCAGGGCGTCGTCGCTTTCGGCGGCGGCCTCGACCAGCGGTGAGCGGCGCGATTCAACCTCGGCGGCCATCTCCTTGGGGATCGGCACTTCCCTCTCGCGTCCGTGATCGTCGAACTCATATGCCTTGCGTGTCAAGAGGTCGACGATGCCTTTGAAGTCTGCCTCATGTCCAATTGGCGCCTGGATGGCGACCGGTCGCGGCGAAAATTCTTTGAAGCTGTCGACCACCTTCCAGAAGTCGGCGTTCTCCTTGTCCATCTTGTTGACGACGATCACGCTGGGCAGGTTGCGGGAGCGCACCTCCTCCCATGCCAGCTCGGTTCCAACCACGACACCGCTTGTGGCGCTGACCACCAGCAGGGCGCTCTCAGCGGCGCGGAGGGCGCCGACGACGTCGCCAACGAAGTCCTGGAAGCCTGGCGTGTCGAGAACATTGACCTTGTGATCGCGCCAGGTCAGATGCGCGATCGCGGTTCCGATCGAGATCTTTCGCTTGATCTCTTCCGGCTCGAAGTCGAAGGTGCTGTTGCCGCTTTCGGGCTTGCCCAGCCGATCAACCGCGCCGCCCGCGTAGAGCATGGCCTCGGCCAGGCTGGTTTTGCCGTCGTGGCTGTGGCCAAGCAACGCCACATTTCGGAGTTTGTCAGGATCGACTTTCGCCACCGCTTCTCCCTTTGCGAAATAGATAGTAAATCGCGGCTAGTCGATCGGGGCGAGCGGGATGATCTCGACCTCCGCCCCGGCCGGCACTTCGCTGGTGCCGAGCGGTACCACGATCAGGCAGTTGGCGTCGGCCATCGAGCGCAAGACATGAGACCCCTGGTCGCCGGTGAGGCGCACGACGACGCGCTCACCTTCGCGGCGGGCGACGCCGCGGAAGTATTGCTCGAGGTGTGGAGGATTGGTCAGCCTGTCTTCTGCCACCGCGCGAAGTCTCGGCCGCTCGAGGTCGGTCCGGCCCTGCATCTTCAGTAGCGCGGGTCGCACGAAGAGCTCGAATCCAACGAGGGTCGATACCGGGTTCCCGGGCAATCCGATCAGCGGCACGCCCCCGACCGCGCCGAAGATGAGCGGCTTTCCCGGCCGCAGGGCCACCTGCCAGAAATCGACCCCCTGCTGTTCTTCGAGCAGGTTTCGCACCAAATCGTAGGCGCCCATCGAGACGCCGCCCGTGGTCACCAGCAGGTCGGCGTTCTGCGCCGAACCGAGACGAGCCACCAGGTCCTGGCGTTCATCTTTTGCCACACCGGTGTCGATGACCTGTCCTCCGGCTTCCTGAACCGCCGCAGCCAGCGTGTAGCGATTCGTGTTCGTGATCTGTCCAGGACCAAGCGACTCACCTGGCTCGCGCAGCTCATCGCCGGTGCTCAGGACCAGGACTCTCGGCTGCCGAATGCAGCGAACCGCCACGCGGCCGGCGGACGCCAGCACGCCAATCAGGCCGGGCGTGATCGAGCGACCAGCTGTTGCGACCAGGTCACCACGCCGAAGATCGCTGCCCGCCGCGCGCACGCTGGTGCCAGGTTCCACCGCCGTGCGCACCTCGACCATGCCGTCCTGCTCTGCCGTGTCTTCAACGCGCACGATCGCATCGGCGCCTTCGGGGACCATCGCGCCGGTCATGATGCGCAGGGCCGTGTTCGGTCGCACCGCGGTTGGCGGTGCGGCGCCTGCCCGAATCTCTCCGAGGACTTTCAGGTGGGTTGGCGCCGAAGGCGATGCCGTCCGAACATCGATGGCGCGCACCGCATAGCCATCCATGGCGGAGTTCGCAAAGGGAGGCACGTCGCGCTCGGACCGCACCTCTTCGGCAAGCACCCTACCGGCCGCCTGGTTGAAGGGAACCTCTTCGGGATCGAGTGGGGCGATCCGTTGCAGGATGCGCTGGCGCGCCTGGGCAACCGTCAGAACGGTTGCGGCAGGTTTACCGATCGTTCCAGTGGCTGTTTTCGAACTCGGGTCCCGACTCACCATCGGTGACCACGTTCTGATGGAAGCGCGCGGCGACCATCTGGTAGGCCATGGCCCTTGGAATGCCGAGCTTGGTCAGGGCTTTGACCTCGTCGGCCATCACCTTGTCGCGGGCGGACTCGATCGCCGCGATCACATCGTCGATCGCGGTCCGGGCCTTGGCAGGGCTGCCGTTTTCGGCAGCGGTCTCGGAAGGCACCTCCACCTGAGGCTCCTTCGAGCCTTTCGCCGGCTTGCCGTCCTTGCTCTCTTTGGCCATGGAATGTTTCACCTTACCTGGATTGAACTCAGGCGGGCACGCTCAGGCTGGCCGCCCCGCGTCTAGCTTCTACCCGCTCCATCACAAAGAGAAACGTGACTTTGGCTAGCGCCGTGACGGGTGCCGCCAGGAACATGCCGATCAGGCCGAACAACGACGCGCCGAGCAGCGTGCTGAAGATCAGCAGGAGCGGATGCACCTTGGTGAACCGGCCCAGGATCAGTGGAGCGACGAGATGGCTATCGATCTGCTGGGCGACCAGGGCAAAGACGCCCACCACGATCGGCAAAGGACTCCCGGCCGGCGTTTGAGCCAGGGCTAAGAGGACCGCAAGCGTCCCCCAGATCAAAGGGCCAAAGAACGGGATGGCCTCGGTGAAGAAGGCCACCGTCCCCACGAGCAGGGCGGCTTTGAGCCCGAGCAGCCGAAGCCCGACCGTGACCACGACGCCGATGAACAGGCTGATCACCAGTTGCCCACGGACGTACTCGCTCAGGACGCGATCCCAGCGCGACATCAGGTCGCTGGCGGTTTGCCGCTGTGCCGGCGAGAGGAACCCGCGAACCTCTCGGGTCAGCCGTGGCCCATCGACCAGCATGTAGAAGGTCAGCAGCGGCACAGCAACCAGTTCGAGGAACCTTGGAGCAAAGAGGAGCGACGCGTTCATGGCGCTGGCTGCCATCTCGCCCAGCCCGCTGACGAAATCGCGCGCTTCCTGGTCGAGGTCCGCCTGCAGTTGCGGAGGAAAGATCCCGCTGCCGTAGAGGGTGTCACGCCAGTCCTGGAACGTCTGGCTGAGGCGCCGCGCGATTTGTGGTTGATGACCGCTGGCGCCAAACAGGGCTCTCCCAATGCGGTTCGCCTCGGCTGTCAGGAGCGGTCCCAGCACGACGACTACGGCGAGCACCACGCTGATGAACAGCGCAACCGCCAGGAACGCGGCCACGCCACGTGGGGTGTGCCAGCCTGAGCGGCGTGGTGCGGTCATCACGTTGACAAGCGGCAGAAGTAGGTAGGTCAGAAAAATCGCCAGAAGAAAGGGCAGGATGATTTGCCGCGCCAGAAAGATGACGACGACCAGCACCAGCGCCGCGACGGCCCACCAGACGCCGGCAGGGACGCGGTTGCGCCATCGCCGCTGCTCGGCGACGCTACTCATAGGGCGATTGTAGGGCCGTCCAATTGCAGATCCATTCGGGGCAGTGCTACGGTCAGCAACGTGAATCGGACGCAGCGCTTGCATCGGCTGTTGGTCATCCTGTCGATGGCGACGGCACGTCCAGGTGTGCGCGCGGTCGACCTTGCCGAAACCCTCAAGGTCAGTACGAGAACCGTTTTCCGTGATCTCGCCGAGCTGCACCGCCTCGGTTTTCCAGTCGAATTTGGCAACGGCTACCCGGCCCAGCAGGAGCTGTTTCGCCGGCGCCGCCGCCAGGAGATGTCGCAGGTGATGGCCGACCTGGTCGAGCAGCAGCTCGAGGTTGTTCGTCGAAAGCTGCCGCCCGAGGAGGCCGATCGGGTGGTGAACGACGCGATCCGGTACCTACCGATGGAAGCGGCCGAGGCGGTGACCCGAGCGCTCGCCCGGGCCGCGCGTAAATAACTCCCTCCCCCAGGGGTGGGGCTTACAATTTCCCCGCACGGTCGGCTAGCTCAGTTGGTTAGAGCGCTTGGTTCACATCCAAGAGGTCGAGGGTTCGAGTCCCCCGCCGACCACCAGTGAAGTAGCAGGTCGAGCCCAGCCTGCGCCGCTACTTTTGTTCGAACCACTGGACTCAGTACGCCCATCACCAGTTATTGCTGAGCTCCATTCAATCCCTCAATTGCTTGGCCTCAGGCTCAGCCGTAAATGATAACGGCAGAGGTTGATAATCGGATATCAAGGGTATAAGATATGGAGTCGAACCTTGACTGAGGGAGGAATCAGCATGGCGCATGTCGAAAAGTCGATCGAGGTCGAAAAGCCTATCGACCAGGTTTACGCACAGTGGACTCAGTTCGAAGAGTTCCCGAAGTTCATGGAGAACGTCGAGCAGGTGCGGCAGCTCGATGACAAGCACCTGGAATGGAAGGCCAAGGTGGCCGGCACGGACCGCCAGTGGAAGGCGGAGATCGTCGAGCAGAAGCCGAACCAGGTGATCGCTTGGCGCTCGACAACGGGCGATAAGAACGACGGTAAGGTCCAGTTCCAGCCGATCGATGGCCGAACCAAAGTGATGCTGGCGTTGGACTACGAGCCGCCGAAGGGCGCGCTCGGTGAGGTCGGCGACACGTTGACCCAGACGACGCCGCGAACCATCGAGAACGACCTGAAGCGTTTCAAGCAGTTCATCGAGCAGCGCGGCGCGCCGACCGGTAAGTGGTCGGGTGAGATCGAGTCAGGCCAAGTCAACAAATAACTGACCGATCCTCTGATATATCGGGACGCTTGGTTTCCCTCCGCGGGCGGTCGCCATCATGGCGACCGCTCTTTTTTTCGTTTAAGCGCGAGGTTTCTCTGGTAGACTGACGACGCTTTCCTGCTCCGCTGCCGCCGCAAGGCCATAGCCGGAGCAAATCCCGCAGGAAAGGAGGTTTGCGTTTTGTCGGCGTATGAGTTGATGTACATCGTCAAGCCGGAGCTTGATGACCAGGCAGTCCAGCAGGAGATCGAAAAGGTCGGCCAGCTGATTCAAACCAATGGTGGCCAGGTGAAGAAGGTCACTCCATGGGGAAAGCGGCGACTGGCCTATACGGTCAAAGACCAACGGGAAGGGCATTACGTCGTCGAAGAGTTCGACCTGGACCAGGCCAAGGTTGCTGAGGTCGAACGCGTCCTGAGAATTTCGGACACCGTCTTCCGACATCTATTGGTTCGACAAGATGAGGGAAACACATGAACCTGAACAAAGTCATGCTCATCGGCCGCCTGACCCGTGATCCGGAAATGCGTTACACGCCCAGCGGGTCGCCGGTGACGACCTTTTCCCTGGCCACCAATCGGTATGGGCAGGGACCCGATGGTGAAAAGAAGGAGTACACCGACTACCACAACGTTGTGGTCTGGAACATCGGCAAGCGCAACCTGGCCGAAATCTGCGGCCAATATCTGCACAAGGGCAGCCTGGTTTACGTTGAGGGCCGGCTGCAGACCCGGTCGTGGGAAGGCCAGGATGGCCAGAAGCGGAAGACCACCGAGGTCAATGCCACAGAGATCCAGTTCCTGGAGCCGCGAGGCCAGTCGCAGTCGCAGGCGCCGATCGCCGAGCCGGTCGAGACGGCGGTGGCGGCAGCTGCCAGCAACAACCAGGATGCCTCGCGGGACGTCGAGCCGGATGACATTCCCTTTTAAGGAGCGGTCGATAGGAGACTATGCCCCCAGCAACCGATAAGCGTGATCGCAAGCCGCACAAGAAGGTCTGCAACTTTTGTGCGGAAAAGGTGCATTTGATCGACTACAAAGAGGTCTCGCGGTTGCGCCGCTTCGTCAGCGAGCGCGGCAAGATCCTGCCTCGTCGAGTCACCGGCACCTGCGCCCGACACCAGCGCCGGCTGGCGGTTGCGCTGAAGCGGGCTCGCCACATCGCCCTGCTTCCCTACACGGCCGACCAGCGCTAATTCGGCGGGTGCCAGCACCACCGGCCACTCGCAGGCTGGCCCGCTAGCAGCGGACGGTGGCTTTTTCGTACCGTAGCGTCGTGCGCCGGCTTGCGCTCGCCTTAGTCTGTCCTCTCCTGCTGAGCAGCTGCGGCTTGTTCGGCCCGGCGGCGAACGAAAACGAACGCACTGTCCTGGTCGATTACCACTACGACCAGTTCGCCAACATGTTCGCCCGTTTCTTCCCTCACCAGCTGACGGTTCGCCAGGGTGATACGGCTGTGTTCAAGCAGGCATGGAACGGCGAAGCCCACACCGTCTCGTTCGCAGCCGCGCTCGATACCATCGGGAAGCCGGTCTGGGAATACCTCGACAAAGACAAGCAGCCCCCGCCAGATCTGCTGAACACCGTTGGGCGGGCGGCTACTAAAAACATCCCGTTCATGGTGGACCAGAACAACACGGTGCAGCAGAACGGCGCGCAGCCTTGTTATCTCGACGCCGGCACGCCGCCGGCGGATCCGAACACCCCCTGTCCCAAGCGAACGCAGCCTGCATTCACCGGACGGCAGGCCTACTACAGTAGCGGTTTCATCCCGTACCAGGGGACGGATCGGGACAATACGTTCCGTGTTCCGATCGCATCCGATGCGAAACCCGGCACCTACCATTTCATCTGCCTCTTCCATGGTCCAGGGATGAACGGGACGCTGACCATCGTTTCCAAGAACGCCAAGATTCCGTCGCAATCGGAGGTCAACCAGAAGGCACAAAGCGAAATCGACCAGTTCGCGAAGCCCCTGGTCAGTTCGTTCAACGACGCCAAGAAGGGCCGCTACCCGGTCAAGCTGATCGCCCCCTACAAATTCGTGTTGGCCGGCTATGGATCGCCTGACGAGAACGACACTCACGGTTATGGCTCAATCAGCGAATTCCTGCCCAAGACCATCGACATCAAAGTGGGCGATACCCTGCGATGGCTGGTAGTCGCCGACCAGCACAATGTGGCCTTCGACGTCCCCAGTTACTTCCCGGAGTTCAGTGTGGCGAAGGATGGGACCGTGACCTGGAACCCGCAAGCGGTCGGTCCCGTGGCAAGCCCGGCAATGCCGCAATCACAATCGCAGGGCCCCGGACCCCCGCCCAAAGTAGTGGTCCCGCAGATTACTGAAGGGGGAAACTACGATGGCTCCCACTTCCTCTCCTCGGGTTTGGGCGGGGGCGGCCCCGCCGACGTCGGCTACAGCCTGACCTTCACGAAAGTGGGCACCTATAAATACGCCTGCCTGATCCATCCGTCGATGGTGGGGACGGTGATCGTTCACTGAGGTGATCGACCGCAATATCCGCCATCGAGCGGCGGACGCCCTCTTCTTCCTGTTCCTGGCCATCTACACCGCGTACGCCCTCATTGCTCTGGGTCTTGGGGTGCTGGCGGCAGCCGCGCATGCGTTCCCAGACTTGCACAACAGCCTTCATCTGTATGGCTTCGGCGCCGAGACGTTGCCCGAACGCGTGGCTCAAGCAGCGGCGGTCGCGGCGCACCAGTCCGAGGCCGGCTGGGAGCTGGCCATCGATTACGGCTTCAGCCTCCTCAACCTGACCCTCGGACTTTACCTTCTCTACCTGCGACCGCACAATCCCACAGCGCGCTTCCTTGCCGTCGGGATGGTTGGAACGGCGGCCATCTTCAACCTCCAGGCTCTCAGCGTTTACACGGCACTTCAGGCCACCAGTATTGACACCGCCGTGCACTACGCCTTCGAGCTGATTGCCATGCTCGCTTATCTCTATGCCTTGCTGACGTTCCCTGATGCCGAGCTTGTGCCACGCTGGCCGAGGTGGGGACAAGCCAGCCTTTACCTACCGCTCACCGCTGTCGTCGCGTTGCTGCTCAATGCGCTTCAGTCGAGCCAACTTCGTGTTGTCACCATCATCCTTTTCGGCTTGGTGGTTCCGATGGTGGGCGTCCTTGCCCAGGCCTATCGCTGGATTCGTCCCTCGGGTGCAGAAGAGCGCCAGCTCTCGCGACTGCTGTTCTTCGCCTTGCTACCAGCGGTGTTTGCGGCCCTCTTAGTTCATCCCGAGCAGTTGCCCAGCCTTCTGGTTCCCAACTTCCAGGGTCGGTCCCTGGAGGAAGTCCCGGTCGGCTTCTTTCGCGTCTTTCAGC
The DNA here is from genome assembly GCA_964601135.1 of uncultured Actinomycetes bacterium. Taxonomy (GTDB): domain Bacteria; phylum Chloroflexota; class Dormibacteria; order CF-121; family CF-121; genus CF-13. The sequence goes on along the minus strand of CAZRMD010000020.1, from coordinate 7,572 downwards.
CGGTGTTCGCCATCATCCCGATCGCCCTCTTCGTCGGCATCGTTCGCTACCGGTTATGGGCCATCGATCGGATTGTCAGCCGCACCATCGTGTACGGAGTGCTGGCCGCCTTCGTCACCGCCGTATACGTTGGGCTCGTCGTGGGCGTCGGCAATCTGATCGGCACCCAGCAACACAACCTTCTCCTGTCCCTGATCGCCACCGGTCTGGTTGCCCTGGCTTTCCAGCCGGTGCGCAGTGCGGTCCAGCGATTCGCCAATCGACTGGTCTATGGCAACCGCGCCACTCCGTACCAGGTGCTGTCGTCGTTCGCTCAGCTGGTCGAGTCCTTCGGCGCCGAGGACGTCCTCTCCCGGACGGTTCGCATTCTGTCCGAGGGCACTGGCGCCGCCGCAGTTGTCTGGCTCAATGTCGAAGGCGTCTTGCGTGCCTCGGCTCGCTGGCCGGAGACGGTGGCTTTGCCCGCGGCGACACTGCCGGTCGAGGGCGATCAGTTGCCGGACTTTCCAGCCGCCGACCTGGCCGTGCCGGTTCGTCATCAGGGTGAGCTGCTAGGCGCATTCAGCGTCTGGAAACGAGGCGAGACCCTGACCGCTGCCGAAAGCAAATTGACAACCGACGTCGCCGCGCAGGCAGGCTTGGTTCTCCGCAACGCGCGTCTGACGGCCGAGCTGATCGCCAGGCTCGAGGATCTTCGCCAATCTCGCCAGCGCCTGGTGCAGGCGCAAGACGAGGCTCGCCGCCGGTTGGAGCGAAACATCCACGACGGTGCCCAGCAGCAACTCGTCGCCATCAAGGTAAGGCTGAGCCTGGCGGAGCGTCTGATTGGACAGGAGCCCGAAAAGCTCAAACGCGCGTTGACCCAGCTCAAAGACGATACCGACGGCGCCATCCAGGCCCTGCGCGAGCTGGCGCGCGGCATCTATCCGCCGCTGCTTGCCGAGGGAGGCCTCTACGTGGCTCTTCAGGCGCAGGCGCTGAAATCATCGGTTCCGGTGACGATCGAAGCCGACGATCTGAAACGCTACGCCCCCGAGACTGAATCTGCCGTCTACTTCTGCTGCCTCGAGGCGCTGCAGAACATCGCCAAGTCTGCGGAAGCCTCAGCGGCCACCATCAAACTCGGCACCAATAATGGCAAGCTCGCCTTCGCCATCGAGGACAACGGCAAAGGATTCGATCCAACCCGCGCGCGTCGGGGAGCGGGTTTGCAGAACATGATCGACCGGCTCGAGGCGTTGGGCGGCAAGCTATCGATCGACTCCGCACCCGGTCAGGGAACCCGGGTAAGGGGCGAGGTGCCCGTCCAGCCGCGGCCGGGCCCGGCCGAGACCAGCGCCTCTCACGTCGCGCTCGACTCAGACGACGTTTCTTAACGACGCAGCGCTATAGTTTTCAGCTAGTTGCGGCTTCCGCGCCTCCCGGCCGTGCTCGCGGCCGGGATCGTCTTGCTTACGTCCATGCCAACGGCTCGGGCAGCAGCTGCAGAGCCCGGTTTTGTCGTGCCTTCGTCGTATGTCATTGCGATTGACCCCGGGCACGGCGGTAGTCCTACCAGCGACCCCACCCAGCTCTGGGATCCGGGCGTCGTCCTCGGCAGCGTCATGGAAAAAGACATCACGCTCGACCTCGCCTTTCGGCTGCGCGAGCTGCTCAGACAAGAACGGGTGAAGGTCGTGCTCACCCGTAGCCGTGATGAGTACGTGGAGCTTTCCGAACGCTGGAATCGGGCGCAGGCCGCCGGAGCCCGGCTCTTTGTCAGCCTGCACGTCAATGCCTTTGACGGCGATCCCTCGATCAACGGCGCGACGATCTTTTATCCCCGCCCCGACAGCTTGCCCTTCGCCCAGGCCGTCGACACGGCGTTGGCGCAGAGCCTCAAGCCGTATCAGGTCGCGGACGATGGGGTGGCGGCCAAGCCTGAGCTCTGGATCCACTCCGACATCCCGACGGTAACGGTCGAGCCGGTGTACCTGACAAATCCGAGGGAGGCCGGCCTACTCCAGCAGGGCGACTTCCGCGCAGCCGTCGTCCAGGGAATCTTCAACGGGATCCTGGCCGCCGATCCCCTGATTGAAACGACGAAAAACCAGATCCTACGAGCCGAAGCGGCGGCTGCCGCTCAGCAGCGTGCCGTCGCCGCGTCGGTAAGCGACGCCTCCCGCACGACGACGGCCGCTCGATGGGGCGCCATCATCGTCGGCCTGGGGCTGCTCTGGATCCTGATGCGGCTGGCGGTCCGGAGCCAGTCACGGGCTCCGCAGGCTCCCGCATACCGCCGACGGAACGTCCGACGGCGCTCGCATCGATATTGATGCGATTTGCGGAGAGCCGACCGCTAAGCTAGCGGGCATGACTTTACCCCCCCAGCTCCGAATCCCCGGCCCAACCCCTGTACCAGCCCGCGTTCAGCGCGCCATGGATGCGCCGATGATCAATCATCGCGGTCCCGAATTCAGGGCGCTGTTGCCCGAGCTCGAAGCCGGCTTGAAGTGGGCCTTTCAGACCGAAAACGACATGCTGATCTTCCCCGCCAGCGGGACCGGCGGGCTGGAGAGCGTGGTCGCCAATTTGATCTCGCCGGGCGAGCGCGTGCTCGCGGTGACGATCGGTGCCTTCGGTGACCGCTTTGCGGATCTCGCCGCGGCATTCGGCGCGGATGTCGCTCGCTACACGCTTCCCTGGGGCGAGGCTGCCGATCCCGAAGATGTCGACGATCTCCTCAGCAAACAACCCGAGATCGCGACCGTTCTGGTCACGCACAACGAAACCTCCACCGGTGTCCTCAATCCGCTGCAGGCGCTGGCCGAGGTGGTCAAGCGGCATGGGCGGCTGCTCGTGGTTGACGGAGTCAGCTCCATCGGCTCGGTCGATCTTCCCGTCGACCGCTGGGCTGTGGACGTGGCCGTTACGGCATCGCAAAAGGGATGGATGCTGCCACCGGGGGTCACCATGGTTAGCGTTAGCAAGGCGGCCTGGGAACGGCAGGGTCAGTCGAAAGCGCCCCGCTTCTACTTCGATTGGGAGCGGGCCAGGGCGATGCAAGCCAAGGGCATGACGTTCAGCACACCCGCGGTCAGCATCCTGTTTGGTTTGCGAGAGGCGTTGACGATGATGCGCGCAGAAGGGTTGCCCGGCGTCTTCCAGCGACACCTGCGGATCGCGGCCGCCTTCCGAGCCGCCGCGAGTGCCCTCGGTTTGCGGCTACTGGCCAATCCGGAGGCGTTTTCGCCGACGGTCACGGCGATCTATTTCCCTGAGGCGTTGAGCGCCGAGAAATCGGAAGCGGTTTTCAAGACCTGGCGCGAGCTGGGTCTCATCGTTGGCGAGGGCCAGGGCAAACTCGGAGGAAAGATCTTCCGGATCGGTCATCTGGGCGCCGTCTATGACGCTGACGTCATTGCCACCGTCGAGATGCTCGAGCGTGGCGTCGAGCTGCATGGCCATCCGGTCACCCGCGGTGCGGCGCTGGCGGCCGCGAAGCGCGCGCTGGAGTCGTCCGAGCCCAGCCTCGTCGCCTGAGTCCAGTGTCGCGGGTCCTCGTCGCCGACCCGATTGCCGAAGCGGGGATTCAACGTCTTCGCGACCATGGGGAGGTCGACGTGCGGCTGAAGCAGAGCCCGGCCGCGCTCGTCGACGCGATCGCCGATTACGACGCCCTTATCGTGCGGAGTGAAACCCGCGTCGATGAAAGGGTGATCCGCGCCGGCCAGCATCTCAAGGTAATAGGTCGTGCTGGAGCGGGCGTCGACAACATTGATGTCGAGGCCGCAACCCGGGCGGGCATCCTGGTCGTCAATGCGCCCTCGGGGAACACCATTGCGGCGGCCGAGCACACTATGGCCATGATGCTGGCCCTGGCTCGACACATCCCGCAGGCCGACCAGGCGGTCAAGGCTGGTCGTTGGGAACGCTCGCGCTTTCTGGGGAATGAGCTGCGCGACAAAGTGCTCGGGGTCGTCGGTCTCGGGAGCATCGGCCGCGAGGTCGCGCACCGGGCGCAGGCATTTGGGATGCAGGTGATCGCGGCGGATCCGGTTCTGTCCGAGGAGCGGGCGTCACAGCTGAATGTCCGGCTGATGCCACTCGATCAGTTGTTGGCCGAGGCGGATGTCATTACCCTGCACGTCCCGTTGACGCCCGAGACGCACCACCTGATCGACGGCCGTGCCCTGGCCTTGACGAAGAGCGGCGTTCGCCTGGTCAACGTGGCGCGCGGCGGCATCGTGGATGAGTCCGCTTTACGGACGGCGCTGCAGGACGGCCACGTCGCCGGTGCGGCGCTCGATGTCTTCGAACAGGAACCTCCTGGCGAGAATCCGCTGCTTTCGCACCCGCAGGTCGTGACCACGCCCCACCTCGGGGCCTCGACCGAGGAGGCACAGATCAGCGTCGCGCTGGAGATCGCGGATCAGGTGATTGCGGTGCTGGACGGCGGCCTGCCACGTTTCGCTCTGAATGCACCGGTGGCACTGCCCGAAGCCATGGCCTTCCTCCGACCCTTCATTCCCGTCGCCGAGGGGATTGGCCGCTTCTACGCACAGGTCGGGCGTCAGCCGGCGACCCGCCTCCAGGTTGATTACACGGGCGAGATTGGAAACTACGACTGTTCCCTGCTAACGGCGGCGTTGCTGACCGCGTTCCTCGGCCGGTTCAGTGCGGAACGCGTCAACCCGGTCAACGCCCGAGCGGTGGCGGCAGCGCACGGCATCACCGTCGTGGAGCAGCGAGGCGCTCGGGCAAGCGAGTTCGCCAACCTCATCACCCTGCAAGCCTCTGGCGAGCATGGGCCGACCCGTATCGGCGGCACACTATTGCTCAACGAGCCGCACATCGTGCAGTTCAACGACTTCCGTATCGATCTCGTGCCGCAGGGCACGTTTTTGATGAGCTGGCATGCCGATCGACCGGGGATCATCGGGGCCATCGGGACGCTGTTGGGCCAGAAGAACATCAACATCGCGAGCATGCAGGTAGGGCGTGACCATCCACGCGGCGACGCGGTCATGATCCTCTCGGTGGACGATCCCATTCCCGAATCGATTCGGGCCGAAATCCGTCGCATCCCCGGCATGGCCGATGTCCTGACCGTCACCCTGTAGAGCAGCGGTGGCCACGGTTCGGCCCTTCCAGGCCATCATGTACGACCCGCGCCGAGTCGACCTGGGAAAAGTGGTCGCCCCTCCATATGACGTGATCAGTCCCGAGGATCGGCGACGATATTACGAGCAGGATCCGCACAACGTAGTGCGGCTGATTTCCGGCGAGGTCTTGCCGACCGACACGGCCGAGGACAACAAATATCTTCGCGCGGCTCGCTTCTTCAGCGAATGGCTACATGAAGGAATATTGCGCCGCGAACCCGGACCCGCGATGTATGTCTATCGCCATGAGTTTGTGGATCCGACGACCAGCGAGTCGCGCACCCGGCAGGGCGTTCTCGCCGTCGTCGAGCTAGTACCGTTCGGTGAGGGCATTCTTCCCCACGAACGCACTCACGCTCGCGCCAAGGCTGACCGTCTGTCCTTGACACGAGCGGTCGGAGCGAACCTCAGTCCGATCTTCGCGCTATACGAAGATCCGGCCTCGACGGTGGTTGACGAACTGACGCGGCTCACCGCGGGCGCGGCGCAGCTTGCCCTCACCGCCGAGGATGGCGACCGGCATACCGTGTGGTCGATTACCGATGTCAAAGCCTTTCGCCACCTGGCCAACGTGCTTGGCCGCTCGAGGCTCTACATCGCGGATGGGCATCATCGGTATGAGACGGCCCTGAACTTCAGGGACAAGATGCGGCTCGAGGATCCGGAGGCGCCGCCTGATGCAGCCTTCAACTACGTGCTGACCCTGTTGGTCGACGTCAACGACCCTGGATTGATGATCCTGCCGACGCACCGGATCGTCCACGACCTGGAAGGCTTTGACGGTGAGCGGCTGGTCAGATCGCTGAGCGATCGAAATCCAGTTCGGTCTTACCCGGACCAGGCAGGTCTCCTGGCCGCGATGCACGAACCCATATCGGCCCACCGCATCGGCCTGGCCGTCGTGAACTCTCCCTCCCTCTTGTGGGGAGGGTCGGGGAGGGGGTTGATCTACGCCACCGTCGATATCCCCCGAGCGCCATCGTCAGACCCGGTCTCATCCCTAGACGTGACCGTCCTCCACCGGGAGGTCCTGCAGAAGGAGCTGGGCCTGGAGGACGAACTCGTCGAGCGGGAGCAGCATCTGAGCTATTCCCGCGATCTGCCGGTGGTCCTCGGCCGGGTCGAGGCCGGTTCGGCTCAGGCGGCCTTTCTACTTCGGCCGCCGGCGGTCTCGGACGTCGCGGCGGTTGCTCAGGCCGGACAGGTCATGCCGCAAAAGTCGACGTATTTCTATCCGAAGCCGGCTTCGGGGATCGTGTTCAATCCGCTCGATCCCGGGATTCGGATTCTCTCACTCTGAGTTGTTTCATTTTCGTGAGCCGAATTGGCTTGCCCGCCAGCCGTCCCTTGGCTACTATGCTGGGACCGATGAGCGCCAAGCGGGTCGTTATCTACATGCCTGACGCCCTTGTCGAGGCTCTGAACCGGGCCACCGCCGCCTCTCCGGAGAGCCGCAGCGAGATCATTTGTGCCGCCGTGCGGCAGTACCTTGCCGAGGAACCCCGGCCGGCTATGGCTGAGCCTGTCAGTGCCGATGAGGCATTTTTCGACCGGGTGGCCGAGATGATGCAGAGCGGGCTGCTCCAGCCAGGCGACTTTAGCGAACCCGCGACCGACGAGCCGAGGCCGAAAAGCAAGCTCTGGATCAACTGACCGACGCCTCGAGCTCTGGGTTTTCTTTCGATCACGTTCCGGGTATAAGTTAGGTCGACATGCCCGTCTACGGATACCGTTGCAGCCGCGGCCACCATTTCGAGGTGCAGCAGCGAATTACCGAAGCACCGCTGGCCCAGTGCCCCGAGTGCGGCGCCCCCGTGACCCGCGTGTTCTACCCAGTGGGCATCGTCTTCAAGGGCAGCGGCTTCTATAAGACGGACTCTCGGGGAGCCAGCAGCGATGGCAGCACCCCGTCGACGGACACGGCTAAGCCGGAGACCAGGACGGAGAGCAAGCCGGCGAAGACGGAAAATAAGAGCACTCCAAAAGAAGGGGCTGCTTAATGATGAAAAACATCGTCCAGGTCACCGACCAGAATTTCGAGACGACCGTCGCCAATGCTCAACAGCCGGTGCTGCTCGACTTCTGGGCGACGTGGTGCGCGCCCTGCAAGATGCTCAAGCCGGTGGTCGACGATCTGTCTAACGAATATCAGGGGCGAATGATCGTGGCCGAGCTGGACGTCGACGCCAACCCGATCACGGCGTCAAAGTTCGCCGTGCTCAGCATCCCTTCGCTCATCCTGTTCCGCGGCGGCAAGCCGGCCGAGCGAATCGTCGGCTACAAGCCCAAGGCGTACCTCAAACAGCGTATCGACGCCGTCCTTTAACCTTCATTTCGGAACGGGGGTGCATGGGCTCAGGTGGGCCCCTCGGTCTTCAAAACCGCTGGTCGGCATCCTTGGCGATGTCGACGGACGGATCGTTCCCGT
>CAZRMD010000019.1:0-25066 GCA_964601135.1 uncultured Actinomycetes bacterium | reverse complement strand
CCGATATCAGCCGCCGGATTCGTGCTCCACATTCAGGCGTTACAGGCCACTAGTGTCGACGCCGGTTGCAGTCCTGCTGTTTGTTGCGGGGCTGGCCGCCAGCCTGGGAGCAAGTGAGATGCTGGTCCGTGGATTGGGCAGGCTCGGGAGGAGGCTCGGCCTTGCTGCCGGATTGATCGGTCTGCTTACCGCCCTGGGCGCCGATGCTCCGGAGATTTCTTCCGCGGTCACCGCCATCCTGTCAGGGGCGAAAGAGATCGGCCTCGGTGTCATCCTCGGCTCCAATCTCTTCAACATCGCCGCCCTTCTCGGGTTCAGCACGCTGGTTGCCGGCCGCATCGTCTTTCGGCGGCCGCTCCTGTGGCTCGATGGCGGCGTGGCGTTGTGGGCGACCATTGTGATCGGCCTCGTGTTTCTCGTCAGGCTCTCGCCGGTCCTCGCGTTAGCGCTCGTGTTCGGTCTCTTCCTTATATATGTCTACGTCCTGGCCGCAATGCCTCAAGCGAAACTCGTCGAGGTTGAGCAGATCAGCAGCCCAGAGGCGCCGTCCTGGACGGTGCTCGCCGCGGTCGTGGTGATTGTTGCCGGCAGCGTCGCCATGGTCAACGGGGCGCTCGTGCTCGGGGATCGCTGGCACATCCCCCAGGCGATCGTCGGCGCGGTGGCGCTCGCCGTGATCACCAGCTTGCCCAATGCCTATGCCGCCACTCGCCTGGCGCTCCTGGGTAACGGAACAGCAGTGGTCAGTCTCGCCTTCAACAGCAACACGCTGAACCTCCTGGCCGGCGTCAGCATTCCGGCCGTCATCATGGGCGGTCTGACGGCGTCGCCGGCGGCGGCTCTTGATATCGCCTGGCTGATCGCCATGACCCTGCTCGCCATCGGGCTCGGTTGGTTACAGGGCGGTCTCAACCGGCTGAGCGGCGTGCTCCTGATCGTGGTCTATCTCCTGTTCATCGTCTTTGCCCTGCGCTGAGGCGGTTTTCCCATGGCTATCCACAGGCAAGCCGGTGAACTCGTGGAAGACCTGCGACAGACAGCTGTCAAAACGGTTCGCTAGCCTTTTGCTCTGATAAAATCTGCGGCGCCATCGACGCGTCGATGAAGGGACGGCGCGATGTGACGCACGCGGGGAAATAAGAGGAAGCATGCTGCTCAGTCTTCGGCTGCTCCGGCGGATCGCGCGAGAGCTCCCTCGATATGGAAAGCTCACCTACTGTCTCTATCGAGATCCGCGCGTGCCCTATCGCAACAAGGTGGCGCTTGCTGCCGCCATCGCCCTGATCCTCAATCCCGTCGTTGACGTCCCCCTTCGCCTGCCCGTCTTCGGCGAGATGGATGCCGTGGCGCTGACCGTGCTGGCGGTGCGGATGTTCGTCGAGAGGGCGCCGAAGGATGTGGTCGCCGAGCATCAGGAGCGGATCGCGCTGGGCACGAGCGTCTTCGACCAGGATGTCCGTGACAGCCGCGAGGGCTTGAGGGCGCGGCTGAATGAGCTTCAAGAGCGGGGCCGCCTCGTGATCCGCAATCGGCGGAGACGGCTGGCATGAAAGTCGTCCTTACCCAGGACGTCAAGGGCACCGGCAAGGCCGGCGAGACCAAAGAGGTTGCCGACGGCTACGCCAGGCACTTCCTGCTGCCGAGGAAGCTCGCCCAGCCCGCCACCAAGGGGGCGCAGGAGCAAGTCGAGCGGCAGAAGGTAACCAGCGTCCAGCGCGAGCAGCGTGACCTCGCCGAAGCGAAGGCCACCGCTGCACGGCTCGAGGCGGCTCAGGTGGTGCTGAAGTTGCGGAGCGGGAAGGACGGCAAGCTCTTTGGCGCCGTGACCAACGTCGACGTCGCGTCAGCCCTGAAGCAGCAGCACGGCATCACCCTCGATCGCCGAAAGATCGAGTTCGAGGAGCCGGTCAAGGCGATGGGGCCGGCGACCGCCCACGTGAAGCTGCACCGCGAGGTCACGGCCCGCATCCCGCTGATGGTCACCTCCGCTTGACGATTGATCTCAGACGCTCGCCGGCACCGCCGGCCGTTGGCGGTCGCGTGCCGCCGCACAATCTCGAAGCCGAAGCCTCGGTGCTGGGCTCGCTGATGCTCGATCGCAATGCCATCGTCCGGGTCGCCGACTTCTTGAGGCCCGAAGACTTTTACCTCGATCACCACGCGCAGGTCTATCGTGCCGCGCTGAATCTCTACGATCGCTCGGATCCGCTCGACCTGCTGACACTAGCGGCCGAACTTGAACGGATGCGGGTGCTGGAACGCATCGGCGGGCAGGCCTTCCTCGCTGAGCTACAGAGCAGCGTGCCAACGGCCGCCAATGTCGAGTACTACGGCCACCTCATCGAAGAAGCGGCCACCAAACGAAAGTTAATCAGCGCCGGTGGTCGCATCACAGCACTTGGCTTCGATGAAGGCACGCCGGCCGGCGCCGCGCTCGATACGGCAGAGAGCGTGATCTTCAACATCGCCGAGGGCCGCATTACCCAGGACTTCGTTCCGCTCAAGGACATCCTCAAGGAAACCTGGGATCAGATCGAACAGATCCATAAAGATCAGTCCGTTGTCTCTGGCGTCCCGAGTGGCTTCAACGACCTCGACGCCAAGACCGGTGGTTTTCAGAAGTCGGACCTGATCATCGTTGCTGCCCGGCCTGGTGTCGGAAAAACTTCGATGGTTTTGAATGTTGCGCAGCACGCATCAATTCAGTACAAGATTCCGGTCGCCATCTTTTCGCTGGAGATGTCAGAGCAGCAGCTGGTCACACGTCTGCTGTGCAGCGAGGCCTCGGTCGATTCGTATCGCCTGCGCACGGGATTGCTCAAAGATGCGGAGTGGCCGCGCATTGCCCAGGCAATGGGCGCGCTCTCCGAGGCCCAGATCTACATCGATGACTCGCCAAGCGTCTCGGTGATGGAGATGCGTACGAAGGCGCGACGCCTAAAGTCAGCAAACAACCTCGGCTTGATCATTGTGGATTACCTGCAGCTAATGCAGGGACGCAACGCCGAGAACCGTGTACAGGAAGTCTCAGATATCTCACGCTCGCTGAAAGGCCTAGCTCGCGAACTGCAAATTCCGATAATTGCCTGCTCGCAGTTAAGCCGTGAGCCGGAAAAGAGGACCGACCATCGCCCACAACTTGCCGACCTGCGTGAATCCGGCTGCCTGGCGGGCGAGACGCCGGTCTACTTGCCTGATACCGGAACTTATAGCCCGATTTCCGAGCTCGTCGGTCACGTTGGCGTCAGAGTGTTGGCGCTGGATCTTGGAACCTGGAAACTCGTGCCTCGGCCGATTACGAACGCCTTCTCCACCGGAAGGAAACCTGTCTTTCGTCTTGAGACGCAGTCTGGCCATGCTGTCCGAGCGACTGCCAATCACAAGTTTCTAACGATCAATGGTTGGAGGCGGCTCGATGAGCTCCAACTGGAGACGAGAATCGCTGTGCCACGATCTCTTCCGGGTCCTGCAACCGCGACGATGACGTTTGCTGAACTGGGATTGCTAGGGCACCTAATCGGCGACGGCTGTACATTGCCGAGTCACGCGATTCAATACACAACCAACGACGAAACGCTGGCCGAAGTTGTCTCCAAGCTTGCCGTCGAGGTCTTCGGCAATGGTATTGCTCCCCGCATCAAAAAGGAGAGGGAGTGGTTCCAGGTCTACTTGGCGGCCACAGCTCCACTAACTCACAACGTGCATAACCCTGTGGTGTCATGGTTAAAGGGGTTAGGTGTATACGGGCTTCGGTCTTACCTGAAATACGTTCCCGAAAAAGTCTTTGCGCAGCCCGAAACGCATATCCGCGTTTTTCTGCGTCATCTCTGGTCGACCGATGGTTCGCTGTTGATGAACCCGACTCATGGCTATCCGTCCGTTTACTACGCTTCCAGCAGCGAGCGCCTAGCCATGGATGTTCAGAGACTCCTCCTTCGTCTTGGAATCAATACAAGAGTGGGCCGGTATGGACAAGGAGATAAGGGTCGTGATCTTTTCCACGTTATGGTTCGCGGCCGTTCGAGTATCGAGACGTTTCTTGAGCTCGTTGGGGGGTTAGGAACAGCAAAGTCTCGGCATCAAGCAGCGATAACAGACTTTTTCGCTACACGCTCCGTTCGAGCCAGGGATCTTCTGCCTCAGGACGTTTGGGAGAACATCGCATTGCCCTCGCTTCAGGCAGTCGGCATTTCGAGGACGGCTCTGACCTCGGCCCTAGGCAGTCGTCACCTCGAGCGCGGCATCGGCCGAGAGACGGCGGGTCGGGTAGCGGTCCTTGCTTCTTCAGAGGAACTTGCGAGGCTGTCTGAGAGCGACGTGAGATGGGAAAGGATCACATCTATAGTCGATGATGGCGAGGCGGATGTCTTTGATCTGACTGTGGATGGTCTGCACAACTTCGTCGCCGCCAACACCGTCCTCCACAACAGTCTTGAGCAGGACTCGGATTTGGTGCTCTTTATCTATCGCGAGCGCTTCTACAACGACAACGTCGCCGAAGACAAACGAAACATCGCGGAGATTATCATCGCCAAGCACCGCAACGGACCGACGGGAAAGGTCGATCTGCTGTTCATCGACGAGCAGACGAAATTCGCGAATCTCGATCGCCGTCGGGGAGCCTAGGTATGGTGACCATCCTCGTCGGTGGGCAGTGGGGTGATGAGGGGAAGGGGAAGATCATCGATCTCCTTTCCGAAAAGGCGAACATGGTCATCCGCTCGCAAGGCGGCAACAACGCCGGCCACACCGTCGTTAGAGCCGGTCAGGAATTCCGTTTCCACCTGATCCCGTCGGGGATTCTCTATCGCGACGTGACCTGCGTCATTGGCAACGGCGTGGTGCTCGATCCGCGTGTGCTGCTCGAGGAGATGGAGCAGGTGCAGTCGCGTGGCATCAGCATCGACCGCCTGATCATCTCCGACCGGGCGCACCTGATCATGCCCTGGCATCCGATCCTCGACAAGCTCGAGGAGGAGCAGCGCGGCGATGACCGGTTAGGTACTACCTGGCGCGGCATCGGTCCCGCGTACGCCGACAAGGTGCGCCGGATCGGCTTTCGGGTCGGCGATCTCACCAAGCCGCGCTTCCTCGAGAAGAAGCTCGCCTTCGTCCTCAGCAAGATCAAGAATCCGATCCTCGAGGAGCTCTACCATGTGGCTCCGCTGGACCTCCAGCAGATCTTGCAGGAATACACAGACTATGGCGACCGCCTCGGCCCTTACATCAAGGACATATTTCCGATCATCCATGAGGCGGTTTCAAGAAAAGATCAAATCCTGCTCGAGGGCGCCCAGGGCAGCATGCTAGACCTCGACTTCGGAACATATCCCTACGTCACATCATCCTCGCCCACAGCCGGCGGAGCGCTCACCGGATCCGGGATTCCCCCGACCGCCGTGGACCTGACGATGGGCGTCTTCAAGGCCTACACGACGCGTGTTGGCTACGGCCCCATGCCGACGGAACTGGACGACGCGCTCGGAACGCAGATCCGCGAAATCGGCAAAGAATACGGAACGACGACGGGTCGCGCGCGGCGGGTCGGTTGGTTCGATGCGGTCGTCGGTCGGTATAGCGTCGCGCTGAACGGCATAGGCTCCATTGCGCTGACGAAGCTGGACGTCCTCGACGAGTTCGATCCCATCCGCATCTGCACCGGCTACATCAGCAAGGGCGACCTGCACGAGTATCCGATGTCCAACATCAGCCATCTCAAGCACTGCGAGCCGGTCTATGAAACGCTGCCTGGCTGGCGCTCATCGATCGCCGGCATCCGCCGCCCTGAGGATCTGCCGAAGGCCACCCGCCGCTACATCGACCGGCTCAGCGAGCTCTGCGGGGCGCCCATCGACATCGTCTCGGTGGGTCCCGCGCGGGATCAGACGATCTGGATGCGGGGCGGACCGACGAAGCTACCGGTGCAGCAGCGCGAACGCCAGGCCAGCCATACCTAAATACCAGAGGATCGACACCGCGCTGAGCAGCAGCTTCGTCTGACGGTTCATGGTCGGGGTGCTCCACGCCAGCATGAGGCCGATCGGGTTGACGACCACCAGCGCCCCGAGCAGCCGTACGGTGCCCGGTTCCAAGCCCCAGGGCAATCTCCCGCGATTCGCGGCGCTTCGCATCTGGCGCACCATGTCGTGTGGATCGCCGTGTGTGTCGAAGCTGCTGACAGGACGAGCGGTCCCGGTACGGCTGTAGCCGACGCCCACCGGCGACGTGGCCATCACTGGCTGGCGAACCTGGGTGCGGGCCGCCGTGGTCCACGCAGGGCGCGGCTCGCGCTCTCCAGACTCGACCGACAGCGCGCGGAGCTGCGCCGGCCCTGGCGCGCTGCGGGCCCGGCCGCGCAGCAGGAACTGGATCCGAAGGACAACGGTAACCACCAGACTGGCGACCGCCAGCCCCATCCAGGCAGCCTGCAAACCCTGGTCGTAATAACGCAGGACCATGGTCGCCACGCCGGCGGCGGCGCCGAACAGAAAGGTCTGCCCCGCGGGCACTAACACCCGCCGGCGATCAGCCGCAACGTATCCAGCGAGAAACAGTGACGGTCCCGAGGCGAGCTGGAAGCCGAGGTCACTGCGAATGGCAAGGGCCACCGCCCCGACGCCAAAGAGAAATCCCGTCACGATGCCCAACGAGATCTTGCGCGCGTACCACAAATAAGTCACGCCGAGCAGAACGGCGCCCGCGGACGTAACGCCGATTGGGCCCAGCACATTGCCGACATAGAGCTTGATCGGATTGACGATGGTGCCCCCGTGCCAGAGCAGCAACGGTTCGTCCAGGTGGCGCGGATCAAATGGTTTCATGAAGCCAATGCCGAGCTGGCGATCGATCAAGAAGAGCAGGCCGAAGACGATCAAGGCCGGGTGCAGCATGACGCGCTGCAGCTGCGGCCACAGCAGCGTATCGATGACGATAAAGATGATCACCATCGTTGCTGCAACCCAGGCAGGTGTGCGCGGCGGGAAGAAGCACGCGATCAGGATGCTGGCAACGAGTGGATGCGTGGCCTTGAATCCCACCCAGGCCGGAAGCCCGATGGACAGGCGGGCAAGCTGAAGCGCCAGGAGACAGACAATGCCGGCGAGAAAGGACATGGCGAAGAGCAGCAGGGCGTCCTGCATAAAAAAGACGATGGCTGCCACCACCAGCGGTAAGAGGGCAAGCGCGTACGCCAGGTCATAACCAAGCTGCTCCGGCTGCACCAAAAGCAACTGCGGCACGCTGTGCAGTGCTCGCCAGAGCTGTCGCACGTGGAGCATTGTAGTTGAGCTTTCCCGAAATCAAGCCATTTGCTGGACTCTGGGTCCAAACCGGACCGAATCAAGCCCGATGGTCTGCTATCCTTACTCGGTTTTCCGGGCACCCACGTGAGATTGTCACGCCATTTCGTCCTGCTTACGCCTATCGCGCTGGCCGCCGGGTTGCTCGTCACCATCGCCACGGCCTCGGCGAGCGATTCGCAGTGGACGCCGCTGGGCGCCCAACAACCGGGTGGCCGCGACCGTCCGGTGTGGTCGATCGCGGTGTCACCGACGCACTCGGCCACCCTGCTCGCCGCGACGCAGGGCCGGGGCATCCTTCGCAGTACCGACTCAGGCGCTACCTGGACGTCGGCCATTCCGGCCGTCGACGATGCCTGGGTCGTGCGGTTCGATGCGCAGCATCCGTCGACCGCGTACGCCGGCACGCAGACAGCCGGTCTCTATAAGTCGCTCGACGACGGAAAGACCTGGACGGCACAGAACCAGGGGCTCACCAACCTCGATGTTCGCTCCATCGACGTTGGCAGTGGGCTGGTCATTGTGGGCACCGCCCAGGGCGTCTTCTACTCGGACGACGCCGCGACCACCTGGCATGACCTCGGTCTCGACAGCCTGAGCATCGGCGCGGTGGTTCTGCTTCCCAAAGCCAATGGCGTGAGCATTTTCGCCGGCGCCGACAACGGCGCCAGCGGTGCAGGATACCTCTACAAAGACGAGGGCGTGGCGACCAGCTGGTCGATCGTGAAGGGCAGTTTCCCCGGCGATGCCGTGGTGGCGGCGCTCGCCGTCGGGTCGGCCCCGTCTGGTGGCACCGAGCCGCCGGTCATCGCCGGGACGTCACAGGGTCTCTTTCGCAGCGATGATCGGGGCGCGACCTGGACGCTGGTCGGCGGCCTGCCAACCACCGACTTCAACCTCGCGCTCTTCAACCCGGCGAATCCCGATCAGATCTACGCCGGCAGCGACGGCGATCAGGGTAACGGCGGCGTTTTCCGTTCGCTCGACCGGGGCGCGAGCTGGACCCCGGTTGGAGCCGGGCTTCCGGCGAAACCGCGGGTCACGGCGCTGGCGTTGCTGCCGATGAATCCGGCGCAGGTCGTGGTCGCGACCTGGAACCCGACAGACGCATCAGCCGGCGCTTATCGGATTGCCGATCCGGCCGCGACCGTCGCCGGTGTCACGCCGACGGCCGCTCCAGCCACCAGCCCCGCGGCCTCGGCAGCGCCGCGCCTCAAGGTGCCGGCCATCACTACCAGGGTTCAGCATGCACCGGGCACGCCGGCCTACCAGCCCTACGCGGTCGCCCTGGTGGCGCTGCTCGCCCTGGGGGCGGTTATGATCCTCCGTCGCTGGCGGATCCGGCGCGAGGATCGGCGAACCTATGCCCCGTGACCGCCTGTCACGACTCGGCCTCTCGCGTTAACCATCCCTTCACCGCTTTGGGCTGGCGGATTTTGCCACTGACCGTTACCCTCGTGGCTACAGTCCGTCGAAAACGGGCCCAGGAGGTCGATCCGCTCTGCTTACCGTCCGCTCGAGACGCCCCGTGAGCATGGAATCTGCCGAGGCAACCCTGCGGACGCTCGGCCTCGAGCTTCCCGAAGCGCCGCGGCCGCTGGCCTCCTACGTCCCGGTCCAGCAGGTGGGCGAGCTCCTCTACACCTCAGGCGTCATTCCATCCTTGAACGGCGAAGTCCAGTTTCGGGGCGTCGTCGGTGCGGACATCAGCGTCAAGGATGCGGCGCGGGCCGCTGAGATCTGCGCTCTGAACATCATGGCCCTGGTTCGGCAGCATGCCGGCTCGCTCGACCAGGTCGAGCAGTTCATTCAAATCAGCGGCTTCGTCCGCTCGGCGACCGGCTTCGAAGAGCAGCCCAAGGTCCTCAACGGCGCCTCCGACCTGATCTTCAAGGTCTTCGGCGAACGCGGCCGGCATACCCGCCAGGCGCTCGGCACCAGCGAGCTCCCCATGGGGGTACCGGTCGAGATTTCGGCGATCATCCGGCTGAAGCGCTAGCCCTGGCTGCGCTGCCCGATGGCGCCAGGGCCGGCTAGGCGGCCAGCGGCAGCCAGGCGGTGAAGGTCGCCCCCTTGCCCGGTTCGCTCTCGGCCTCGATCGTCCCATGGTGGGACTCAACGATCGACTTGGCGATTGCCAGCCCAAGCCCTGAGCCGCCGGTCGAGCGATCGCGGGCCTGCTGCCCCCTATAGAAGCGTTCGAAGATATGGGGGAGGTCCTGGCGGGCGATGCCGGGGCCGGTGTCCTGCAGCCGGATGGCGGCGCGGCCGTCGGCCTTGAACACGGTCCAGCGCTGCGCGGCGCCGGGGGCGTATTTCAGGGCGTTCTGGGCGAGGTTGCCGACCACCTGCTTCAGCGCATCCGGGTCGGCGTCGACCACGATGCCGGGCTGGAGTTGGCGTGACTCGATGGTTCCCTTGTCGGCGAGGCTCAGTTCGTCGAGCGCCTGGTTGACGAACGCGTCGAGTTCGAGCCGTTGACGATTGGGCGCCTTCGCCGCCTCGAAGCGAGTCAGCGTCAGCAGGTCGTTGACCAGGCGCGTCATCCGACTGCTCTCCCGCTGCATCGAGGTGAGCGCTTCCTGGAGCGTTTGCGGATCGACGCTGTCGCGCCGGCGCAGGACGTCGATATAGCCGGCGATGGAGGTCAGCGGGGTGCGCAGCTCGTGCGAGGCATCCGCGACGAAGTGGCGCATCTGTTCTTCCGACTGGCGGCGCACCTCAAAGGCCTGGTCGACGCCCGCGGCCATCTGGTTGAAGGCGGTCGCCAGCTTGCCGATCTCGTCATCGGTCCTCGGCACCGGGACGCGCTGCTTGTAATCGCCGGCGGCGAGCGCTCCGGCCGTCTTCGACATCTGCTCCAGCGGCCGCAGAGCCCGGCCGACGATCAGCGGGCTCAACAGGAGCGCCAGCAGCAAGACCAGCAAGGAGCCGATGACATCGACGCCACGGTCCAGACTGAGCGTCCGGTCGATGTCATCGGTGGAAATCGACATCTCCGCCACGCCGACGGGACGGGTGCCGACACGGATGACGTTGAGGACGACGAGGTAGGTCGACGTCCCGTCGCTGCCGGTGGCGATGTAGTAGGGCTTTGAGTGCCCGCGGGCCGCGTTGAGGTAATCCGTGGTGGTCAGCGTCGGCGGCTCGGTGCTGGGAGTGAGCTCGGCCGGGGCCCATGCCTGCTCGCCCCCCTGCAGGTCAAAGATCGCCGCGGCGGTCCGCCGTGACCGCAGCTGGTTGGCGAATGCCTGCGACAGCAGGACTGCCCGAACGTTAATTGACGGGGCCGGCGCTTTGGGTGCGGCCGTCTTGGGCAACGTGGACGTCGGCCTCGCCGCGGTGATCTCACGTCGAAAGGCGATGAAGACGGTGTTGTACTCGCTGACCATGGCATCCGCATTTGTCCGGAACAGCACCTCGCGGGTTGCCGAATACTGTGCCACGCCGCCGAGCAGCAGCAGGACGGCCAGCAGCCCAAGGTAGATCAGGGTGAGGCGCCAGCGGAGCGATCGGAACCGCGACATCAGGCGCGTGAAGCGCGACATCAAGCGCCGCGACGGCCGCGGCGCGACCGGAGAATCATCCCTTGATCCGGTAGCCGACGCCCCTGACCGTCTGAATCAGCTCGTGCTTCTCGTCGCCGAGCTTTTGACGGAGATACCGGATGTAAACCTCGACATTGTTGGCGTCGCCGAAAAAGTTGTATCCCCAGACCTGATCCAAAATCCGATCACGCGGCAGCACCTGGTTGGGATGCATCATGAGGAGGCGCAAGAGATCGAATTCTCGCGCCGAGAGCTCGATCGGCCGCCCATCCCGCCGGACCTCACGGGTCGCCTCATCCAGCGTGACGTCGTGCACCTGCAGCTGCGGTCCAGCGCTCGGATTGCGGCGCCGCATCACCGCTCGAATCCGTGCCAGCAGCTCGCCGAAGTCGAAGGGTTTGACCAGGTAGTCGTCGGCGCCCACTTCCAGGCCCTTGATCCGGTCCTGCACCTCATCGCGGGCCGAGAGGATGATGACGCCCGTGTCCTTGTTGCCCTTCAGCGCGGCCGCGACCTCGAGGCCGTCCAGCTTGGGCATCATGATGTCGAGCACGACGACATGCGGCTTGAATTCGCTGATCAGTCGTAGCGCAGCCTGGCCATCGCCCGCCGTCTGGACCTGAAAGCCCTCGTACTGCAACCCCAGCCGGATGAAGTCGACGATGCTGCGCTCATCATCGACGACCAGCACGCGCGGGCTGCGAGCGGGCGCGGGAGCCGGGGCGGTCTCCGCCATTTTCAGCCCCAATATAACGGCGATTTTTGCGAAATCCCATCGCGGGACGCGGTTCTCAGCCCGCTCTAAGCCTTGATTTTCCCTCCCCCTTTGTGGCGAGGGATCGGGAGGGGTCTTGAGTAAGCTCGTGCCGATGCAGCCGGCTGACGCTCCCCAGCGTCCATCCGTCGGGCGCCGGCGATCCTGGCTCCTGCCCTCGATGGTCGGCGGTTACCTGGCGGTCGTCACCCTCTTCATGGTCTTCGTCCTGCACCTGTCGGTTTCGCCCGAGCGCCTTCTCCTACTCATGCTGATCGGCGCCCTGGTGCTGGGCCGCGCCCGAACGTTCCTCGCCGACTGGATCCCGTTCCTGGTGCTGTTCCTTTCGTACGAATATCTTCGCGGCCTGGGTGGGAAAGTCGGTCTTCCGATCCACGACGTGACGCCGCTCGAGCGGGTGGTCACTTTCGGCCACGTGCCGAGCCTGGACTTGCAGCAGGCGTTCTATCACGCTGGCCAGGTCAACTGGTACGACATCGGGGCGACCATGTTTTACTTCCTCCATTTCGCGTTCCCGCTAGGGTTGGGGTACCTGTTCTGGGTCGTCGATCGTCACACCTTCCAGCGGTTTTCGCGAGCATTGATCGGGATGGCGTTCGCGGCCTTCGTGTTTTATCTCTTGCTGCCGGTGGCGCCGCCCTGGAAGGTGGTTCCCGGAGTGGTGAAGATCATCGACCATACGTTGCCAAGCTTCACCGACCTGCCGGGGATTCCCGTGCCGGCCACCGTCTACCACTGGCTGACGCCGAATCAGTACGCCGCCATGCCGTCTCTCCACGCTGCCTTTCCGTTGCTGGGGACGCTCTTTGCTCTACGCCTGTGGGGCCCTCGAGCCTGGCCGACCGTGGTCTATACCGCGCTCGTCTGGATCAGCATCGTCTACCTGGGCGAGCACTACGTGGTCGACATCATGGGTGGCGTGATCTTCACCCTTGCGGCCTTCTTCGGCGAGGATCTCCTCACGCAGTGGTGGGCGCGCTATCGCGATAGAAGTTATACGGTGACGTGAACGCGCCGGTGCCCAAAGCGCGGCTCGGCCTGCGGCCTCGCTGTTCTGCTACCTCGCTCAGCTACGCCAGATCTTTTTCATGATCGCGCGCGCCAACTTATCGGGATCGTGGTGGGTCGAGACCCGCGGGTTGACCACATCCACCAGCACCGCGTGGATGCTGCGCTGATTCACCGTCGCCGCGTCGTAGACGACCCGCCTGATGCCGGCCGTCTGCGCTGATGGCGGCAGTGGATAGTTGTTGTTGCTGTTGACGACGACGAAGTCGAAGATGTTCGCTCCCAGGTGACTCTCGATGGCATTCAAGTGATCGCTCACGCGGAAGCGATCGGTCTCGCCCGGTTGCGTGGCGACGTTGCAGACGAACACCTTGATGGCCGGCGACGCCTTGAGCGCTTCGGCCATGCCGTCGACCACCAGGTTGGGCAGGATGCTGGTGTACAGGCTGCCCGGCCCGACGAGGATCATCTCGGCGTTCAAGATCGCCTCCTCAGCCTCGGGGTTGATGGTGGGCTCGGGCTGCAGAAAAACGCGCTTGATGGCGGTGGCGACGGCGCCATCGGCTTCGCCGTCCCCGTTCGGATGGGGGATGTGTGATTCACCGACCCGGGTCTGGCCGTCGGCCATCTCGGCCATCAACGTGACGTCGCGCAGGGTCGACGGAACGATCTGGCCGCGGACCGCGAGGACCCGTCCGGACTCGCGAATCGCGTGTTCGAAGTCGCCGGTGATCTCGGCCATGGCCATGATGAAGAGGTTGCCGAAGGAGTGGCCGTTCAGACTGCCCTCCTTGAAGCGGTGCTGGAAGAGGGTGGTCATCAGGGGCTCGACGTCGGCCAGGGCGGTGATGCACTGGCGGAAGTCGCCGGGCGGCAGGATGCGGTACTCCTGACGCAGCCGGCCGGAACTGCCGCCGTCGTCGGCCACGGTCACAATCGCGGTCAGGTTGCCGGTGTACTTCTTGAGCCCGCGAAGCAGGGTGGAAAGCCCGGTCCCGCCACCCAGAGCGACCACCCGGGGCCCCTTTTGCAGGAAACGGTAGTTGTAGATGATCTCCGAGAGGGCCCGGTCACGTCCCGGCAGGAAGGGGCCAAGCACCGACTGGGTGAGCTTGTAGAGAGCGAAGAGGATGATGCCGAGGCCGAGGGCGCCGAACAGCGCCGCCCGGATGTACCGGTGCAGGAACTGGAGGGTCAGGTAGTAGGTGAAGCCGGGAAACTCGACTCCCGACGAGTAGAGGTTGCGGAGGGCATAGCCGATGCCAAGACTGATCAGCACCATTCCGACCATCAGCAGGATCAGCCAGCGTTTGACGTGGAGACCGGGCGTGAACCAGCGGGCGAGCCGCGGGTTCATCCGTAGCGGAGCCAAGAGCGCCCAAAGCTTAGCACAGCATTTTTTGAACTCTTTCGAGGTTCATTTCGTTACATCCTTTGGACCCTTTCCATACCACTCAAACCGAGCATATAATCCAGACAGGGTCTCGGGAGTCAGCCGTTTCAGAGATCCAGTTCACGGAGCCTGTTCAATAGGCACAAAGGAGGTCGTCTCTGAATGGCGATCAAGGCGGAGGGTGTAACCCGCGCGTCTGAGGCCCGCAGAAAAGAGCAGGCGCAGTACTGGGTCTACCTCGACGGCGAGGTCAAACGGTACGCCGACGCCCGGCTGGGCTTGATGACGCATGCCTTGCATTACGGCACCGGTGTCTTTGAAGGCATTCGTGGTTACTGGAGCGCGGAGCACGAGCAGCTGTTCATCCTCAAGCTGCGCGAGCACTATGCCCGCATGCAGCGTTCGGTTAAGGTGTTAAAGCTCAAGATCCCGATTAGCCTGGACGAGCTCTGCAGGGTCAGCATCGAGCTCGTCCGAAAGAACAATTTTCGACAGGACATCTACGTTCGACCGATAGCCTTCAAGAGCTCCGAAGAAATTGGCGTCCGGCTCCACAACCTCAAAGATTCGTTCGCCATCTACATCACTCCCTTCGGCAATTACGTCGACATCGAGCGCGGCATCAGTTGCATGGTGTCGAGCTGGCGGCGCATCGACGACAACGCCGCCCCCGCCCGAGCGAAGATCACCGGGATCTACGTCAACTCCGCCCTGGCCAAGACGGAGGCCATGGAAAACGGCTTCGACGAGGCCATCATGCTGACTCATGACGGCCACGTCTGCGAAGGCAGCGCGGAAAACATCTTCATCGTCCGGGACGGCAAGGTCTATACACCGCCGACCTCGGACAACATCCTCGAGGGGCTTACCCGGGTGGCGATGATGGACCTGCTGCGCCAGGAGCTGGATATGGAAGTGGTGGAGCGCTCCATCGATCGCTCCGAGCTCTATGTGGCGGATGAGATCTTCCTCTGCGGCACCGGGGCACAGATTTCGCCGGTGATCGACGTCGATCACCGATCCATTGGTGATGGACAGGTCGGCCCGGTTGTCAGCCGCCTGCAGCTGCTGTACTTCGACATCGTCCGCGGCCGGAACAACAAGTACCGCCACTGGCTCACCCCCGTCTACTAGTTGCACAGAGACTGAACCGGGCGGGTGCGCCGGCGAGCGGCTCGCGGCGCACTCGGACGTAAGAACGTGTCCTCGTATGCTCGCACGAGCCTTGTCCGGCGCCCGCCCTCATCGCGCGAAAGCGCGGCGGCCTGAAGGCCGCTAATGCGTGTGGTGGTTGCGCCGAACGCCTTTAAGGGTTCGCTAACCGCCCTCGAGGCAGCGGAGGCGATCCGGGACGGGATTCTGGCCGTGATGCCGGATGCCGATATCGTCCTGGTCCCAATTGCCGACGGCGGTGACGGCACCGTTGAGGCCCTGGTGGCGGCCACGAATGGTGAGCGTCGCCTGCTCCGCGTTCGCGGACCGCTCGGCGAACCTGTTGACGCCGACTACGGGTTGATCGACAACGGTTCGACGGCGGTCATCGAGATGGCGAAAGCCGCGGGGCTCCGGCTGGTGCCCCCACCCCGACGCGACCCGCGGTTCACCACCACCTACGGCGTCGGCGAACTGCTCCAGCATGCGTATGACGCCGGCGCCCGCCACTTCATCGTTGGCATCGGGGGAAGCGCGACCAACGACGGCGGCGCCGGGATGGCCCAAGCCCTGGGCTACCACCTGCTCGACGATGGTGGCCACGAGTTACCACCGGGTGGGCTAGGTCTGAAAAGGCTGGCGCGGATCCATGTTGGCGGCGTGCACGCCGACTGGAAGCAGGCGCGGGTCGAGGTGGCATCCGATGTCACCAATCCGTTGACCGGCCACGACGGGGCCAGCGCGGTCTATGGTCCGCAGAAAGGCGCGACTCCCGAGATGGTGGCCGGGCTGGATACGGCGTTGACGCGCCTTGCCGAGATCATCAAGCGAGATCTGGACGTCGACGTCGACCGCCTGCCCGGCGCTGGCGCCGCCGGCGGCTTGGGGGCAGGGTTGGTGGCCTTTACCGGGGCCACCCTGGCGCCGGGGGCAGAGATGGTGATGAAGGCGCTCGACCTCGACCAACGCCTGCAGGTCGCGACCCTGGTCGTCACCGGCGAGGGCCGGCTCGACTCCCAGACGGCGCGATTCGGCAAGGGCCCGGCGGCGGTTGCGAGGCATGCCCGCAATGCCGGGCTCCCGGTTATCGGCATTGGCGGAAGTCTCGCCGACGAAACCGAGCTGGCGCTCCTCTTCGACGCCGTCGAGTCGACGGTGACCGAACCAATCAGCCTGGAGCAGGCGCTGGCCGAGGCTCGCGAACGGCTGACTCGGGCCGCGAGCCGGGCGATGCGCAGCCTCCGAGCCGGAAAGCGACTGGGAAGCGAGCGACTTTAGGCGGTCTGCACCACCTGCACCACCTCCCTTGTGGCCCGTGGTAGACCGTTCACCTACAATCGGCCAACCGTGACGACCGAGGCCAGACCGGGAGGAATTGCCGACCGGCTCGACCATGTTTCGATCGCCACGCGAGCGATCGCCTCGATGGTCCCACTCATCCAGGATGTCCTCGGTGGGCGCTACCTGATGGGGGCGACCGAAGCGGCGCAGGGCTTTAGGCTGGGCGCAGTTCCAGTTTCCTGGTGGCGGTGTCATCGAGCTGATCGAGCCAATCGACGCAGCCGGATTCGTCCAGGACTTCATCGACCGTCGCGGAGAGGGCGTGCATACATCACGCTTCGGGTGCGCAACATCGCCGACCGAACTCGGGAATTAGAAGCCCTCGGCTACCACCCGACGAAGGCGAACTCGACAATCCGGTGTGGAAGGAGGTCTTTGTCCATCCGCGCGAGGCGCATGGCGTCTTGATTCAACTCGCCGAATCGGAGTTACCGTACGCGCGAGAGATCGAACACTACCAGCAACTGGATCTGGACGATCTCGCGACCTAGCCGGCTACTGCAGGTCGAACTCGTTCTCTTCCGGATCGACCATGTTGACGAAATACTCGCCTCGCTCCTCCACGGCTCGCGACTTGCGAGCACCGAGCTGGACCAAGCGGTCGACCTCGGCATCGATGCGGCGACGGCGCTCGTCGAGGGGTGTACTTCTTCCACCTCCGACGTTGACGTCGAGGTGGAGCCGGTTCTTCACCACTTTGCCTTCGGGAACGCGCTGGAAGAAGATCCGCGGCCCGACGCCATCGGGATCGACCACGGCGCTGGCGGAGTTCCATTCGCTCTCCGGTATGCCCTGCGACTCTAGCCAGGCCTCCCAGCTGTCGAAGCCGGCCGGGGGATCCTGCTTCTTGTAGTGGAGCGCCGCAGCCCAGAAGGTGGCGAGTTTATCTGGGTCTGCACAGTCGAACACGACCTGAACGGTGGTGGCCACGCTCGGCCACTATAGCCAGTCGCCTAGTGCTTTCGGTAACCGCCCTGGACCCGGCCGTCCATGAACGAGATGCGTGGATGGCGGGCTTTGGAGGTGAGGCGGCGGGTGACGACGGCGGTGTTGAGCTGCACGACGACATCGTTGCGCTGCAGGTGCGGCGGATTCGGATAGCGCTCAGTGCAGGCCGAGCAAGAGTCGAGGTGCTGCGCCACCATTTTGCGCTGCTCGCGGCGTAACGTCCCCGGAGGGAAATTGTCGAGCAGGTAGGCGATGGTGGGGCAGCGCGTTTCCTCGGTCTGCGCTTTCCCCTCCATGAAGAGATACTCCTCCTTGAAACGCCGGCGGGCCCGATGCAGCAGGGTCTCCACGGCGCTTTCGGACACCTTCATCTTGCGAGCGATGTTCGCGTAGCTCAGGCCCTGGAGCTCGCGGAGGGTCAATACCAGGCGGTATTTCTCGGGGAGGCGGCGGGCTACTGACCACACGGCGTCGCGCAGTTCGCTGATCTCGAGCGCCACCTCAGGGCTCTTCCGCGAGTCCGCGTCCGGCACCTGCAGCACCGAATCCTCGTTTTCCTCATCATCGATCTCCTGGGCCTCAGGAAATTTCTTCCGGCGGCGCAGCTCGTCGTAGCAGAGGTTGGTGGCGATCCGATGAATCCAGGCAGAGAAGTTGAAGCTGTCGTTGATCCGGTGGATGGTGCGAAGGATCTGGAAAAAGGTTTCCTGGGTTAGATCCTCGGCCAGCTGCCGGTCCCGGAGCAACCGGAAGGTCAAACCGTAGATCGCCTTGTGGTAGCGCTTGAAGAGGGTGTCGAAGGCGGCGACGTCGCCACCGAGATAGTCACGGATCAGGTCGAGGTCCGAGGGCCCCCGGGCAACTCGCGTCACTACCCTGATTACCACCCTGACTCGGCAAAATCGTTCGACGTGAGGTCCCTCCCGCCGAGTCGCGGGCGAATCATAGCACCGCTTCTTGCGGCCCGCGCACGACTCTCTGACGCATTTTCCAGCTTTGTCACAGGCCCGCGATTTTTTCGCAGGAGTTTCGAAAAGGCGCCGTTATAATGCCGCTGACGTTCGCTTCCGCCACGGCCAAACGAGTTCACGAGGGCCATAAAATGGGCAGCCCAGGCGCCAGAAAAGGCACCACCGTCACCGTCCGATTTCTTGACGACGAGATCATGGAAGGCCGCGTTGGGGCCATCAGCCTTGACCAGCCGAACATCGAGCTCGACCTGCCCGACGATGCCAGCAATAACGAACACGCGTTGATTCCCCTCCCCTCGGTCAAGCGCATCACGCTTCAGGCTGCCGCGCCGAGCCCGGAGGAGCGCGCGCATCCCGGACGAAAGGTGGCGATCCGGTTCGTCGACGGCGAGGTCCTCAAGGGCTATCTGCATGGTGAGCTCGAGCACGCGATCCACGGCGTCACCCTGCGGCTGATGGCCGTAGACAAGGATCGGATCGAGACGCTGGCGATCCCATACTCGGGGCTGAAGGCGCTGTTCTACCTGAAGACCTGGGACACGCGGCCGCCCGAATTCGACGGCCGCGAGGACCGGCATCTCAGCAAGCGGCTTTCGTCGCCTCTGGTCGACCTGATCTCGGACATGGGTCAGCTCGACAAGCTTCGTCAGCGCGGAGCGATCACAGAGAGCGAGTTCCAGCGAAAGCGCCGGAAGATCCTCGATAACATTTAGAGCCGCGCGGGCCGCCCTGATGGTGCTGCCGCTTATGGTCGGCTGCAGCTCGCTGCCCACGGTTCACGGCATCTCGCTGGCCACGGCCTCGCCGACCGGATCGCAGTACCGGCCGGAGCCCGCCAGGCACGAGGGGGGCACGCTCGTCGTGGGCGACTGGGAGAGTCCCACAAATTTCTCGCCGCTCTTCAATGAAGAAGTCCCGGCCGCCCAGGTTGACGCTCTCTTGTACTCGGGCTTGGTCCAGCTCGACGAAAACCTCGAGCCAGTGCCGGACCTGGTGCAACGGGTGCCCACCCTGGACAACGGCGATGTCAGCTGGAACCGGAGCACCGGCACGATGGATGTGACCTACACCCTCCGCCCCGGGTTGCGCTGGTCCGATGGGCAGCCGCTGACCTCGCAGGACGTGGCGTTCACCTGGCGACTGATCGTGAATCCGAAGGTGCGGGGCGTGCTCTCTCCGGAAGGCTATGCGGCGATCTCGCGGGTCGACATCCATGATGGTCAGCGGTTCACCCTGCATTTTGACCGGGTGTATCCCAAGTACCTCGATTTGTTCCCCGCGATCCTTCCACAGCATCGCCTGGCGGCGGTTCCACCGGAGACCGTCGAAGGCGATCCCTTTTGGGCCAGGCCCGATGTCGTCAGCGGACCGTTCAAGATTTCCGATCTGGTCCCCGATGACCACATCACGCTCGTGCGCAATGACGCCTGGTCACAGGGACGCGCCGGGCGCCGGCCGCATCTCGACAGCATTATTTATAAGGTGTATCCGGAGGCTGGGCAGTTAATTGACGCTGCCCGTGCCGGCCAGGTATCACTCGCGCTCGAGCTTCCTGATGACCAGCTGAGCACCCTGGGGAACCTCGGGTCGATGATGCTCCAGCATCGATCGCAGCTCGCCTACGAACAGGTGACGTTCAATCAGGCCGACCCGAATCCGCTGACCGGCCAACCACCCCTGTGGAAGAACGACCCATCGTTGCTTCAGGCCTTTCGTCTGGCCATCGATCGGCGGGCCATCGTCAAGAAATTCTTCAACGATAAGGCGCTGCTCGCTGAATCACCGATTCCGAGTGCGCTGGCCAGCGCACACGATCCCGATGTGTCGCTGAGCTACGACCTTTCGGCAGCGATCCACCTGCTCGACGCCGACGGCTGGTCCGTCGGTGCGGATGGCATCCGGACCAAAAATGGGCGGCGGCTGAGTCTTCATCTCGTGACCGCGGTGGGCAGTCCGGTGCGGGACGGCATTCGCGACGAGCTGGTGAGCGAGTGGCGAAAGCTCGGGGTTGAGGTCAGCGCCGCCGACGCGCACCCAAGCGAGCTGTTCAGCGGCTACGCTGAGGGTGGGCTGCTGGAGCGGGGCCAATTCGAGGCCGGGCTGTGGACCTGGAGCATCGGCCCCGATCCCGACGGCGTCTATCCGTTGGAGCACTCGTCGCAGATTCCTAGTGATGCCAACCAGGGTCTGGGCTCGAACTTCGGGCGCTTCAAGAACGGCGAGATCGACCGCAGCCTGGATCGCGGCCGCAACTCACTGGTGGTGAGCGAGCGCGATCGCGCGTACGCTACCTTCGAGCGCACTTATGCGCGCCTCGGCTTCGAGCTGCCGCTGTTCGAGCGAGTCCTGGTGCTACTGTCCAGTCCGCATCTCCATAACCTCGTCCCGAACGCGGCGCCCGATACCACGTTCTGGAATGCGGCCGATTGGTGGGTCGACTGAAGCAGCGGTGTTAGACAGTCTTAGAAAACTCGGCGTTTCGTTGACCGCCTCGAGTGACGGACCGTAGAATGCTGCCCGCTATCAGCGCCCTTACCCCGGGCTGGCGCCGGCCGCTGTTTGCCACCGCCCTCAGTGGCGTGATCCTGCTGGTGGCGTGTTCGCCCGGCAACGGCAGCCCCAACACGTCGCCAAAGCCCGGCGGCAGCGTCACGGTCGCCTCGTGGCAGGAGCAGGACAGCCTGCTGGCCTGCAACATCACGGCTGCCTCACCGCACACCTGCGCCTACGTCAACCCGGTGATGCAAGGACTGTTGACGGTCAAGGCCAACCAGGACGTCGGCACCAACCCCAAACTCGCTGATTACTGGGTCCCCGAATTGGCGACCGAGGTGCCCACGTCGGAGAACGGCGACGTGAGAGTCAGCGGCGATCGGATGGACGTGACCTGGAAGCTGCGCCACGGCGTCAAGTGGCATGACGGGGTTCCGTTCAGCTCGAAGGACGTCAAGTCCACCTTTGATTTCTGGTGGCTGAAGTATCGGGCCAAGAATCCGACGCCCCTCGTCTCCACCAGCGGCTGGGACCAGGTCGACAGCGTCGATACGCCTGATGATTACACAGCAATCGTCCACTTCCATATCGTGTATGCGGCCTACCTCACGCTTGGCACAGGGCCCTACGGGATCCTTCCCGACCACCTGCTCCAGCAGGTGTGGGCCAAAAGCGGCGACATCACCAGCGAGAAGGTCACGGTCAATATCCCTGGCGGCTACAACGGCACCGACACCATGGACAAGGTCATGGTGGGGACCGGACCGTTCATGTTCAAGGAATGGGTGAGCGGCGATCACCTGGCGCTGGTCCGCAATCCGAACTATTGGGCCGGCGGCGGACGGCCCTACCTCAACTCGCTTCGAGTCAAGTTCGATCAGTCACCCGACCAGGAGCTCAATGAACTGCGCACCAACACCATCGACATGGGCCTGGACCTGCGCCCTTCACTCCTTCCCTCGCTGTCGCGGCTCAGCGATGTGACAACGGTCACCATCCTGGACAGTGCCGCCGAGCACCTGGACATCAATTTGCACAACACCTTCCTGAAAGACGTCACGCTTCGAAAAGCGATTCTGATGGCGATCGACCGGCAGCGCATCGTCGATACGCTGCTGCTGGGGAAGACCGTCGTGCCTCCTGACGCCTGGATGTGCATTCAGACGGGCTCCTGGTGTCTCGACCCGAATGCCAAGCACACCCTCTACGATCCAGGGGCCGCCAATAAGCTGCTCGATGCCGCAGGGTACGCGATGCAGTCCTCAGGCCCCTGTAAAGGCTTCCGCACCGATCCGCAGGGCCGGTGCGTGACGCTGCACCTGATCACAACGACCCTGCCGTTGCGCGAAGAGCAGGAGGTAGTGATCGCGGCCGACCTGGCCGCCATCGGGATCCAGGTGCTCAGGCCATTCGCGAACGTTCCGGCCAGCCGGATGTTCGGCTCCTGCACCAGCGGCGGCGTGATCTATAGCCACAACTTCGACCTGGCGATGTACACGAACAACTACAGCTACCCGGCGGAGCCGGATTCGCTCGCCTATACCGCCTACCACAGCTCCCAGATCCCAACCACCGACAACGGTTGCGTCGGGCAAAACACGACCTACCTCAGCGACCCGCAGCTGGATCAGGCGCTCGACCAGGCCCGTCTATCCGTCAAGCTCTCGGACCGCAAGGACAAGTACATCGTCGCTCAGCGCCGGCTCGCTGACCTGATCCCGGAGATCCCGCTCTACCAGGCCGTCGATGTCGAGGGCTACAACAAGAAGCTCGGCGGGTACAAGGGCAATGAGTTCTGGTGGTTGAACCAGACTGCCGACTGGTTCATCAGTCAGTAAGCACAGTTACACAGTGACTGAAAGCGCCGATTGCGCCGTCCAGCCGGCCCATCGCGCACTCGCGCTAAGAGCGTGCGCTCGTGTGCGCGTACAGGCCGGCATTCGGCGCCGGCGCTTGCGGCCGAAAGGCCGGCTCGCCCTGCGGGCTCGCTTAAGCGCCGTTTCTGTACACGCTAGTCTCTTCTTATGAAGGATCTAGCAGAAACGGCGCTTAATGCTGCCCAGGTGAAGGGCGCGCAATACGCCGATGTGCGCCTCGATGAGCGGATGCAGCAGGACATCACGGTCAAGAACGGCGAGCTGGCAGCGGTTGCCGACAGCAGCAGCGAGGGGTTCGGGGTTCGGGTCCTCGTCGATGGGGCCTGGGGCTTCGCCGGCAGCTCGCGGCTCGACCGGACCGAGGTGGAGGAGGTCGTCGAGCGCGCCATTCGCATCGCCAGGGCAAGTTCGCGAGTGCGGTCGACAGCCGTGAACCTCGGCGAGCCGGTGACCTCGCGCGGTCAGTATCGAACGCCGATCGAGCTCGATCCCTTCACGGTGCCGCTGAGCGAGAAAGTCGATCTGCTGCTGCGTGCCGATCAAGCCATGGGCGCGGTGAAGGGCATCACCACGCGCGAAGGCTCGATGGAATTCATCCGCCAGCGAAAAGTCTTCGCCTCCACCGAGGGAGCGCTCACCGAGCAGGAGCTCTACGAAAGTGGAGCCGGCATCGACGCCACGGCCACCTCGGCGGACGATGTCCAGAACCGCTCCTATCCCAACTCCTTCGGACGGCACCAGGGATCGGGCGGCTACGAATACATCACCGCGCTGGACCTGGACAAGCACGGGCAGCGGATTGGCGAGGAGGCGGTCGCGTTACTCAGCGCCGCGCAGTGTCCAAGCGGGGTCAAGACCCTGATCCTTGACGCCAGTCAGGTCGGGCTGCAGATCCATGAGTCCTGCGGGCACCCCACCGAGCTCGACCGCGTCTTCGGCATGGAGGCCGCCTACGCCGGAACCAGTTTCATGACGCCCGAAAAACTCAATCACCTCCGCTACGGCTCGCCGCAGGTCACGATCACCGCGGACGCTTTGACCCCCACCGGCCTGGGCACCTTTGGATGGGACGATGAGGGGGTACCGGCGCAGCGGTCCTTTTTGGTCAAGGAGGGGCTGTTCGTCGGCTACCTGACATCCCGCGAGACCGCGAGCGTGCTTGGCCAGCCGAGCAATGGCACGATGCGGGCAGACGGCTGGAATCGGATCCCTCTGATCCGCATGACGAACGTCAATCTTCAGCCCGGCGATTCATCGCTCGATCAGATGATCGGGGAGACCAAAGATGGCGTCTACATGGAAACGAATCGGAGCTGGAGCATCGACGACAAGCGCCTCAACTTTCAGTTCGGGACGCAGCTCGCCTATGAGATCGTCGATGGCAAGCGCGGCCGGATGCTGAAGAACGCCACCTACGCCGGCATCACGCCGGAGTTCTGGAACTCGTGCGATGCCGTGGGGGGCAAGTCGGAGTGGCGGGTGTGGGGTCTCGCGAACTGTGGCAAAGGACAACCACCGCAGATCGCCCACGTCGCGCACGGCGCGGCGCCGGCACGGTTCCAGAACGTGCGGGTGGGCATCCTGAAATGAAGAGCATGGAGGCTTCTCGTCTGACCGAGGAAGCGGAGGTCAAGCGCTTCGTGGATGGGCTGCTGCAACAGTCGCCGGCCCAGGAGACCGAGGTGATGATCACCGAGTGGGACAGTGCGCTCACCCGCTTCGCCAACAACGGCATCCATCAGAACGTCGCGGAGCGCAATGTCAGCGTGCGCGTGCGAGCCGTCAAAAACGGCAAGACCGGCGTCGCCGAGGTCAACCAGATGACCGAGCGCGCCGGCGCAGACGTGTTGCATCGCGCCATCGAGATCGCCGACCTTCAATCGAAAGGCGAGGTCGTGCCGATGCCCGGGCCGGCCGAGGCCAAGCGCGTGTCGGCCTGGTCAGACGCAACGGCTTCGGCAACGCCGGAGGAGCGCGCCGATTTCGTCGACGCCATATGCTCGCGAGCCAGGCGTGCCGGGTTGAAGGCGTTCGGAGCGTTTAGCACCAGCGCAGCGCAATTTGCCATCGCCAACTCGCATGGCGTCTTCCATCATCACCGGGGCACCCAGGCGACCGTCAATTCGGTCGTCATGGGCGATGCGGGCTCCGGTTATGCGGATCGGGGGGCGATCGACGTCGGGGACCTGAACAAGGACGAGCTGGCACAGGAGGTCATCGACAAGGCGCAGCGCAACCAGAACGCGCAGCCGATCGAGCCCG
>CAZRMD010000018.1:17707-25102 GCA_964601135.1 uncultured Actinomycetes bacterium | reverse complement strand
AAAGATGGTCCGCTGCCGACGCATTACGAGCCGCTGGAGTCGCCGGTAAAAAATTTGCTCTACAAACAGCAGAGCAGTCCGGTGGTCAATCGCATGCCGCGCGCGGGTAACCCGCTCAGTCCTCCGGGTGATCCGCAGTTTCCGTACGTGGCGACGACCTATCGCGTGACCGAGCACTATCTCGCGGGCGTGATGTCGCGCTGGAACTCGTGGCTGGGTGAATTGATGCCCGAGATGTTCGCCGAGATCAGCCCCGAGCTGGCACGCGAAAAATCCATCCAGAACACCGACTGGATCATCGTGAGCTCCGCGCGGGGCGAGATCGAATGCCGGGCGCTGGTGACCGAGCGAATCCGGCCGCTGACGCTCGATGGGCGGACGGTCCATATCGTCGGGCTGCCCATTCACTGGGGCTACAAGGGGCTCGTCAAGGGAGCCATCGCGAATGACCTGGTGCCGCTCAGCGAGGAGCCGAACGTCTACATCCAGGAGGACAAAGCCTTCACCTGCAACGTGCGCCGGGGGCGACTGACGTGATCGACGCTTACCGGCGCCTGATGAACGTCGAGGAGCCGCCAGCGGCGAAGAAGCCTAAAGGCTTCTTCACGGACGCCAGCCTGTGCATTGGCTGCAAGGCGTGCGAGGTCGCCTGCAAACAATGGAACCAGTTGCCGTCGGACGGCTTTGCCCTCACCGGCAACAGTTATGACAACACCGGTCACCTGGGCGCGACGACCTGGCGCCACGTGCAGTTCGTCGAACAGGCGAAGGCCAATGGGACTCGCCAGGACCAGCGCTGGTTGTTTCTCTCTGACGTCTGCAAGCACTGCGCGAATGCCGCGTGCCTCGAGGCCTGTCCCACCGGATCCCTGATCCGCACGGAGTACGGAACGGTCTATGTGCAACAAGATATTTGCAACGGCTGCGGCTTCTGCGTGCCGGCCTGTCCGTTCGGCGTCATCGACCGCGCGCCCAAGGAGGGTCACTTCGAGCCCGGGACGGCGCATAAGTGCACGCTCTGTTATGACAGGCTCAAGGACGACATGACCCCGGCCTGTGCCAAGTCATGTCCGACGGCGTCGATCCAGTTTGGCGATGTCGAGGAACTCCAGCAACGCGCCCGACACCGGCTCGAGCAGCTCCGCGCCCGTGGCGAAACCAAGGCTCAGCTCTATGGCCTCCCCGAAGGCAAAGAAGCCCAGGAAGTGGGCCCGCTACATGCGTTCTTTTTGCTGCTTGATAAGCCCGAGACCTACAACCTGCCCGAGGTTCCGCGACTTCCTCGCAAGACGATGGCCCAGCGCTATGCCTGGAGCGGTGTGGTCGCCATCGGCGCTGCTGTCCTGTCGGCACTTGTCTTCAGCCGCCGTGGCTAAGGTCACATTGCCGTCCCGACTCGTTGAAGTTGGCCAGCGGCTCAGAGCTCGAGCTGTTTTTTCAGGTCGCGCGCGGCAGGAGACCTCACCATTACGCGGTCCCCAGGAACCGGTCGGGCAATCCCCTTCCCCCTCTGCGGAAGGGGAGGGTGGCGGTTACTACAACTATCCGGTCGTCAAACGACCCGTCTGGACCTGGGAAGTCCCCGTGTACTTCTGGCTGGGTGGCATGGCGGGCGGCGCCTACATGACGGCGAGCGCGGCGGGGCTGTTCGGTGACGATGATGACCGCCGAGGAACTGGAGCTGGCTTCTATGTGGCCGCCGCGGCGGCGCTGCCGTGCACGCCGCTCTTGATTGCCGACCTCGGCCGGCCTGAGCGATTCCATCACATGCTGCGCATCTTCAAGCCGCTGTCGCCGATGAATTTGGGGGCCTGGACCCTGGCTGGATTCACGCCGATCGTCATCGGCCGGGCCGCGTCTCAGGCCGGCCGCGAGGGACGTTTACCCGTACTGCTGAGCTCGCTGACGCGGCTCATCCCTCGGGGACTCCTCGATCTGGGGGGCAGCCTGTTCGGCCTGGTGCTGGCCGGGTACACCGGCGTGCTGCTGGCCGCCACCAACGTGCCCCTGTGGGCCAAGAGCAAATTGCTCCCCGCCGTCTTCACGGCATCGGCGGTCTCGAGTGGCGCCGCTGCCGTCGCCTGGGCCGCGCGACGGAATGCAAGCCGACGAACCATGAAGAAGCTCGAGGCCATCGAGACCGCCGCCGACGTCGGTGAGCTGGCCCTGATTGCCGGGTTCGTCGCCCAGTCGGGTCGCGCGGCAAAGCCCCTGCGCGAAGGGCGCTATGCGCTGCCCTTCTGGCTGGGCGCAGTCGGACTCGGCAACATCGTGCCCCTTCTTTTGCGTGGAGCCGGACGCCTGGCAGGCGAACGAACCGAGCGCCGGCTCGGTGGCCTGGCCGCGCTGTGCACCATCGCCGGGGCGCTCGCACTCCGCTGGTCGATCTTCGAGGCAGGCAAGGCCTCGTCGGAAGACCAGGCCGCGTCGTTCGATCTGTCGAAATAAGCCTTGGGCGTAATTGACCTGAATGCCGACCTCGGCGAAGGTCTGCCCGAGGTCGATCAGGCCTTGATGCCCCTGATCTCGTCGGCGAATATCGCCTGCGGGCTGCACGCCGGCAATTACGAAAGCATTGCTCGCACGGTCGCGCTGGCTGTCCAGCTCGGCGTGTCCGTCGGCGCGCATCCCGGTTATCAGGATCAAGAAAACTTTGGCCGGCGCGAGCAGCAGCTTTCGGCCGACCAGATCAAGAATCTCTTGCTGTATCAACTTGGTGCGCTCGACGCCATCGCCCGGGCGCAAGGCGCCAGCCTGCACCACGTCAAGCCGCACGGGGCACTCTATAACCAGGCCGAACGAGACCCGGAACTCGCTCTCGCGATCGTCGCCGGCATTCGAGCCTTCGATCCAGGACTGCCTTTGCTTGGCCGGGCCGGGTCGGCCATGCAGGAGGCCGCCTCGCTCGTGGGCCACGGCTTCATCGCTGAAGCGTTCGCCGATCGTCGATATCGTCCGGACGGCTCGCTACTGCCACGGACAGAACCTGGCAGCGTCTTAGACAATCCCGATGACGTCGCCGGGCAGGTTAGATCCCTGGTCACGCAGGGTGAAGTTCTGGCAAGTGACGGCAGCCGCGTGCATGTTTCGTTTGATTCTTTGTGCCTGCATGGCGACACCCGTGGGGCGCCGGCGCTGGCGGCGCGGGTGCGCCGGGAGCTCCAGGCGCTTGGCGTCAGCATTCCGCGCTGATCGCGGTCATCGTCCTGGCGATCGCGGCCTCGGCGGTACTCGGTCACCAGCTCGGCATTACGTCAGCCACGCCGATGCCGGGCCGTCCGACTGCGTCGAGGGCGCTCGTCATCGTCAATCCATACGCGGACGCTGGAACCTGGTACCGCGGAAACCTGCACGTGGCATCCGTCCGCGGCCTGGGCCACGATCTGCCCTCCACCCTTGGCCATTGGTACGCGGCCCATGGATTTGCATTCCTGGGCATCAGCGACGTGAACACGTCGACCTGGACGTCCGAGTACGGCAGCAAGAGCTTTCCCGGCGTTCCTGTCGTCGACGAGAGCTACACGTTCGGCGATCTGCTAGCCCTAAATATCGACCACTGGTTGCCGTCGTCGAACTTGCAACAAGCCGTGGACTGGATCACTCGCGATGGCGGCATGGCGGTGCTGGCCGCGCCCCGGTCGATCGTCAAACCCATCGAGGAACGCACGATCCTGTCGATGAAACATCTCTTTGGCATCGAGGTCTACGACGCCAGGCTCGCGTCAGTAGGCCAGGCGGACGCGACGGCGTTGTGGGATCGCGTGCTGTCGAGCGGCGAGCGGGTTTACGCGCTCGCCGGCGACGACATCCAGAGCCTCGACGACCCCGCGGCCGGAAAAGCATGGATCGACGTCCAGGCGGCCACCCTGGATCCGGACTACATACTGAACTCGCTGCGCCGAGGTGCGTTTTACGCCTCGACCGGGGCGGAATTCACAAAACTATCCGTGTCTGGTCGAACGATCAGCGCGGAAGGCTCGCCGGGCAGCGTGCTGCGCTTCGTCGGTCGTGGCGGCCGGCTGCTCAAGATCACGACTATGTCGTTCGGGTCGTACCAGGTCGCGGGCGACGAGGGCTACGTCCGGATCGAATCCGTCCGCGACGACGGCACCCGCGCCTGGAGCCAGCCCTTCTACCTGGACTGGCGCTAAAGCTCTACGGCGATGAATGAACGGTCACGTTGACCCCGCTGCCGCTGTTGTTGGCCGGGCCGAACCAATGTCCGCCGCCGAAGAAGCCATACCAGGCGATCAGCAGGACGACCACGATCAGGACCATGGCGAATATGGCGACCACGCTCGCGCCCGAGCCGTTGCCAGCCTGACGCTGCAGTCTCGATTCCGACAATTCGCTCACCTCCTTCCGACTCACCATACCGACAAGGCGGGCGTTTTGGCCACCCTCTGAATACAAAATCCGACGCCGGCGAGCTCAGGAAACCAGTAAACGCCGCTAGTAGGCAGCGACCTGAGGCTGAGGGCTGGGCGGGGCGGCGGCCGCCGTGGTGAATTGCCAGGACTGGTGCCCGGCCACGCCGTTCGACGTATAGCTCAGATCGACCGAGTACGTGCTTGCGGGCTGCAGCGGGGTATTGGCCAGAAAAGCAAACGAGTTCTCGGTCTCGTTGCTGGGCGGCAGCTGAATCCCGGGGAGGTCCGAGCCGGACGGGCCCCGCAAGTGAAAGCCGCTGATGGTGACCCTGGCACCGCGATCGAATGTCGCGGTGATCGGATAGCCGATCGGATAGGTCGCGTTTGGCGCCGGGTCAGGAATCTCATTGCCGTTGAAGGCCGCCGGCACATTCCCCTGGTTGCGCGCCGGATAGAGAATGACGCGTCCCGTCGTCGACTCTCGGTAGGACATATCCATGACCTGCACGGTCATCGGCCCCAGGTAGGCGTCCCCGTAGCCAAGCTCGAGCAGGTCAGCACGTAGCAACGGTATGCGGTGATAGACAGAGTCGATCCAATCGCTGACGGCGCCGGCCGGATCGCTCCGATGCGTGATCACCTCAGCCATCGATCGCTGCGGATAGCCAAAATGCTGCGCCCGCGACAGGACGTTGTCGCCGGTATAGCCCTGGCCGGACGAGGTCTCTTTATGAATGCCGAGGTCACGAATGTCGGGAGAGGCGCCATTAAAGAACGTATAGAACGCATGCGACAGCGCCGACTGATGAATAACAGACGATGCCGTGACAGCGTTGAGACCCGCAATCTGCCGGTAGTGGTTCACGGTCGCGAGCGCCTGGCTCTGTCGATCGACCGATGCTTTGTCTAGATCAATGTAAGTTGCTGCCGGAGCGGGACTCGATGACGGCGCCACCATCTGGGTGGCCGCTTGCTGGGCTGCCGCCGAGTCTTTCACGAGATATCGCAGCACGGCGACGAGGTAGGCGCCCGCTTCCTGGTCGCTGGGTTGGGCCGCAATCGCGGCCCGCTCGTCGTTCGCCGCGGTCGTCGTGTCCTTGTCGAGCGCAACAGCGATGTCACCCAGGATCTCGAGATCGAGCGCGCTGCGAGGCTGCAGCTTGAGCGCCGCCTGATACGCAGCTTTCGCCACGGCGTAATCCTGGGCGAAGATCGCCACCTCGCCGAGCTGCTCGCGAAGCCCGGCGTCGTCGGGGGACAACGCGGCAGCGCGCTGCAGGTACTGCGTCGCGCCGGCCAGGTCCTGCCGGGCGATCGAAAACCGCGTCAGCTCCAGCAGACGCTCGACCCAATTCGGCTGGTCGCCGGCGGCCAGCTTCAAATGCACGAGCGCCTGGGTGTAGTCCTTGCGATCCCGGTAATAATTCGCCCAGTTGCGCTCGACCTCGGCCTTGTCATAGTCCGTCCCCGTCCGGGCCAGATCAGCGCCGGTCTTGAGCTGCGTCTGGGCCTCGCTGTAGCGACCCACATCGGCCAGCGCCTCGCCGTAGAAGGCGCGCGCCAGCGCCGACCCCGGCGCCTTCTTGATGGCGTTCGCACCATCGGCGGCAGCCTGGGAGAGTTGGAAGTTCCAGTCCTCGACGCGCGTCAGGACCGTCAGGACATAGCCGTCATTGGACGCCAGCTGCTTCGCTTTCAGGGCCTCGTCGAGCGCCTGCTTCTGCTTCATTTCGTAATTCAGAACCAGTGCGTAGGCGGCGTGGTTCTGAGCGTCCTTGGGGTGATTTTTGATCAGATCCTGGAGCTGCGTCGCCGCGGCCGAATACTTGTTATGGAACATCAGGTCGAGCGCCGATTGGGCGGTTGGCCCGGTCGGTTTCGGCGCGACCGAGTCGCAGGCGGCCAGCAAGAAAATAGCTACGAGAAACCCCGCGCCCCGCCGCCTCACGCGTGCAAGTCTATCGACTGGCTTTTAAGAACTCATTAGCGCGTGCTGCAGCTCCCTCCCCCCTGCGAGGAGGGGGTCGGTACCACGAGATTGTCGGTGTCACGAGATTGTCACCGCGACGTGCATGGTGATCTCGCGCCGGTCCCCTATTCTGCGGCCCATGACGGTGCGCGCTCGCAAACTGGACGCGAGCCGTCTCAAGGTCCTGCCCGGCGGGACTCCCACGCCGGCGCCATCGTACCGGCTGCTGACGCAGGTCAGCGCCGCGCTGAGCACGAGTCTCGACCTGGACAAGACGCTGCGGGAGATCTTGGAGCGCATGAACGAGCTGGTTGCCTTCGACGCCGCGACGGTGTTCTTGCTGGATGATGCGCGCAGTGAGCTGCACGTCAAAGCCGCGCTGGGCGTTCCGGTAGCCCTCAAAGAAGTCAAGAGCTTCAAAGTCGGCGAGGGCGTCGTCGGCTGGGTCGTCCGGCAGGGCGCGACGGCACTGATCCAGGACTCGACCAAAGACTCGCGATATAAAGCAACCGGGCCGGAGCGGCGAGCCAAGACCGTACTCGCCGCGCCGCTGCGGGCAAAAGAGAATCTTTTGGGCGCGCTGGTCCTGGTCCGCTCAGCCAAGGAGCCCTTTGGCCCGGAGCACCAGAAGCTCGTCGAAGCCGTCGCCAGCCAGGCGGCGGTGGCCATCGATCATGCGCGACTCTTCGAGACCGAACGGGCCTCGCGACGACGTGCCGAAGCACTCCTGGCCACCGCTCAGGCCGGAACCGAGGCTGTGACGACGCCGGAATTCCTGCAGCGGGCCGTTAAACAGGTGGCCTTCGCCATGCGTGCCACCGCTGCCGCCATCATCCTGCCCGACGAGGCAGGCGAGATCATCGAGGCGGCCTTCGATGCCGCCGATCCGCCGGCCTTCGGCTTCGAGTCCTTGAGCGGCCGGCCGCTCGAGACTCTGCCCTTGCTGGCTGCTGCCCGCGAGGCGGCCCGGCCCATCGTGGTGCATCGGGCGGTGCGGCCATCGAGGTTGGACGACGCCTTCTGGTCGCGCAGCGAGTCCGAGGCGCTCGCCGCCGT